>CAYUOL010000248.1:0-10248 GCA_964446345.1 uncultured Iamiaceae bacterium | reverse complement strand
GATGGACAACTGCTTCGAGGCGGCACGCCGTTGCGGCGTCAGGCATACGGTCTTCCCCAGCTCGGTCGCCGTCAGCGGCCAGCAGTCCACGTTCGGCGAGCGCCTTGTCGACGAGACCGACGAGCGACGCGGCGAAACGCAGTACGCGGTCAACAAGATCGTCAACGAATGGCAGGCTCACGACTACCGGCGCGCATACGGCATGACGATCACCTGCATCCGGCCGGCCAACGTGACCGGTCCCGACAAGAAGTTCGGCTCGATCGATCACGTGAACTGCATGTGCCAGCCGGCACGCGGGCAGGCCGTCAGCTTTCCCTACGCCGACGCCATGCGCTGCGTCATTCACGTCGAGGACATGGCCGAAGCGTTCGCGCGGGTGCTGCTTGCCGACAAGCCGAGGCACGACACCTACAATTCCGGCGGGACCACGGTCAGCCTGGGCGAGCTGGCGGCTCTGGTGCGCGAGTTCCTGCCCGATGCGGACATTCGATTCGACGCGCAGGCCGGCGGCCGAGACATCTCCGGGAACTATCTGATCGACAACCGGCGGCTCATCGAAGAGTTCGGGTTGCAGTACAGGCCCCTTCGCCAGCGCGTGAAGGAAGTCATCAACGATGTCCGCATCGGCGAGGGCCTTGCGCCACTCGCCTGATGCTTACTTGATCGCCAGCAGCTCGACGTCGAAAATGAGCGTGGCGTTGGGCGGAATGACCCCGCCGGCGCCGCGCGCGCCATAGCCGAGCTGCGGCGGGATGATCAGCGTTCGCTTGCCGCCGACCTTCATGGTGGCGACGCCCTCATCCCAGCCGGCGATGACGCGCTTCATGCCGATCGGAAACTCGAAGGGCGCGCCGCGGTCGACGGAGGAATCGAATTTCTTGCCTTTCGCGCCCCCGTCGGACAGCCAGCCGGTGTAGTGCATGACGCACGTCTGGCCGCTTTTGGGGCTTGCGCCCGTACCGACGGTCGTGTCGATGAATTTCAGGCCGGTCTCGGTCGTCATGGTTTTTCCTTGCGTTTGTGCGGCAGCCGGACAGGCGGCGGCGAGAGTTGCGGCCGCGATCACGGCGCGTCGGGTCACTGGCATGGAGCGGCTTTCCTCGAGGAGGTCGCGGACGGACCAGCGATACGAGACAATGGCGAGGAAGCCAACCCCCATCCCGGCGACGCGCGGTGCCGGACGTCGCCGGCTAGCCGCGCGGGTTGCTGAGCACGATGCAGGCGCCGCCGGCAGCCCGCAAGCGGGCGCACAGGGCATCGGCTTCCGCGCGGCTCTTCGCCGAGATGCGGACGACGTAGGTCGAGGCGTCGGTCAGGCGGCCGGGCACGACCAGCGGCAGGCGGTCGCCCAGCACGGCCTCGTAGCGGCGGCGCACCCGCTCGAAGCGGGCGAGCACATCGCCTTCGGAGAAGCTGCCGGCAAGCTGCACGCCCCACGGTCCCCAGGCCGGGTCGGCGGTGTAGTCGCGGCGCGGGACGGCGTGATCGACCACGCCGCACGCCAGCTCGGCGCAGCGCGCCCCGATCAGCGTGTCCGCCAGCGGGGATGGTGACGCCATCTGCGGCATCTGCCGCGCCGTCCAGGCCTCGGCCGTGTAGCCGGTGACGAGCCGGACATAGGCCTGCGTCTCGAACGGCAGGGCGGCGCGGCCGGCCCGCCAGGCCGCGACGGCGGCGGGACCGGCATTGTAGGCGGCCGCGGCCAGGCCGAGATTGCCGCCGAAGGTGATGCGCAGCTCGCGCAGGTAGCTCGCCGACTCGCGCAGCGCCTGCAACGGCTCGAAGGCGTTGGTCAGCCCGCGCATCGCGGCCGTCGCCGGCATGAATTGCGCGATGCCCTGCGCCCCCATCGGGCTGACGGCCGACGGATCGAAGCGGCTCTCCTGCCAGATCAGGCGGGCGAAGAATTCCTGCGGCAGGTCGTTGGCCGCCGCGGCCTGGGCCAGCGTGCGGCAGATCGCGTCGACCGACGGCCGCGACGCCGCCGCGCGAGCACCCGGCGGCTCGGCGAGCGCGGGCCACCCCGCGCAGAGAAGGGCGAAGACCACGCCGGCGACCGCGCCACCCGGGCGCGCCGTCGCGGCGATCACCGCCCAATGCCAAGTCCGACGGCCAACCATTCCGCCCGTCATATCACGCCCGTCGCCTTCGCAGGCGAGAGCCGGTGAGGGAATGGAATTTGCCGACCCACGTATTCACGCTGGTGCCCCCGGTCGGACTCGAACCAACACTTCCGTGAGGAAACCTGATTTTGAGAGGCGATGGACCAGCTATCCTATCTCTAGCCGGCAGTACGCCACAATACGATAAGCGCCTGATCCTTCTGGCATTTCCACGTCGTATGGTGATCCAGTCCTAGCCGGTCGTACGCCACGGTTGGATTTCTGGCTGCACCTATTTTGCACCTGAGATCCTCTGGCCTCGTCGGAGGATAGGAATGCCGAGACTCAAACTCACGAAGACGGTCGTCGACTCCGCTCAGCCGGACAAGGCCCCCTACGAACTCCGCGACGCCGCGATACCGGGGTTCCTGCTCAAGGTCACGCCGAATGGCCGGAAGGTCTTCATGGTGGCCTATGTCGCCAACAACGGTCAGCGTCGAAAGCCAGCGATCGGCCGCTTTGGCGAGATCACGGTCGAGCAGGCCCGGGCCATCGCCCAGGATTGGTTGGCCGACGTCCGCAAGGGCAAGGATCCGAGTGCCGAGAAGAGCGCCGCGCGCCGGGCGCCGACAGTGCAGGAACTCTTCAAGCGCTTCATCACCGACTACTCCGAGCCGCGCAATAAGCCCTCTACGGTCGACGGCAACCGTGGCTACGGCAGGCTCCACATCATCCCCCATCTCGGCCAGACCAAGGTCTCCGACGTCACACGCGCGGACATCTCAAGCTTGATGAAGAGGATGGCGAAAACCCCACCGAACGCCAATCGGGTGCTCGCAGCGGTGCGCAAGATGTTCAACATGGCGGAGGTCTGGGGCCTGCGCCCGGACGGATCGAACCCGTGCCGGCACGTTCCAAAGTTCCCTGAACGAGGAAAGACCCGGCTGATCACCGATGCGGAGTTGAAGCGGTTATATGCCTATTTGAACAAGGCGGAGGCCGAGGGCCTGGAACACCCGTTCATCCTCCTCGCCATCCAGCTGCAGTTCGAGTTTGCGGCTCGAATGTCGGAGATCCTCAAGCTCGAATGGGCCTGGGTCGATCTCGACAACCGCCGTGTCGAATGGCCCGACAGCAAGACCGGCGGCATGTCGAAGCCGATGAGCGCCGAGGCGGTTCGCCTGCTCGAGGCGGCACCGCGTTTGGAAAAATCACCCTACGTCTGCCCCTCCATCTTCGATCCCGACCGGCCGATGTCGAAGCACACCTACTACAAGGGCTGGCGCCGCATCCTCGGGCGCGCCGGGCTGCCACGCATCGGGACACACGGCATCCGGCATCGCTCGGCGACTGATATCGCAAACTCCGGAATCCCCGTGAAAGTCGGCATGGCGCTCACGGCGCACAAGACGGTCACGATGTTCATGCGCTACGTTCACACCGAGGATGATCCGGTGAGGGCAGCGGCCGACGCAGTAGCGTGTCGACGTCAGAGCCTAATCGGCGAGGCCGTGGCGGCCGCTTCAGCTCCCGCACCGACCATCGAGCCCGAGACTGTGGCCGAATCGAATTTCGAAGCAGACAAGCCGCTCGGCTTCGAGGATGGCAACTACAAGTCTCGGACCAGGCTCGGAAACTATCGGCCGTTTCGTCACCGTGGCGGCCCAAACCGAGCTGTTCCAGTCGGTACCAAGCGGAACGCAAATGAGGCGAAGGAAGCGACCATTGCCCGATAGGGCCAGATAGGTACGCTGAAGTGGCCGAACTGCTCACGCGTGGTCGTGCCGACAGTGACGCGCCTCTCCTGAACGACTCCACGATGGCGGGCAAGAGCCGGCACGCCCGGCGCCGCATCGGACCGCTGCGGTGACAGGAGGCCAAGCCCCTTCAGCTTGCCGCTCTGCACCAACGGCATCGCCACGGTGGTCGTGTCGAAGGACAGCTTCACCTCGCCCGCCACCAGGTCCGTCGCGGCAGCGGCGCTGCCTTTGTAGGGCACCTGCAGCAGATCGGTGCCCGACTTCTTCATGAAGAACTCGCCGAGCAGATGGTTGGTCGAGCCCATGCCGAACGAAGCGAAGGAGAGCTTACCGGGATTGGCACGCGCCTGTCGCCAACCTCGCGCACGGCCTCAAGACGCCTCTTGCCTCGCTCACTCTCGCATTAGCCGGTGAGCGGGCCGACTCGCGCGAGCTCGGGCCGCTTGCCGATGTCATCGAGCGACGGATTCGGCTTGTCGATCACGCGCGAACTGGTTGCCCTTTATGGTGGTGAACTCGGCTTTGCGCGCGCTCCACCCGACGGACTGCGTGTTGAGCTGACGCTGCCGCGCGTCGACAGTGGTTAGGACGCTGAGCTCTTGCGTTTTCATGCGATGGGCTCTGCCTCAGTCGATTTGAACAATAGACGCCTTCCACGACGTCCATCGTCCAACTTTGGCCTTGGATCGCCAAACTGTTGCGGCGTCATCGCCACCGCTGTACGAGCTGCACTCACTCGAATGCCACGAGTTAAGCGCATGCCAAGTTTGGCTATCTCTTTCGAACAGTGGTTTCAATCGATCGCTTGATTCCATTCCCGCTTATATGGCTTAGTAAAGATCGAGATTCGTAGTTCCCTGCATGGAGGGGCGCCATGCTCCACAGTGAAGATCATATTCTGACAACCCACGTCGGGAGCCTGCCGCGTAACACCAAACTCACGGACCTCCTGATCAAGGAGGAAGCCGGCGAGACGGTGGACAAGGCCGAACTAGCTAGCGAAAGTGAAGGTGCTATACGAGATGTTGTTGCCCGTCAGATCGCGGCCGGCGTGGACGTCGTAAGCGATGGAGAGCAGCCAAGGGTCGGATTTCAGACCTATGTGGCGCAGCGCATGAAAGGATTCGGCGGTGAGTCTTCTCGCCCGCGGCCGCTTGACTACGTGGACTTTCCTTCCTTCGCAGCTCATATGCGCCAGCGCTTTCCAAGACGCGCCAAAGTATCGAATGCTCCGCAGGCAGTGAGCGAGATCGTTTACGATGACTTAAGCTCCGCCAAAGAGGAGTGCCGCATGTTTAGCAATGCTCTCAAGGGGGTAGCTACCGCACCGCCCGAAGCTTTCATGACCGCGGCATCACCGGGCATCATCGCCACGACGCTCTTGAACGCCCATTACGATACACACGAGAATTATGTATTCGCGCTCGCTCGCCAGATGCGCAAAGAGTACGAGCTGATTGCTCAGAACTTTGTGCTTCAGATCGATGCGCCCGACCTCGCCATGGAACGTACGATGTTGTTCCAGGACAAGAGCACAAAGGAGTTTTTGGCGATCGCGGAGATGCATGTCGCGGCACTAAACGAGGCCCTTGCAAACATTCCGCCCGAGCGCATTCGGCTACACTGCTGTTGGGGCAATTGGGAAGGCCCGCATACGCACGATATACCTCTTTCCGATGTGTTGCCCATGCTCTACCAGGCGCGTGTCGGAGGCCTCAGCCTCGAATTTGCTAATCCTCGTCATCAGCATGAATATGCCGCCCTGAAGCGTGCGAAACTGCCGCCGGAACTGATGCTTCTGCCGGGCGTCATCGACACGACCACCAATTTCGTTGAGCATCCGGATGTTATTGCTAATCGCATCTGCGAGGCAGTTGATGCCGTGGGCGATCGAAGTCGCGTGATAGCGTCAAGCGATTGCGGCTTTGGTACATTTGCGGGCGGAGAACTAGTAGCGGAAGACGTGGTGTGGGCGAAGCTCAAGGCCTGCCGAGCCGGCGCTGACATTGCCACCCTCAGGCTTTGGGGAAGGCCGCCGCGATAGGCTTGCGCAGGGATGAAGTACAACGAAGCTAGGCGGCGGCTAAAACCTCCGCACGGCACTCTCCGAAGCCGATCGTCACATAGCCAGGGGCAACCGCTTTTCCAGTGATACAAACCTCATCCTCGTCTGCCAGCCACAGGCGCGACTCACTATTGTCGAGCTTCACAGGCTTTTTGCCGCGGTGGTTGAGTTCCAGCAGACATCCGGCACTGCCGTCCTCCGGGCCGGACGCCGTACCGCTCCCGAGCAGGTCACCAGGCAGGAGCGCACATCCGTTGCTCATGTGATGCGTGAGCATCTGAGCGATTGTCCAATACATGAACTTGAAATTGGTGCGCGTCACCACAGAGGAAGGGGCACTCGCCTTCTTCATTTTCGCCGTACGGATACTTGCGACTAGCTCGATATTGAACCCTCCTCGTACTTGATCCTCCGTGGATCGCAAGTACGTTGGCGGCTGCTGCTCGCTGTTATGCCGCACGAACGCAGGAATACGGAATGGCTCAAGTGCTTCTTGAGTAACGATCCACGGAGAAATACTCGTAAGCGCACTCTTCGCTAGAAATGGACCGAGCGGAGTGCTCTCCCACCGTTGGATATCGCGCATGGACCAGTCGTTAAGCAGGCACATGCCGAAGAAATGCTTTGGTGCGTCTCCGATCGACACGGGAGCGCCCAACTCATTGCCGGCACCTACAAAGATGCCAATTTCGAGTTCGAAATCCATCTCGCGGCATGGTCCGAACTCAACTGTGGTGGCGGTGGGTTGCTGAACGTTGGGCCGCCTTATGCCATCGCTCACACGAATGGTGCTCGCCCTACTGTGATAAGCGACGGGAAGAGACTGAAAGTTTGCTGGTAGGACGAAGTTTTCCGCGCGATGGCGGGTGACATGGAAGCTCGACGCCATGAAGTCGCTAAAGTTCCCAATGTGGGCTGGTAGTTTCATCTGAACATTTCTGGACGACAGCAACACACGCTCCATTCCCGATCGCTGATCTGACGATCGCGCCAATAGCTGAGACAGTGCATGTCGCAGTGCAGATGCAGGCAAGTTGCCCGCCGCCATCAGCACATTGAGGCTTCCCTGAGTCGCGAGGGCGGCCGCCTCCCGAGCTTGCCCTTTGAGCAGGTCACACTCCAGCAAGTGCTGGAGATCGACGATCCGGTCTCCAATTGCGATACCGACGCGCCGCTCACCAGGCTCGCGTGCAAAGACTCCGAACGGCAGATTTTGGATAGGATAGTCGGTGTCACCCGCATTTGCCGACTCGACAAAACTCCTTAATGCAGGATCGTGTGTTGCATTTACCCTGGGGCCCATCGCGATGCTCCGATTTTGACAGTTGTAGGCGAGACAGGCGCGGACTTGTGTGCCCAAGTCGCGCCTTACGTCGTGATTGAGTCCAGATCCTTCTGGGCACTCTCGGGACTGCCCCACCAAATAAGCGCAGCAACGGCGACTAACGACGCGGCGCTTAAGACG
The DNA here is from genome assembly GCA_964446345.1 of uncultured Iamiaceae bacterium. Taxonomy (GTDB): domain Bacteria; phylum Actinomycetota; class Acidimicrobiia; order Acidimicrobiales; family Acidimicrobilacustridaceae; genus CAYUOL01. The sequence goes on along the minus strand of CAYUOL010000248.1, from coordinate 2,853 downwards.
AAACATGCGCTGAATGATCCGGTCCACTGCCGGAGGTAGATAAGGACGTATGGCCAGAGCACGAATGCGACGAAAATGGACGTCGCCAAGGTGAAACCAGTCCCCGTGCTCCGGACCCTTGTCGGATACATCTCAGACAGATACGACGCCATTGGGCCGTAGATGCCTGCATAGCCGAAGCTCCAGATCATCCCGAGCCCCCACAGCAATGCTTTGTCGGTTGTATAGGCCCAGATTGCCAGGAACACGGCTGCCCATACGAGGCAGATGACAAAAGACGTGCGTCGGCCGAGTCTATCTGACATCCCTCCCGCAAGCCAATACGCCGGGATACCGACGAGGCCCCACCAAGTGTAAAAGATGCCGTACTGAGCGGTGGTCCATCCGTGGCTTTCCGAGAGGTACAACGGCATGAACGACGACATCGTCGTGAACGACATGAGCACGCCGGTGTACACCAACGTAACGAGCATCGTGTTCCGTCGAATGTCCTTTAAGAATAGCTGAGCGAGCGCCGGCCTACGGGCCTTTTCCAGCCACTGTTGGTCGTCAGCCGAGAGTTTCTTCTGCTGGTCAACCATTGCTTGCAAATGGTCCAGGCGATCCTTCATTCGCACCCACTGCGGGGATTCAGGAACCAAAAAGCGAACGTATATAGCAAGCAGAGCTACCACGCCGGGCAGGTAGAAGGCGGCGCGCCAGCCAAAGCGAGCCGCAGCGTACGCGGTGAGCAATCCTGCGAGCGCGGTGCCTAGACTATATGCGGAGCGATTTGCGCCTAGAACTAGGCCGCGCAATCTTGTCGGCCATGTTTCGGCGACCAAAGGTGCCCCTACAGCCCATTCGCCAGCCAAGGTGAAGCGGATGACTACGTAAATCGACACAAAGACCGCCCATGAAGGCGCGGTCGCGGCTATTGGCATGGCCAACGAGAACATCGCGATGTTGATGGAAAGAACGGGTCGCCTTCCGTACCGATCAGCGAGCCAAGGCCAAATGAGTGATCCCGCAACGGCGGCGAGCCCGAAGATCTGTAATGCAGATCGGTAATCAGCGAGTTGCAGACCGAACTCTTTGATGAGCAATGGTGCTACCAAGCCGAGGATAGCGACATCCATTCCATCGAACGCCCAGCCAAGTCCGTTCGAAATCGCAATGTGCCAGTGCGTCGAAGTAATTCGGCTTGAATTTCCGGCATTAACAAATGCCGGGGAGCCCATGTGTTTGAGCTCGCGTGGCCCAGCGCCCATTCCCGATTGCGACACTCTGTTTCCCCCGATTCCTCGTTAGCTTCTTTGAAAGGGCAGGGATCGCCAGACACCACTTTGGTCAAGCGATCAGCGAACGCCTAATGCCTTTCATCCGCGCCACACTGTTTGTGGTAATGATGAAGTCGTGCCATGGCATCAATCATGCCGAGCCGGTCTGGCATATCGAGTGCGCCAAACTCGCGGTAACAAGTAATGACGTTGACTACGATCCTCTCGGGATCTAGCCAATCGGCATATTGGTCGAGTGCGATATCTCTGGCGGCGTCCTCGAAGTTCATGCCCGCGTCAAAGCGCTTCTTCGACTCTTGATACACGTAAACGAAGTACTGCTTGAGTGAATGAATGCCCTTCTTGTCGGTGATGGGGCCATGACCAGGAACGACCACATCCACATCCCATCCCAAGATCCGGTCGCAGGCTTTTATCCAGTTACTGATCGGCCCCGCCCACACAACGGGATGCCCACCGATGAACGCCATGTCACCGGTATACACTGTGCGATCGCCAGGCACGTAAGCGATGACATCTCCACGTGTATGCGCAGGTCCGACTTCGACCAATCGGACCTCCTTGGCGCCGACGTGCAATTTCATCTCGCCACTGAATGTATCGGTCGGCAAAGTGTGGACGATCCCTTCGACATCAAAGCGATGCCACATCACTTCCTTGAAGAAGGCACCCGCAGGTCCATACTTTTGCCACGCCTTGGCAATGGATTCGGGATCTGAAGGCGATCTGACCTGTCTCATCTCCTCCAAGCACGCCTTAGATGAGATAATGCGGGCTCCCTCGACAAGTTGATTGCCATGGGTGTGATCGCCATTCGAATGTGTATTGAGGAGTGTGCCAATGCGTCGTGTAGTTGGTTCGGCATCGCGCATGACGTCGAGCATTTTGCGCGTGCGCGGTAAATCCATAAGTGTATCAACGAGCAGTGACTGACCACTATCAACGATGAGGCCCGCGTTACTTAGCCCCCAACTCCCGTCAGGCTGAAGGTATGCATAGGTGCCATTTCCTAAGTTGTGCAGACCCTCTCGGAATTGCCATTGCGTCATGCTTATACCCTCTCACTTCTCGTTCCGGCAGCGGCTAGCAAGCGTTCCTGGCCATTCTTAAGAGAGGTTCGGGGTAAGGAACGCCGGGCCCCCACTAGAGGGCACGACGCCCCTTCTCCCGCGAAAGGAGAGCTCCAACTATGGGTCACGACGAGGGACCATCCATGTTTGGGCACTTCTCTTCTCCTACGTGTAAGAGAACGCGGCCCGGCCCGTTGCCGCCGATTTCGTGATGTAGCGTTGGAGATTTTGTTTCAGAGCGTTCTTCAGGCCGCCTGCGGCGTTGATCCGATCCAACAGGCGTTCGTTCGCGGCTGTTGCAAGTCGGGCCGCGCGTTGTTCGCCAGCGACAAGGCGGTGGTTCGCCTTCACGACGTTGCCACCGACCAATACGGTGGCAAGCATGTCGGTGCCGCATTGGAGAAGCAGCGTTGCTTCCGGCTGCGTCCGATCCCAACCCGCGCCTGCTATCCCCGTCATGTCGTGCAACAGGATGTCCGCCTGCTTTCCAGGACTTAGAGACC
>CAYUOL010000247.1:0-10260 GCA_964446345.1 uncultured Iamiaceae bacterium | reverse complement strand
CCAGTCGTTCTTGACCGTGCGAGCCGTGCGCAACGACCAGGAGGCGTTCCGCCTCGTGCTCGACAGCCAGAAGCGCCTGGCCGATGGCGACGATGCCTTCCGCGCGCTGGCGAGCATGCAGAGCAACTACCGGGGCTTCCTCGTCAGTGGCGACGAGACGTTCGTCGACCGGATCAAGGGCGACGAGGCGCAGTACCGCTCGATCGTGTCGCGCCTCACGGCCAGCCCGGACACCGCCGACGCCGAGCGGTGGCGGGTCGTCGACGCCGCGGTGCGCGAGTGGAACGACCAGACGGTCACCCCCGGCATCGCGTTGCGCCGGAAGGTGAACGAGGGGACCGGCGATCAGTCCGAGGTGTCGGCCTTCCTCAGCACCGGTTCGGGGCAGCGGCAGTTCGACGCCATCGCCGAGGGCATCAACACGGCGCAGGACGCGGCCACGGCGCAGACGCAGGAGCGCGCGACCGTGGCCGAGTCGTCGGCCACGAACGTGGTGTACGTCATCGTCGGCTCGGGCATGTTCGTCGCCCTGCTCTGCCTGCTGACCATCTCGAGCCTGCGCAAGCGGATCGCCGATCCGCTTGATCACGCCGCCGGCAAGGCGCGCTCGATCGCCGACGGCAACGTCGACGTCGAACCGTTCGCCACCGACCTCTCCTTCGGGTCGATCACGGTGCCCATCGAGGACTCCGAGGACGAGATCGCGAACCTGCAGGTCGCGATGAACGGCACCCTCACCACGCTGAAGACCGTCGACGAGCAGGCCCGCGCGATCAGCGAGGGGCGCCTGAGCGACCCCGTCCTCACGCGATCGGTGCCGGGCGAGCTCGGCGAGTCCCTGCGACGGATGACCGAGAACCTGCGGCAGTACGCCGAGCTGTCGCGGGCCCTCTCCGAGGGCGATCTCTCCGCCGACGTGCAGCCCCGCTCGGCCGACGACGAGCTCGGCACGATCGCGCAGGCGATGACCGAGAACCTGCGGGCCATCGTCGGCAACGTGCGAACGGTGACCGAGCAGGTGAACGACGGAGCGAAGGCGCTGGCCGACGGGGCCGAGGAGTCGGCCCAGCTCGCCAGCGACGTCGCCGATGCCGTCAGCACGATCACCGGCGGCATCGCCGGGCAAGCGCGCGCGACCGAGGACGTTTCGAGCGCCGTCGCCGAGATCGGCTCGCAGGTGCGCTCGACCGTCGACGCCGTGGGCGCGGCGAAGCAGGCCAGCGACCGCGCCGGCGAGCTGGGCGCAACCGGCCAGCGGCGCGTCGACGAGGTGGTGCAGGCGATGGATCGCATCGCCTCGTCGATGAGCGACGTGGCGGCGTCGGTGGGCGATCTGACCGCGCAGGCCCGCCAGGTGGACGGGATGGTCGAGCTCATCCAGAGCATCGCCGACCAGACCCACATGCTGGCCCTCAACGCGTCGATCGAGGCCGCTCGCGCGGGCGCTGCCGGGCGCGGCTTCGCCGTCGTGGCCAGCGAGGTCAAGGCGCTCGCCGAACAAGCCGGGGAGGCGACGGACGAGATCGGGGCGATCGTCGAACGGATGCGCACGGGCGCCGACCACGCCGTCACCGTGCTGGCCACCGAGCAGGCGGACGTCACCCTCGGTGCGGGGGCCGTGGCGGCCGCGGGGGGCGCGTTCGCGGAGATCGTCGACGGCATCTCCGCCATCGCGGGCCGCATCGACCAGGTCGAGGGCGCGGCGCACCGCATCGACGAGTCGGCCCGCACGATCGAAGCTCGCACCTCCGAGCTCGTGCAGCTCGCCTCGGTGAACGGCGCCGGCATCGAAGAGGTCGCGGCTGCCAGCGAGCAGACCGCGGCCACGGCCGAGGAGATCGGCGCGACGGCCCACGAGCTCGCGGCCAGCGTCGAGACGCTGCGCGAGGCGATGGCCCGGATCCGGGCTCCCGAGACCGCCGCCCCCGACGCCGCCGGCCGCCGCGCGCTGGTGGGCGCGGGCGACGGCACCACCGCGAGCGGGACCGGTGGCGGCGTGCTGCGGCGCAGCGGGCGCCACCCGAAGCGGTGAGCGAGCCCGCGTCTCCCGCGACGCCGGGTGCCCTGGGTCCCGACGAGCCGACCGACGACGACGAGCGCGCCAGCGTGGTGCTCTTCGACCTCGGACCCGAGACGTTCGCGCTGCGCGTCGAGCAGGTGCGCCGCGTCGTCCCGCCCTCCGAGCCGGTCCGCCTCCCTGGCGCGCCGGCCCAGGTGCTGGGCGTCGTCACGCTGCGCGGCGCCGTGGTGGCGATCATCGACCCCAAGGTCGTGCTGGGGCTCCCTCCCGTCGCCGTCGGCCGGCGCACGCGGGTGCTGGTGACCGACGTCGGGTCGTCACCGACGGGGTTGCTGGTCGACGGCGTGCGCGACGTCGTGGCCGTGGCCCCCGACGCGATCACGCCGCTCGTGCCGCTGCGGCCGTTGGGTTCGGACGGTTTCGTGGGCCCGGAGGGTTCCGTGGGCCCGGAGGGTTCCGTCGGCCCGGAGGGTTCCGTCGGCCCGGAGGGCTCCGTGGGTCCGGAGGGCTCGGGGACACAGGACGCGGCGCCGCCGACGGATCACGACGGGGCGCGGGACGCACCCGGCGTCGCCGGCGTCGTGCAGGTCGGCGGGCGCACGGTCGTGCTCCTCGATGCCGCGGCGCTCGTCGCGTCGTGAAGGACCCCGTGCTGCGCCGCCCGGGGGTCGTGTGCGTGCTGGCCTCCACGGGCGGCCCGAACGCGCTCACGCGCTTCCTCGCCACGTTCGCCGAGGTGCCACCGGTGCCGTTCGTGATCGTGCAGCACATGCCGCCGGGCTTCACCGGTCGGCTGGCCGAGCGGCTGGCGACGGTCGGTCCGTTCGCCGTGCGCGAAGCCGCAGCCGGCGACGAGCTCGACCCCGGCGTCGCCCTCGTGGCCCCCGCCGGGGCGCACTTGCGCATCGAGGGTGGACGGGTGCGGCTGGCGTCGTCACCCCCGATCGGCGGACTGCGGCCGCGCGCCGATCTCGCGCTCGAAGACCTCGCCCGCGAGCGACGCGACGAGGTGCTCGCAGTCGTGCTCACCGGCATGGGCGACGACGGGTTGCTCGGCTGTGAGGCCGTGGTCCGGGCGGGCGGCCAGGTGCTCGCGCAGGACAGCATCAGCACCGCGGTCGACGGCATGCCCCGCCGGGTGCGCGAGGCGGGCCTCGCCACGATGGTCGCGACGCCCGCCGATCTCGCGGGCGCGGTGGCGACGGCCTGCGGGACGCGCGTGACCGGGCGCCGCGCGAGCGACCCCCGCCCGCCGCCCCTCGGGGACGACCTGCGCACCGACGGGCCGGTGGACCCGACCGCGCCGTCCGACGCGTTGCTCGACGCCGTGCGCGTCGTGATGGCCGAGACGGAGGACGCCAACCTCTCGTCGCTGCGCGACTCGTACATGAGCCGCCGCCTCGCCTCCTTCGCGCGCCGCCACGAGCTTCCCCTCGGCGCGCCGCTGGTCACGGCGCTGCGCGACGACGCCGAGCTGCGCAGCGCCCTGCTGGGTCGGCTCCACGTGCACGTCACCACGTTCTTCCGCGACCTCGACCACTGGGCCGACCTCGACGAGACGGTCATGAGCCAGCTGCCGATGCGACCGAACATGTGGAGCGCCGGCTGCGCGGACGGGTCGGAGGCGTACTCGCTCGCGCTGCTCGCGCTCGAGCACGGCCGCCGGCCGCGGGTGTGGGCGACCGACGTGGACGACGGCGTGCTCGAGAAGGCGACCAGCGGGCGCTACCGCGACGAGGACGCCCGGGATGTCCCGGATGACCTCGCGCGCCGCTACTTCCGGGCGCTGCCCGCCGGAGGCGTCGAGGTGCGCAGCGACCTGCGCGAGATGGTCGCCGTGCAGCGGCACGATGCGTTGCACGACCCGCTCCCCCGACAGCGCTTCGACGTCGTCGCATGCCGCAACCTCGTCATCTACCTCGGCGACGAAGGGCGCGACCGGCTCTACCGCCGTCTTGCCGAAGCGGTCCGCCCCGGGGGCGTCCTCTTCACGGGGGCGGCCGACGCGTTCCACGACCCGGCGCGCTTCGGCTTCGTGCCGGTCGCCCGCACCCTGTTCCGGCGCGTCGAGGAGCCGAGCCCGGACCGCACCCCCGGGGCCCGAGCGGACGGCGACGGCGACGCGCCCCCGGACCCCTCGGGATCGGTGGCCTGATGGACCAGGCCTTCCTCGACGAGGCGACGGAGAACGCCGAGGCGTTCTCGTCGACGATGGTCGAGCTCGAGCGCGCGTCCGACGACGAGGCGGTCGCGATGGTCAACGACCTCTTCCGCCGGGCCCACAACATCAAGGGCATGGCGGCGATGGAGGACCAGCCGCTGCTCGCGCACCTCGCTCACGCCGCCGAGGACCTGCTGTCGCGCTACCGCGACGACGGTGGCCGGCCCACGAGTGAGCAGGTGGACGCGCTGCTCGCCGCCGCCGACGCGATGGAGGGGATGCTCGCCACGCTGGCCTCGGGGGGCGCGCTCGACGCGGCCACCGAGCTCGAGCAACGCCTGCGCGCGTTGGCCGGGGCCGACGACACCGCGGACCCGGCGGCGGGCGCGAGCGGCGCGGAGGCGAGTGGGGCGATCACGTGGCCCGACGACGTCGTCGGCGGCTACCGGGTCGAGCTGGTGGCCGGGACACCGGCACCGAAGGCGCGCGCCCGGCTCGTGCTGCGCGCCGCCGGCGAGCTCGCCGACGTGGCCGGCACGGATCCCGACGGGCTCGAGGGCCTCGATGCCGACCACCGGGCCTTCGTCGTCGCGGTGCGCGACGTCGCCGACGAAGACGCGCTGCTCACGAAGCTGCGCTCGTTCCGCGAGGTGCACGAGGCCGCGCCCGTCGAGCTCGCGCGGGCGGCGGCGCCCCCGCCCGCGGCGCCTCCCGCGCCCGCGGCGAGCGCCTCCGAGAGCGCACCGGTGTCGACGACGGTGCGGGTCGACGTCGATCGGCTCGACGAGCTGCTCGACCTGGTGGGCGAGCTAGTGGTCGCCAAGAACCGTGTGCAGGCGCGCGCCACCGAGATCGGTGACCGCCCGCTGCGCGAGCTGGTCGGTGCGCTCACCGACGTGGTCGGCGAGCTGCGCGAGGTCGTGTCGAGCGTGCGCATGGTCAACCTCGAGGCCACGTTCACGCGCATGCAGCGCGTCGCGCGCGACGTCGCCCACGAGCTCGGCAAGCCGATCGAGCTCGAGCTCGAGGGCGCGGACACCGAGCTGGATCGCAGCGTGGTCGACGAGGTGATGCAGCCGCTCGTGCACCTCGTGCGCAACGCGATCGACCACGGCGTCGAGGACCAGGCCGCGCGCGTGGCGGCGGGCAAGGACGAGACCGGGCACGTCCGCCTGCGCGCGGAGCAGCGCGGCCCCGAGGTCGTCATCGAGGTGGCCGACGACGGGGCCGGCATCGACGCCGTGCGGCTGGCCGCCAAAGCGGTGGAGAAGGGGCTGATCAGCGCCGACACCGCCCGCACGCTGAGCCCCGAGCAGGTGCACGACCTGATGTTCCTGCCCGGCTTCACCAGCCGCGACCAGGCCGGGCTCGTGTCCGGTCGCGGGGTCGGCCTCGACGTGGTGCGCAGCACCGTCGAGGCCCTGGGAGGCTCGATCGCGGTACGGTCCTCGCCGGATGCCGGCACGACCTTCTCCCTGCACTTCCCCGTCTCGCTCGTCGTCCTCGACTCGTTGCTCGTGCTCGTCGGCGGCCGCACGTGGGCGCTGCCGGTGACGCGCTGCGAGAAGGTCGTGCGCATGGACGAGGCCCGGTCCACCCGCGCGGGCCGGCGCGCCGGCGACCGCCGCGGCGCCGGCGACCGGCGCGACCTCCGCGGCGACGACCGTCGTGCGAACGACCGTCGTGAGGAGGACCGTCGGGGCGGGCCGCCCGCGGAGCTCGGGCGCGACGACGTCGGCCGCATGGCCCCGCTCGTCGACCTCGGCCTCCCGGCAGCGCTCGACGACCTCGGGCTCTCCGACGACGCCGGCGTGGTGCTCGACCTCGGCGGCGGCTTCGGCGGCGACGGTGATGACGGAGTGGGCACGAGCGCGGGGACCGACCGCCGCAACGCCGGGCGCAGCGAGGGCCGCGGTGACGGGGATCGTGATGCGAACGAGGACGAGAGCGACGACGGCGGCGAGCCGCGGGCGCGGCGCTGGTCAGACCTGCCGGTGATCCGGGGTGATCAGGCCCTGGGGCGCAGCGCCCCGGGACCGCTCGCGCCGTTCGGCGTCGTGGTGCGCGAGAGCTCCGGCCGCTACGTGCTGTCGGTCGACCGGCTGGTCGGGCGCGCGGAGGTGGTCGTCAAGCCGGCGCCGCGGGACATCCCGGGCACCGACCACATCGCGGGCGTCACCGTCCTCGCCGCCGGGCACGTCGCGCTGGTCCCCGATCTGGCCCTCGTCCTGCGGCGGGCGGTCGCCGCCGGCGAGCTGAAGGCGCCGTGAGCTCCGTCCCCGAACCCGGGCACCGCTTCGTCCCGAACCGCGCGGTCGAGCTGATGGAGGCATCGGTCGAGCGCGCCGCCGCCGCGCTGTGCGCGCTGCTGAACGTCGACGTCGAGCCGAGTGCCGTGGTCGGCGATCCGGTGCCGCTGCCCGTCGCGCCGAGCGCCGTCAACATCGGCGTGCTGGGCGACCTGACCGGATCGATCGTGCTCGTCGTGCTCTCGCCCGCCACGCTGGCCGAGCTGATGCGGGTGCCCGCCGAGCTGGTCGAGTCGGCCATCGCCGAGGTCGGCAACATCGTGGCGTCGCACCTCGTGCTCGGGCTCGAGGCGGCGGCCGAGGTCTCGTTGTCGATCACCCCGCCGGATCAGAGCACCGACGAGCACGTGGTGGCCGAGTGGGTCGGCGCCGGCACCCAGCGGGCGTGGGTGACGCTCGGCGGGCTCAGCCCGGTCGTCGTCGTGCTGACGTTGCGCGCCAGCGGGCCCATCGCGTAGCGCCCACCGCGGATCGCCCGGGCCGCAACGCTGCTCGCTGCGTCAGGCGAACGCCACGAACCGGCCGTCGCGCACCGTCAGCACGACCCCGGGGAACTGGGCCTCGCGCAGGTCGCTGAAGGTCACGGCACCCACCACCGTCGGCACGGCCCGCAGCTGCCCGAGCTCGGCGCGGATCGCCGCCCGGGTGGCCGAGTCGTGGCCCTGCTGCATGGCGGCGGTGATCAGCTCGACGCCGGTGAAGCCCAGCGCCGCCCACTGATCGGGCGTCGCCTGGTGGGCGGCCGTGTAGTCACGGGTGAACGCGGCGCTGAGGTCACCCGTGCCCGGCGCCAGCCAGTCACCGCCGATGTAGAGGTTGGCGGCCTCGGGACCCAGCTCGCGCATGAGGTCGTCGTCGGCGAAGCCGTCGCCCCCCACCACGGGCACGGCGGTGAGCCCGGCGGCGGCGCGCTGGCGGAGGAACTGCTCGGCCTCCGCGGAGAGCGCCGAGACGAAGAAGCCGTCGACCGCTCCCGACTTCGCCGCCGCGAACGCCTTCGAGAAGTCGGGGGGTTGCCCCGAGGTGTACGTCAGCTCCTCGGCGATCGTGATGCCCGACGCCTGGGCGCCCGTGCGGAACGCGTCCGCGGCGCCCTTCGAGTACTGGTCGTCCGGATCGAACGCGAGCACGACCCGCGAGAGGCCCACCTTGGCCTTGATCCCGGCGATCGTCTTCGGGATGACGGTGCGCTCGCTCAAGGCCACCCGCCACACCGAGTTGCCGATGGTGTTGAAGTCGAGGCGCGTCGAGCCCTGCGCCACCGTGCCGAAGAAGCGGCGGGCGTCGGCGTCGACGGCCGCGACGAGCAGGCCCTCGACGCCGAGCTGCTCGGCCTGCTGCACGGTCGAGTCGAAGTCCGGGGTGCCGCCGACGAAGGTCACCTCGCCCTTGACCTCGACACCCGCCTTCGTGGCCGCGTCGCGGAACCGATCGGCGAGGTCGCGCGAGCGCCGGTCGTTCGGGTCCCACACGAGCGCGACCTTGCGCACGCCGAACCGATCGCGCACCAGCGTCAGGTTCTCCTGGGCCACCGCGGGGTCGGTGAGGGCGACGCGCCACGCCGGATCCCCGACGGTGAGGATGTCGAGCGTGGTGTTCGAGACCGCCATCACCGGCACCCCGGCGGCGACGGCGATGCGGTCCACCTTGGCGGCGACGGACGAGAGCGTCGGGCCGAAGAGGGCGATGATGCCCTCCTTGTCGATGAGGTCCGTCAGCGCCGCCTTCGCGTGCTCGGCATCGCTGTGGTCGTCGCGCACGACGAGCTCGAACCGCACGCCCGGGATCGCGCCGCGCTGGTTCAGCTGGTCGACGCCGAGCTGGATGCCGCGCAGCTGGCTGGCGCCGTACGGCGCACCCGCCCCCGTCTGCGACACGAGCGCGCCCAGCTTGACGATCTGCTTCCCGTCGGGCGCTGTCGCGATCGTGGCGCCGTCGGCGGTGCGCGCCTGCGTCGTGCCCGTGACCCGGTTCGGTCCCCCGCTCGCGGCGGCGCCCGGATCCGACCCGGCGCACGCCGTCGCGGCGAGCAGCACCAGGCACAAGATGCACAGGGTCAACCCGCCCACCACACCCGAGCCGAATCGCTGCCGCACCAAGCGCGCGGGTCTACCACAGCACATCGCCGCAGACGCCGCAGGCCCCGACGCGTGCCTCACGCGAGTGGGTCAGGGGGCGAGCGAGCCCCAGTCGGCGAAGCCGCTCGGGTCGTGGCGGCCGAAGGTGCCGTGCTCGAAGAGGCCCCAGCCCTCGGCGCCGTCGATCGTGCCGCGGCCGACGTGGTCGATCACCCCGAAGGGCACGCGGCCGGCGACGGCCGGGTCGTTGAGGTCGTAGGTGACGCGCTCGGAGAAGCTGCGGCCCTTCCAGTGGCCGTGGCCCCAGTCGGGGTCGCCGCCGTAGCCGCCGCCCACGTGGATCGGCGCCGCGAGCAGCGCCTCGACCTCGAGCGTGAACGGCTTGCCGTCCTGCGACGTCAGCTCGATGCGGGCCGACTCGGGGTGCCGCGTGCCGCTCTTGTAGGTGATGTCGACGCGGGGCCAGCCCAGCTGCTCGACGCGGCCGTCCGCCCAGATGCGCGATGCGTCGTTCAGCGTGCGGAACCCGTCGGGCAGCTCCTGCACGATGATGACGACGGCGAACTCCTCGAAGCGCAGCGGCACGTAGAGCCACCAGAACCCCTCGAGGCCCTCGTCGGCGTTGCGGCCTGCCGGCTCGCCCTCGCCGACGGGACGGATGCCCCAAGACCGGTCCCGCGAACCGACCCAGAGGTCGGGGTCGACCGTGAGGTCGTCCCCGTCGATCGACAGCGTGCCGCTCCACGCACCCAGTTGCGCGAAGCGGCACGCGTCGAGGATCGGACGTCGTCCAGTGCGCATGATGTGATGCTGCTCCTCGACGACGTCGAACGATCCCTCCCACGTCATGTCGAACGTCAGGCCCAAGCTGTCGTCGTCGCAGATCAGGCGCAGCCTGTGCAACGGCTCGAGGACCTCGATGCGGTACGCGCCGACCTGCTGGTTCAGCCGGTCGTCGTCGAGCGCGTCCGAGAAGTGCACGGCGCTCTGCGTGTCGCCGCGGCGCAGCAGCGCATACGCGTCCTTCACGCCGAGGTTCGGGTACACACCGAAGCCCGTGATGAAGAACAGCTCGTCGCTGCGGTTGTGCGCGTTGAAGTAGCTGCGGTCGTAGAAGTTGCGGTCGCTGCTGGTGACGTACTCGAGCGAGAGCGGCGCCTGGTGGATCGGGAACTCATCGAGCGGGACGGGCATGGTGATCTCCTGGGACGAGGGTGGCGTCAGCGCTCGAGCAGCTGACGGAAGAGGTCGCGGTGGTGCATGAGCTCGTGGATGTCGTCGGGCATCGCGATCTCACCGAAGTGGACCTGCCGCGTGCCGGTGCGCATGAACACCACGCCCCACTGGATCGCCGCGTAGACGAGGTAGAAGTCGAGGTCGCGCGGCGCGTAGCCCGTGAGCTTCTCGTAGGTGGTCGCCGCGTCGTCGGCCCGGAGGAAGTCGGGCATGCCGCCGAGGCCCATGGCGCCGGCGATCGTCTCGAAGACCATGTGGGCGAACACGAGCCAGCCGAGGTCGAGCTCGCGCGGCCCGAGGCCCGCCATCTCCCAGTCGAGCACCGCCACGGGCTCGAAGTCGCGGTACATGACGTTGCCGATGCAGGCGTCGCCCCAGCTGAGCACCGCCGGTCCCTCGTCGGGCCAATGCGCGTCGAGCCACGCCAGTTCCTCGGCGATGAGCGCGCCAAGGCCC
>CAYUOL010000246.1:3596-10282 GCA_964446345.1 uncultured Iamiaceae bacterium | reverse complement strand
GTCGATCAGGTCCTCGCGGTTGGAGGCGCCGATGACGATGACGTTCTTCAGGGTCTCGACGCCGTCGATCTCGGTCAGCAGCTGCGGCACGATGGTCGACTCGATGTCCGAGCTGATGCCGGTGCCGCGGGTGCGGAACAGCGAGTCCATCTCGTCGAAGAACACGATGACGGGCCAGCCCTCCTCGCTCTTCTCCCGGGCCCGTTGGAAGACGAGGCGGATCTGGCGCTCGGTCTCGCCGACGTACTTGTTGAGCAGCTCCGGGCCCTTGATGTTGAGGAAGTAGCTGCGGGCCTGCTTGTCGCCGCTGACCTCGGCGACCTTCTTCGCCAGCGAGTTGGCGACGGCCTTCGCGATGAGCGTCTTGCCGCAGCCCGGCGGGCCGTACAGCAGGATGCCCTTGGGGGCCGGGAGCTTGTACTCGGCGAACAGGTGCTGGTGCAGGAACGGCAGCTCGACGGCGTCGGTGATGGCCTCGATCTGAGAGTCGAGGCCGCCGACGTCGGAGTAGGAGATGTCGGGCACCTCTTCGAGGACGAGCTCTTCGACCTCGGGGCGCGGCAGCTTCTCGAGCAGGAGGCCCGAGCGCGCGTCCATGAGCATGGTGTCGCCGGCCCGCAGCTTCTGCTGGAGCAGGGCCTCGCTCAGCTCGACCACGCGCTCTTCGTCGGCGCGGCCGACGATCATCGCCCGCCGGCCGTCCTCGAGCACCTCCTTGAGGGTCACGACCTCGCCCGACGACTCGGGGCCGCGCGCCATGACGACGTTCAGCGATTCGTTCAGGACGACCTCGGCGCCGCGCGGGAGGTTCTCGCTCGTGAGGTCGGGGTGGATCGCCACCCGCATCTTGCGCCCGCTCGAGAACACGTCGACGGTGCCGTCGTCGTTGTGCCCGAGCAGCGTGCCGTACGCGCTCGGCGGCTGCGTGAGCTTGTCGACCTCTTCGCGGAGGGCGGCGATGTGCTCGCGCGCCTCGCGCAGGGTGTAGGTCAGCTTCTCGTTCTGCGAGACGGCTTGGGCGAGCTGGCCCTTCGTCTCGAGGAGGCGCTCTTCGAGCGTGCGCACCCGCTTGGGGGCGTCCTGCAGACGGCGGCGCAGCGAGGCGACTTCCTCTTCGAGGGTCGCGGCCTGGTCACGGAGCTCCGCGAGCTCGGCCTGGGACTCGGAGGGGTGCTGGTCGTCGTGGTCGATGGGGATCACCTCCCGGAGGTGGGACGAGGTGGCGGTGCGAGCGATCGGCCTGACCCTATACCGGTGATCCCGGCGAACGGCGCTGCTTGTGTGAACGTCCCATGACGTGTCCGATCCAGCGGCGGGGTGCCCCGCGCGCGGCGGGAGTCGCCGCATCTCCGTGCTGACCTGGTCGGATTTGCCGTCTCGCCGTCGTTTGCGCCACGCTCCGCGGGCGAACGCCCGAGGGGCTGCCGAGGCCAGGTCGCGGTCCCTCTCGGGTGGTGTCGAGTTTCACCCGCCCATTCCGTGTTTATTTGGGGTGGCGGACTACAGTGGCGGTGCGGCAGCGCACCGCGACGACCACCACGACCGACCGGCCCACACACGACCACACGACCAAGGGGACACGCGAATGAAGGTCTGGATCGACCAGGATCTCTGCACCGGTGACGGGCTCTGCGAAGAGATCGCGCCCGACGTGTTCACCCTCCTCGACGACGGCTTGGCCTACGTCAAGGAAGGCAGCAAGGTCTTCTCGGATCCTGCCGGCGCCGAGGGGCTCGCCGAGGTCCCCGCCGGGCAGGAAGAGGCGACCATCGAGTCCGCCGAGGAGTGCCCCGGCGAGTGCATCTTCATCGAGATCGAGTAGCCGGCTCAGGCGGCGCCCGCGCACGGGCCGGTGTCGGCCGCTCGCTCGCGATCCGCCGACAGCAGCGGTCGCAGTTCGCTGGTGTTGAGCGCGTAGGCCACCTCGGGCTTGTCGGGCGCGATGGCGAACGCCACGCCCACCACCGTGCCCCGGGCGTCGACCAACGCTGAACCCGAGTCCCCCGGCCGCAGCCGGGCCTTCAGCTCGAGCACCTCGCGCCGCGTGACCGAGGTGCCGTAGATGTCGCGCCCCACGGCGGTGATGGTGCGGGCGACCTGGAACGGGGCCACGCGCAGCGGCCCCCCACCGGGATGGCCGAACACGCCACCGTCGGCGCCGACGGTGGACTCGCCGACGGGCAGCGGCGCGCGGTCGAGCCCGGGCACGACCAGCAGCGCGAGGTCGCGGTTCGGGTCGAACGCGACGACCCGCGCCTTCGCCCGCGAGCCGTCGTCGCGGATGACCTCCGTCGTCTCCTCGCCGGCGACCACATGGGCGTTCGTCACCACCTCGTCGGCGGCGACCACGAAGCCGGTGCCGTCCTGCACCTGGTTGCACGCGACGCCCTCGACCTTGACGACCGAGCGCGCCACTCGCGCGGCCAAGGCCGGCGGCAGCCCGCTGTCGGCGGGCGGCGGGCCGAGGTCGGGGGTGGGCCGCAGCGCGTCGAACACCTTCGGGAAGTTGTCCTCCCCGATCAGCGACCGCAGCGCCTGGATGCTGTCGGGGGCTGGCGGCAGGTGCTCGTCGAGCTTCTGGGCGAGCGTCGAGCGGTGCGCCTGCTCGGCCGGCCACCCCGGGGTGTCGGTCAGGAACGGCAGCACGAGCCAGAGCAGGACCACCACGCCGGCGGTGCCGGCCAGTGCGCCGAGCACGCCGTCGAAGCGGGTGACGGTGCCGTCGGGATCGACGGGCCGGAGCCGGTTGCCGATCACCATGCCGATCGCCTGCCCGAGGAAGGCGCACCCGAAGATGAGCCCGAGCGTCGCCAGCAGGATCAGGTTCGGGTCCGCCCCCCGCAGCTTGTCGAGGACCGCGGGCAGCAGCCGCACCGCGACGAACAGGCCGACCCCCATCCCGATCCACGAGATGACGCGCGTGACGAAGCCGAGGCGGTAGCCGCCCACTGCGGCGAGGATCGCCAAGGCGACCACCACGACGTCGAGAAGGTTCACCGACGGCGCGCCCGGTGGTTCCGCACAAGGCGCTGGGAGGGCATGCGCACAGTCTGGCGGGTCGGTCAGCGGCCCAGGAGGCGGGCGTGGGTGAGGAACCCGGTGTGGGCGACCATGCGGTGATCCGGGCGCACGGCCTGTCCCTCGACGTGCCAGGTGCGGTTCAGCACCTCGACGGTCTCGGCCATCTTGAAGCGGCTGTCGGCGAGGGCGTCGCGGAACTGCATCACCTGGGTGATGCTCGGGGTGTAGGCGACGATGATGCCGCCGGGGGTCAGCGCCTGCTCGGCGTGCTTGACGACCTGCCACGGCTCGGGCAGGTCGAGCACGACGCGATCGAGATCGGTCTCGTCGATGCCGTCGTAGCAGTCACGCTGCTCGACGTGGTAGCGGTCGAGCACGTCGGGGCCGAGGTACGCCTCGACGTTCTCCACGGCCCGTGCGGCGAAGTCCTCGCGCAGCTCGTAGCCGGTGATCGTGGCGCCGGCGCGGAGGAGGGTCATCGACAGCGCGCCGGAGCCGATGCCGGACTCGAGCACCCGGGCGCCCGGGAAGATGTCGGCGAGCATCAGGATCGGCCCGAGGTCCTTCGGGTAGATGACCTGCGCGCCGCGCGGCATCTTCAGCACGAAGTCGGCCAGGGTCGGGCGGAAGCTCTCGTACTTCGATCCCTTCGTCGAGGTGACCAGTGACCCGTCGGGCTTGCCGATGAGGTCGTCGTGCGCGACGAACCCCGCGTGCGAGTGGAACTCACCACCCTCCTTCAGCGTGATGAGGTACCAGCGCTTCTTGGCGTCGATCAGCAGGACCTTGTCCCCGACGGCGAACGGGCGGCTCATGCGGGGACCTCTTCGTCGGCGGGGGTGGCTGCGGGTGGTGCGACGGGTGCGGCGCGCCGGGTGCGCCCGAGCTCGACGGCGACGGTGCCGTCGGCGTGGCGAACCTCGTGGCCGGCCTCGGGCAAGGTGCCCCCCGCTCGCTCGACCAACCGGCAGAAGGCGCACACGTCGTTGGTGGTGGGCGCGCCGCAGCGAGCGCAGGCGAGCAGGTCGGCCTGCTCCTCCTCGGCCTCGGGCCGGAAGCGGTCAGAGGCCTTCGCGAGGAACTCGAAGTAGAAGGAGTGCTTGCTGCCGGGCGAGGTCGCTTCGATCGCGTTGAGCGCCTCCTTGTAACCGAGGTGCTTGTTGCCGACCGCCATCGGGCACTCCTCGACGATGTAGTCGATCCCGCGCACGACGCAGTACGCAGCCATCTCGCGCTCGCCGAGCCGCACGAGTGGCTTGACCTTGCGCGGGAAGCCGTCGCGCGCCGGCAGCACCGGGAGCTGACGACCGAGGTAGTCGGTCTGCCAGCGCAGCACGTTGCCGAAGAGCACCGCGGCCTCGTCGTCGAGGTTGTGGCCCGTGACCACGACGTCGTAGCCGCCGTCGATCGCGGCCTGGTCGAAGAGGTGCCGCTTGGAGAGCCCGCAGGCCGAGCAGGGCGCGCGGCGGGCCGCCTTGGCGCCCGTGGGGATGTCGTACCCGTAGTGCTGGGGCAGGTCGATCTCGATGAGTCGCAGGCCGCGTGCGTCTGCGAACGAGCGCGCCATCTCCCCGGACTCGTCGGAGTACTCCCCGATGCCGAGCCCCAGGTAGAGGCCGTCGGCCTCGTACCCCAGGTCGAGGAGGATGTCCCACACTGCGAGCGAGTCCTTGCCCCCGGACACCGCGACGAGGCAGCGCTCCCCGCGTTGGATCATCGAGAAGTCGTCGATGGCCTTCTGGGTCTGGTCCCGGCACAAGCGCAGGAAGTGCTCCGCGCAGAAGTTCGCGTTGTGGCGACGGATGTCGATGATGGCCGGCTCGCGGCACACACGGCACTTCACGCGTCACCACCGGAGATCACCGGGCGGATCTCGACCACGTCCGTGTCGTCGAGCACGTCGTCGCCCGGCACGAGCGTGCCGGAACGGATCACGAGCACCGACTCGCGGTGCAGGTCGAGGCGGTTCAACAGCGCCGTGACGCTCATGGGGCCGTCGAGCTCGAGCTCACGGCGGGGGTTGCGCAGCTGGACCTTCACCGGGCCATTCTGGCACCGCCGTGCCGGGACTCCGAATGCGCGGGGGCCGGCCCTCAGGACGCCTTGGTCGCGCGGCGCTGCGCGCGCGTGGGCTTGCGCGGCACCTGGGTGATGATCAGCTGATCGCCCGCCTGCAACGCCTCGTTCAGAACGAGGTGCTCGCTACGGCCCGTCGCTCGGCGCAACGCGCGCAGGCCCCACACGACCGCGCCCACGGCCAGCCAGGCCTTGCGGCCGTTCATCACGCCCTCGACCACGCTCTGCTCGCGGAGGTACTTGTTGTAGTCCTTCCACCCGAAGAGGGCCTGGCGGAACTGCCGGAAGGTCCAGCGGAACGGGCGCTTCGACTTGCGCACGGCCTGGTACCCCAGCCAGACCACGATCCCCTGCCCGATCACCTGCGGTGTCGGCGGTGGGGTGGGACGGGTGCTCGCCCCGCGCCGGGCCTTGCCGGCGGTGCCGGCCGCTCCGGCCATCAGATGCGCCGGATCTCGACCACGGTGCGCGTCTTCTTGCCGCGCCGCCGACCGAGCCAGAACGCCGCCACGACGACCACGACCACGACCACGGCGCCGACGGTGGCCGCGTAGCTGCGCACGTCGTCGGTGACGAGGTCGACCTCGCCCTGCAGCTCGCGGAACTTGGACTCGATGTCCTCGCGGCGGACCGGTTCGGGGTTGCTCATCGGCCGGGCTCCTGTGCGTCGGCGGCGGGGGTGGTGGCCGTGGCCGCGACGGCCTCGACCGGCTTGCCGCTCTTCTTCGGATCAGGCCCCACCGAGGCGTTCTTGCCGCGGACCTTGCGGATCGCGAGGGCGATCGCCCCCGCCAGCAGCGCGCACGCCAGCAGGTAGGTGAGGAAGTTCCAGTTGCTCGACTGGAACGTGGCCGGGCCGTGGAACTGGAGCCAGCGCAAGATGCCGAGCACGATCAGGAAGTACCCGAGGGAGAAGGCGAGCGCCCCGGCGAGCCCGAGGCCGATCTGGCGACCGAGGTCCTTCAGCGGACCGACGGTCTCCTGGACGGCGTAGGCCTTGAGCAGTTCCCACAGCTCTTGGAGCACCTGTTGGAAACTCTTGGGCGCTTGGGGCACCGGACTGCCTCACGATCGAAGGGCTCGAGGTCTCGAAGGGGTACGCAGGGTGTCGGAAGGGGACCAGGCGTCTTGGCGGCTCGACGGACACGGCAGCCGTGCCCCCGGACCCGGGCAGGTTAGGCCGTCCGGCCGGCGAGCAGGGAGTTCCTACCCTGGCGGCGTCGCCCTGTGCAAGCACCCGGCGCCGCTGTCGCGGCTGCTCGCTCAGTCGGGGTCCTCGTCCCCGTCCTCCGCGGCCTGCAGCTGGAGCTGCTGGAGCAGCGCGGTCTCCTCCTCGGCCAGGAGCGTGGCGAGGCGGCGCACCCGCCGCTGGGCGGAGGGCTCCTCGAGCAGCCGCTGCCGGTCGGCCGGACCGCAGGGGCTGAGCGCGACCAGCTGGTACGACGCGAGCACCGGGTCCTCCGCCAGGTCCTGGGTGGCGGGGGCGACCTGCATCCCCATCTCCGCGGCCCGCGCGAGCACCCGTCGGAGCTGGGCGGTGACGGCGGCGACCTCGTCGGCGAGCCCAGACCCGCGCGGGTCCCCGTCGG
>CAYUOL010000246.1:0-3496 GCA_964446345.1 uncultured Iamiaceae bacterium | reverse complement strand
TCGCTCGGGGCGTCGTCGAAGTCGCGCACCTCGGCGCGCGGGTAGGGATCGTCTTCGAGCCACCGCTCGATGCGGATCCGCCGCACCCCGACGGCGCCGATCGCCCAGCGGCCGTCCGGCAGCTCGACCGCCTCGAGGATGCGCGCCATGGTTCCCACCGTCGTGCGCTGGTCACCCCCGCCCACCTCGCTCCCCCGCTCGATCAGCACGACGCCGAACTCGCGGTCGCCGGCCAGGCAGTCGGCCACGAGCGCCCGGTACCGCGGCTCGAACACGTGCAGCGGCAGGAACATGCTGGGGAACAGGACCGATCCGAGGGGGAACATCGGCGACGGAGCCATCGCCCGAGGGTACCGGTGGGCCGCCCGGCGCCTCCGGTCGGGGCCCGATCGGCTGCTGATCCGTGGCCCGCTCTCGGTCCCGGTCGGCGTCGCTCGGCTCCGGCGGTTCCGCTCGGTTCCGCTCGGTTCCGCTCGGTTCCGGTGGGTTCCAGTGGGTTCAGGTCGGGCTGGGCGAGGTCGGCCCCAGCTCGGCGATGGTCGGCGCCTGGGGGTACTCGAGCAGCGCCAGCGCCAGCTTGTCCTGCAGGGCGGCGTCGGTCTTGGGGCCGTTCTGGATGAACGAGAAGGTCAGCACGTCGCCGGCCTTCGTCGTCTCGAACCCGGCGAGGCTGGCGACGGGCGGGTTGGTGAGCGTGCCCGTCTTCGCGATGACCTTGCCCTCGAGCCCGTTGCCCTTCGTCCGCTTGCGCAACGTGCCCCGCTGCCCCCAGATCGACAGCCCCTTCGCGAGCCCGGACTCGGGACCCTGCTTGTCGAGCAGCGCGTTGAGGAGGTCGCACGTCAGCCGGTTGCCGTCGTCGAGCCCCGATCCGTCGTTCATGATCAGGCCCTTGGTGTCGAGGCCCATCTTCGTGAGGGCGTCGATCGTGGCCTTCGTGCCGGCCACGGTCGTGCCGGAGCCGCTGGCGCGCAGCCCGACCTCCTTGTTGACGAGCTCGGCGGTGGTGTTGTCGCTGAAGCTCAGCATCTCGGTCACCTCGTCCTCGACCGTGGTCTCGAGCCGGGCCACCTCGGCGGTGCCGCTCGGGGCCTTGCCGGCGGTGGGGGCGCCACCGACCTTGATGCCGCGCTGCTCGAGGTACGACTTGAGGGTCTCGGCCGCGAGCACGGGTGGGTCGCCGGGTTGGCGCACCTTGGCCGGCTTGTCCGGGTCCTTGGAGTAGCCGGTGACGCCGTCGTTGACGATGAGGGCGCTCATCGGGCCGACGGTGTCCTCGCGCTTGTAGCGGTTCGGCCACGACGGCACGTACCGCTCGGTGTCGTAGCGCGAGTCGTCGCCGACGATGTCGCCCGTGATCTGGGTGACCCCGGCGGCCTTGATGCGATCGGCCAGCTGGGCGAACGGCACGTCGGTCTGGCCGACCTCCGTGAAGGACGTCTTGTACCCCGGCGTGGTCAACATGGCGTCGCCCCCGCCCACGAGCCAGAGGTTGCCCTGCACCACCCCGCCGGCGGGCGCGGCCTGGGCGACGGCGGTGGTGACGAACGTGTCGTCGGGCTTGGTCAGCCCGAGGATCGCCGTGGCGGTGAGGAGCTTGTTGTTCGACGCGGGCTCGAGCGGGGTGTCGCCGTTGCGGCGGTAGATCGTGCGGCCCTGGGCCGTCACCTCGATGCAGGACGACGCCGGCGCGACCTCGGCGACGTCGTCGATGGCCTTCTTGATGCGCTCGTCGGCGATGCGCGACCGCAACAGGTCGGGGACGCGGCGCGCGGAGAGCACGGGGGTGGTCAGCTTCGGCCGCTTCGGGGTGCTGCCGGGTGGGGCGGGGGTGGGCGCCTGGGCGTCGGCGGGCGCCGCGAGCGAACCGACCAGCACGACGAGCGCGACGATCAGGGCCACGATCGCCGGCGGGGCCGGGGCCGGTCGAGGCGCAGGCCGGCCCGCAGCGGGTGCGGCGCGTCGCGTCATCGCTGAGGGTCGTCGCACCCGCACGAGCGTAGAGAAGGGAGCCCGCCCGGTGGTGTCATGCAGACGTGGAAGGCGTCACGGACGGCTCCAGCCCGCGCCGCATGCGCCACTGGTTGTAGCGCCAGAGGTGCGCCAGCGCCCGGACGGCCCGGTTCGACGACGGGTAGCAGTACTTGCCCGTGCGCCGCACGCCCTGCACCGCGGCGTTGTCCGGAGCGGCGACGGCCAGCTCGGTCGCGGTCAGGATGGGGGTGCCGAGCTCGTCGCTGAGGGCGGAGGCGGTGGCGGTGAAGCGGTCCTCCTGGCGCTCGTGGTAGGCGACGATCCGCTCGAGCCCGTGCTCGGGGTAGAACGGCCCGTTGCGCTCCATCGCCGCGGTGTTGCCCTGGATGCCCATGCCGAGGAAGACGACGGCATCGACCTCGGGCCACCGGGCGGTGGTCTCGAGCACGTCGGGCACGGTGTCCTTGGTCTCGCCCCCGGCCATGTCCACCGGGTTGTTGCGGCTCCACCGGGGCGGCAGCTTCGTGTCGAGCTGTGCCTTGAGGCCGTCGGGCATGGGGAGCAGCTCGAGCCCCGGCGCCGCGTGGATGGCGTCGGCGGTGACGACGCCCCAGCCACCGGCCGTGCTCACGACGACGACGTTCGGGCCCTTGGGCAGCGGTTGGGTGGCGAAGGTGGCGGCGACCTCGTACGCCTCCTCGATGGTCGCCGCCCGAACGGCGCCGGCCTGACGGCACATGCCGTCGAAGACGCGGTCGTCCGTCGCGAGGCTGCCGGTGTGGCTGGCGGCGGCGCGGGCACCCCCTGCGGTCGCGCCGCCCTTCACGAGCACGACCGGGATGCGCTCGCAGACCGCGCGGAGCCGCTCGAAGAACGAGCGCCCGTCCGCGACGCCCTCCACGTAGGCCAGCGCCACATCCGTCTCGGGGTCCTCGGCGAAGAACTCGAGGAAGTCGACGACCCCGACCTGCGCGGCGTTGCCGGCCGACACGGCCCGGCTGATGCCGACGCCGGATGCGATCGCGTAGTTCTCGAAGGACGACACGAAGTTGCCGGATTGGCTGACGATGCCGATGCGTCCGGGGGGCGGGTAGGGCGCCACGATCTGCGCGCAGAGCGACGAGGGGGTCGACACGAGGCCCTGGCCGTTGGGTCCCACGATCAGGAGGTCGAGGTCGTCGGCCAGCGCGACGAGCTCGTCCTGCGCGGCCTTGCCCTCGTCCCCTGCCTCGCCGTAGCCCGCCGAAGCGATGAACGCGGCGCGGATGCCCTTGGCCGCTGCGGCGCGCAGCAGCGCCGGGTTGGTGCTCGCCGGCGTGCACACGAAGACGAGGTCGGCCTCGCCGTCGGGGATCTCGTCGATGTCGGCGACGCTCTGGACCCCGAGCACCTCGATGCGCTCACGGTTGGTTGCGAAGACCTTGCCCTGGTACCCCGAGGCGAGGATGTTGTGCAGGGCGACGAAGCCGAACTTGCCCGGATGGGACGACGCGCCGGCCACGACCACCCCCCGCGGATCGAA
>CAYUOL010000245.1:0-10291 GCA_964446345.1 uncultured Iamiaceae bacterium | reverse complement strand
GTAGTAGTCGATTTTCCAGAAGATGCGCTCGCCTTCGTAGTCGAACGCGCCGAAGTCGTGTTCGCCGTGAGGGTCGTTGTCCTTGCTGAAGTCGGCGAAGGTCATGACCCGTTCGGTGATGGCGACGGTTGCCGCGAGGCCAAGCGCTTCGACGCCGCGCGTCCAGAGCCGCTTGCCAAGTTCATCGCTCAACGTCTGCCGAAAGCGGTCGTTCAGCTCCGCGATCTTCGACGCCGGGGCGGTCAAGGGCGCGCTCATTGCGCACCCCCTTCCGCGACCGTCGCGGGCTTCGGTTCGTCAACACGGATCACAAGCCGCCCGTCGACGGGGAAGGCGGCGAGCGTCACGTCGAAGCCTTTGCCGTCCTTGTGCGCCCAAACGCTGCCGATTTGCGTCCAGTGGGTTTTCGTCGCGCCCTTGGCGTCTTGGTAGTCCCGCGTAACGAATGCGCGGTGCGTGGGTCTGCTGTTGCTCATGGTCTTTTCTCCTTGGTTCGTCGGCTGCGCCATTGCAGCCGATGCGCACCAAGGCGGCCTCGCCCTAGGAAGGCGGGGAAGCCCTTCACCCGCGCTTGCGCGGGCCACGATCGCAACGCCGTCTGCGCGCTCGCGCGCAACGGCGTCTGTCGATCTTGGGGGCTTCCGCGCCTTCCGCGAGGCCGTACGGTCGCGCATCGCTTAGGCTGCAAATGGCGTGGCCGATGAACCGAGGGGAAAGGCGAGCAACGGCCTCCTGCCCCGCACCCGCGCTTTCGTTACGCGGGACTATCAAGCGGGCGATGTGGAAAACTGCTGCTCTCGGTCCCAGATGGAGCGCGCCAAGGCGCGCAAGTTTTTGATTGATGGGCGGGGGTTTCACACCCCCGAGCCCCCGTGGGATATTTGAACAAGGTGATGCACGTTGCGGAATTGTGCTACAGTGCGCGCACGGTACAGCCGGGGACGGCGATGACCGTCAAGGTGACGGGGAAGCATGCCTTCGGGCGTGCTTCCCTGCGCTGTGCTGGTGGACTAAGCCCGCTCTCGTTTTGAGCGGTAGCGCGCCCAAGCGGCTTGATTGGCTCTACGCTCGGCGCGTTCGGCATCCACACGCAAGCTGAAAATGTCGAGCCATAGGCTTTCGACCGTTTCACGCAACATCTGCTCGAGGGCGGTCGGGTCGGCGAGTTCGCGCAATTCGACGTAGAGGCGCGCCAGTCGCAAGCGCATCGGCGGCGCGCGGTCGGTATAGCTCACGATCCAATCGCGCAACCCGCCAGCTTCGCCGAGGTCGTCAAAGTAGGCTTCGGCAAGCGCGGTATATTCGCGATAGAAAACCTCCTCGCGCTCGGCCCAAAGCGGCGGGGCGGCGGTTGCGGCCTTGGTCGCCGCTACGGCGGCGACGGCGGCAAGGCTGGCGAGCAACTCGCGGCGTGTCGGCATGATCGGCCCCCTGCCCCGTTATGGCAGGGTCGGACTCGCGGGTGAATCCCTCACGGCGGCGCAATTTCAAGCGGTTTGCTGGCCATTTCTCCACTAGCGGGATTTTGGGATTCTGGAATTGTCAGTTTGCGGGATTGCGTACTTGTGACCTTGTACAGAATCCCACAAGTTCACTCGTCTTCGACAACCGGCAAATTCAGGCTGCGGAAAAGCTCGTTGAGCGCGTCGGCGATTAGCGTCTCGATCTTCTTCCCGGTCCGCGCCTTCGCAATCAGCAGATTGGCGGTGAAGGCGGGATTCAGGTGCGCGCCGACGTGCTTCTTGCCCGCGCGCGGCGACGGCTTGGCGGCGGCTGCTGGCGCGACCTTCGGCGGCTCCGGTGCCGGGGCTGGGCTTGGGCGCGCTTCGGCGAGCGGAATGACGCTGCGACGCGATCCTGCGGCCTGCTCAAGCTGTTTTTGAATGTCCGACATCTTCGCCATGGCGTTTCGCTCCCGCGTTCAAAAATTCCGATACAAATTCGTATAATCGCCGCACCTCGTCCGCCGCCTTGCCCTCGGCGTCGGCCTCCTGCGCGCTCGTTCCCGGCGTCAACGCCTCGTCGTAGATCGCGCGGCGGCAAAGATGCACAGGCGCGCAGGTCAGGCCGTAGAGCTGCCGGATCGTTTCGCGCGCCTCGTCGGCTTGGCGCGTCGAGGTCGGGTTGATCTGGTTGAGCAACACCAAGGCGGGCTTGTTTCCGGCCATGGCAATGGTGTCGCGCACGGCCTCAAGCGCTTCGATCGCCAAAATCGAGGTCGTTGTCGGAATCAGGATCAGGTCGGCGACGCGCGCCGCATCGAGGCCGCTGCTGTCGTTCCGGCCCGCCGTGTCGATAATCACGTAATCGACGCCTGCATTGCGGGCGGCGTCGAGGGTAGGGCGCAAGCGTGCGGCTGGCGCGGCGACCACGGCGGGGTTCTCGTCCTTGCGGCGGTCTTTCCATTTCGTCGCGGTCACTTGCGGGTCGAGGTCGATCACGCAAACGGCCTTATTGGCGAGGGAAAAGGCAACGGCGAGGGTCACGGCGACGGTGCTTTTGCCGACGCCGCCCTTGCCGTTGACGATCGCGACAACCTTGGTCGATCGCGTCATGAGTCACCTTGTGGGAAAATGTACAAAGGGGTTTGTCTGATTCGGTACTTGTGAACTTTCGGGATTCTACGCAAGCCCACGAGTTCACACAAGGGCTTTTGGGATTGTGAACTTGCGGTCTTATGTAATTTCCCACAAGTACCCAAACCCACACAAACCCCTGTTCCCCTGTTCGACGCCCCCGGCAGGGGCGGCGAACCTCCGGCCTCGCGGCGACGTTCCCCCGTCCCGACGCCTTCCGAACGCCGACACGCGCAGCGAGGGTCAACGGGATCGTGGAATAAATGGGGGGACCCGCGCGCGGCGCCGACGCGGCCTAACCCGTGAAACGCGACGCTATCCCGCCGCGCGTGGGGGGCACCGTTTATGCCGCGAAAGCCCGTTGACGCTCGCGAGCATGTTGGCAGGCTGGAAAGAGGCGAGGGCGGAAAACGCATTGCAAAAATGTGCGCCTTTAGGCGCTCCGAATGGACTCTGCGCGAAGCGCTCCGTTGAATAAGAACCAATCCGGAATACCCGCCCAACTCCCTGAATTCGACGCCAAAGATTAGCGGGCCAAAAGTATTACGAAGAACATATTCAGCGGACTTCGATATGAAATATGGTAACACCCCATCTGCGCCCCAGACAAAAATGTGTGCGGTGTCATCGTGGGATAACTAGCCGCCCATCCACTGTTGTAAGTTCCGGTGAAAAAATTTGCCCCGCTAGGTGACCAACTCCATGCCTCATAGGTTGGGATTGTCTCGTTTCCAAATAATATTTTGTTAATTTGTGCACAGACATCGTCAGTGACACCTTGTACATGCGCAGATAAATCTACGCATGCGGAGTTGTTCGAGCACGACGAACCTATACCGTAAAAAGCAAACCACCCACTAAATACCCATTGTCCGTACCCATTCAAATTACCGGCAGCAGTTTGATATACGGTGCTAGATACAAGCGCAGATTTTGATGGTGCATTGTAGATAGTTCCCCCGCCATTAGGATCGAAAACGTGACAGCTATGGTCTGTCGGCGCGTTTGAGTTGCTGTAAAGATTAATAATAGGATTCTCAAAACTGATCTGATTGTCATCACAACTATGAGCCTGAACCCTTTGAACGGCGGTCTTTATTTGTTCTGCCTGTTCAAGTATTGAATGTGCCATCACCTTTGCGCTGTCGGTATTCGTGTTGACTGTGAACCCGCCTGCGCCCGCCGCAATAGCCGCCGCGAGGATGACGAGGATCGCGAGCACAAACAAGATCGGGCCAAGTGCGATACCGGCTTCGCCGCTGTGACGGGGCATGACGCCATCAGCGGACGGCCACAATCGAAACAAAGACCCGAAAACACCAACCATCAGAAAACTCTACGCATATTCAACAAGCTTTTGAAGTATATTGAATTCCTCCCCACGCCGCGAAGCGCTCCGCATCAATGCCATGTCGCACCGCTCCGGCCTTCGCGTTCGATACGGTCGAGCCGGTCGCGGCGTAGTTTCCAGAGGCTCCGGTCAAGGTGCAGCTCGCCGGTCTTGGCGCGTTTGATCATCGCCGCGAAATACCCGCCCGCGCCGCGCGTAAAATGCTCGCGGGGCTTGGTCGAGACGATCGCGAGCGCCACGGCGGCGAGGGGGCGGCCTACGGCAAGGCAAGCCTCGCCCCAGAGGGATTCCGAGACGCCCAGCTCATGACGCAAGCCGCCGCCCGCCGCGTTCACGATGTCGGGCCATTCCGCGAACGTCCCCGGCACATGATCGGCCAAACGCGGGGCCAATTGCAGCAATTCGCCGGGATGAACCTTCGCGGGGGCGTCAAAGCCGTTGAGGGCTTCTTTTTCCGCCTTGGCGTTTGGTTCTTGAAAGACAGGCTGCGGGGGTTTGGGTGCGATCTCGCCCCGACTACCTTCTTCGAAGGCTATTACTGTATCCGAAGGATAAAGGGATGGGTTTGTAGATATATTGTGGGGCCGTTCCTCCGACCCCGTGGGGTCGTTTTCAACAAGATCAGACGCCTCCTTAGCCCATGTCTCGGCTTGGATTTTCCGGCTTTCGAGGCTTTGCGCAATCAAGGCCAAGTCGTCGGGGGTGCGGGCATAGCGGATCGCCGCCACCAGCTCGGCGACTTCGTGCGCGAGCTGCGGCCATGCCGGGGGCAGGGTGCCTTGCCGGGAAAGCGTCTCGCCGATCTGCGCGATAGCGCGGCGGGCGCATGTGGCGCGGCGTTTGAGCTGCCCCATGCGCTCGCGCTCGGCCTTGGCCTCGGCGGCGATGCGGATGAATTCCTCGGCGCGATAGGCGAGGGGGGAGAGGTCGAAGCCATAGGCCTCGATGATGCGGCCTTGGTGGTCGCGCCGCCCGTAGCGCTTGCCGGTCGGGCTGTCGCGCATGACGACGATACCGGCCTCGGCGAGCTGGCGATTGAGCGTTTTAACGGCGGTCGGCTCTAGGGCGAGGAATTCGCGCTGCCGCGCTGCGGACGGCCACGCGATCGGGCGCGAGCCTTCCTCCCAGTCTTGCGCCTGCGTCGATTGCACGAGGAACGACACCCACGCGAAGGCATGGGGCGGCAGGGCCAGATAGGGCGCAGCCTGCTGGAAGGCGGCGAGGAAGCGAAAGGGCTTCCCCATGCCGCGCGGCAAGCCTTCAAAACGGTCGGCCTGCTCGCGGGCGGCAAGCATGGTCAAGCTCAACCGGCGGGTGCCTTGGGCTGAAAGCATATTCGGTTCTATGGGCATAGTTTCTCCGTTCGGTCTGAGGTTCAGACCGCCAGAGGCGAGACAGGTTTTCGGCAAGGCTCCGCCGTTGCCAGAAAAGGGCTTGCAACGACTCAGATTTTCAGGGAATATCAGTCCTGCGACAGATCTTGATATTCCCCCGCTTGCCGGGGACACCGGCCCGCCTTCAAGGCGGGTTTTGTGTTTCTAGGGCTTCTCTCCGTAGTTGATCGAATCGACGCACCTCGCGCGCCGTAATCCAGAATCCTGCGCTAGTTCGCCCGATTCGTCGAGAGTCTTACGGAAATCACTCCGCGCGGGCGGACGCGCGCCGCAAAGCGGCGGCTCCGTGACGCTCACGCTCGCCTCTCCACGCGCGAAGCGATCTTTCAATGCAGTCCTTCGCGACAGGCGCGGCAATGTGTGTGCGGTTCGTAGCGTTCGCCTTGGCACAAGAACAGCCACCAATGCTCAAGGTCGAATTTACCGGCGTCGAGGCTTTGAAAATCCACGGCATGCCAGCCAAAGGACTCAAATTCTGGCTCGATCACAGAAATCCATTTGTACTTAGGAAACATTTCACAGAAATTCGGGACGAGTTTTGCGACTAGTTTATTGCCGGAAACGAGATGCCACTCGTTGCCGCACAAGTTCCACTGAGGTCTGTAGAGTTGAGTTACATTGTTCATTTTGCCTCCCTTAGTTGTAATTAGGTTGCATGCGTCATGCAACCTTGGCCCTCGCCGAGAGCGGGGGGAGCAAGCGTCAAGCGCCTTCGCAGGGACCCGGAACGCAAGAAAACGCCCGTCGCCGCCACTGTTTGGCGGCAGGCGTTTTCTCTGTCGTTCTGGGTGGAAGGCCGCTTTACGCACGCACGGGGGCAGCGCCCCCAAGCAGGGGCCGCGTCTGCGGCCTGATATGCGCGTTAGGGATCGTCACCGACTGGCCGCGACGCCTTGGCGGCGCGGGGCGCTTGCGCCTAGAGCCTGCCCGCGCTTCTTCGCGCGGGAACGCCCTGTCACTCGTTTTCGAATTTCGCGTAAACCCCGGCGAAGTGCATGCGCGGATCGAGCGTCTTTTCGCTCAGCTCGTCGGGCGCGATCGTCAGACAGACATTCGCATTTTGGCAGACCGAACACTTGAAAGGCGCGCCAGCAAGACGCGCGTGCGGTCCCAGCCGCGCCTTGAGAAACCGGGCGCTGAGAAACGCGCGGTGATCGCAATTCCGGCATGTCACCGAAAGCGAGCTTCGCATGCGCATCAGGTCATAGACGGTCCGAATGTTGTTCACTATTTGTTCTATACCTCGACCGGAGGCAAAAATCCAGAGACGCGCCGGGATAGCGAATGGCCGACGATGTGCTTGCGAATTACCCCTTCGTCGTTGTGCGGATCGCCTGCCGCCAATGCTCGCGCGCCGGGGCCTTCCGGCTGGCGCGCCTCGCAGCGAAATTCGGCCCGGAAATGCCGATGCAGGACATGCTCGCCCGGTTCTCCTATGACTGCCTGTGGCGCATGGAGAGCCGCACGAAGGGCGGCGCGTCGAGCTGTGGCGTCTATCTTCCCGACCTCGAACGCCCGCGCCCGCCCGATCTGCCGCCCGGCATGGTCAAGCTGCGGGTGGTGAAAGGTGGAAAGGCGGGGTAGGGGGACGCGGCAAAATCGCTGACGATGAACCGCAACGGGAGAGACAGTTATTAAACAATTTATATATGTTATATAAATTGAGGGCGAGGCCGGAACTTTCGAAGGGAAAAAGGGCTGGCTCTAAAGGAAAATCTAGTGGCACAAATCGATCATGACGAAAGTCAACCCTGAAATCCTGCGCTGGGCGCGCGAAACGGCTGGCTTGTCGCTCGAAGCTGCAGCGGACAAGCTCGGCCTCGACGCCGCGCGAGGTGTGGCCGGCGATGCTCGTCTGGCTGCGCTCGAAGCGGGGGAGGGTGAGCCTTCGCGCCCCATGCTACTGAAAATGGCGCAACATTACCGTCGACCGCTGATCGCGTTCTACATGTCCGCCCCGCCACGCAAAGGCGACCGTGGCGAAGACTTTCGCAACGTGCCTGACCGGCATACGCATGCGGAGGTCTTGGTTGATGCGCTCGTGCGCGACGTGCGCGCGCGGCAATCGACGGTGCGCGACATTTTGCTCGATGATGAGGAAGCAGAACCGCTCCGCTTTGTTGGCTCAATGACGATGAAAGACGGCGTGGGGGCGGTGCTTGCATCGATCCGTCAGACGGTTGGTCTCGATCTCGCTGAGTTCCGCGCGCAATCTTCGCCGGAGACGGCCTTCGCCCTACTACGCTCGAAGGTCGAAGCGGCGGGAATTTTCGTCGTCCTTATGGGCAACCTCGGAAGCCATCACACGGCAATCGATGTTGAAGCTTTCCGAGGGTTTGCGCTCGCAGACAAGATCGCGCCCTTCGTCGTGCTGAACGATCAAGACGCGAAAACCGCATGGTCGTTCACCCTCCTGCATGAACTGACGCATCTCTGGCTCGGAACAACAGGTATTAGTGGGGCCTACGCGGAAGCGCGTATTGAAAAATTTTGCAACGATGTGGCGGGCGGTTTCCTCCTGCCGGTAAATGAGCTGGCGCTACTCCGTATCGAGCGCGACGCGGATGTGTCGGCCCTCGCGCAGAAAATCTCTGCGTTCGCGCAGGAGCGCCATGTCAGCAATTCCATGGTGGCTTACAGCCTGCGACGGGCCGACATCCTCTCCGAAGAAACATGGCACGGCCTCGCCACACTGTTCGCGGCTCAGTGGCGCAGAAGCCGCGAAGCGAAGCGCGAGGCGCGGAAGGAAGGCTCAGGGCCGGATTACTACGTCGTTCGCCGTCATCGGCTCGGAACGGCATTGCTGCAGTTCGTCTCGCGCAACCTTGCGGCAGGCGCGCTTACGCCGACAAAGGCGGGTCAGGTGCTAGGTGTCAAACCGCGCAGTGTCATGCCGTTGCTCTCAGTCGTGGCTGGCACGGCCACGCCTTTGACGTGAGGAGCGAATGCTGCACCTCCTCGACGCCAACGTGTTGATAACCGCTAACAATCTATATTATCCAATCGAAGGCGTCCCGGAATTTTGGGAATGGATCGCCTATATGGGCGAAAAAGGTGCACTCAAAATTCCGCTCGAAAATTTCGAGGAAATCAAAGACGGGAGCAAAGACGGGTTCAAAGATTTGCTGTTCGGCTGGATTCAGCAGGACGACGTGAAAGCGGCGCTGATTTTAGACGAGCCAGTCAACGGCGCTCTTGTGGCGCGGGTCATCAATGAAGGCTACGCGCCAGACCTGACCGACGATGAAATCCTTCAGCTCGGCCGCGATCCGTTTTTGATCGCCTACGGCCTCGCTTCGCCAGCCGACCGATGCGTCGTAACTACAGAAGCGTCAAAGCCCCGGAAAATTCGACAGAACCGGCGCATTCCCGACGTCTGCAACGGCATGGGCGTAACTTGGTGCGATACATTCGCGATGACGCGCGCACTTGGCTTTACGACAAAATGGAAGAAGTAAGGGCGCTTGACGCGATCACGCTAGCTCCTCATCGTCGACAGCCACAACTATGGGAACGTCGCCGCAACAGTCATGTGGAAAATGGCAAGCAACGATTTCGATGCGCTCGAAAGAGTCTGTCGCGCGGAGCTAGCAGACGCCAAGAAATAGGATTCAGAGCCGGATCGCGAGAGGAAAGGGGCTGTCGCCCGTCATAGAGCGTTGAGGTCGTCGATGATGTCCTGCGTCGGGCGGGGATCAAGCACCGGCAAAGCCGCTGCCGCCGCCGCGATCTCGTCCAAACGCGCAATCCGCGCAGCGATCGCCTCGGGAGAAGTATCGCGAGGCCGCCGCGCCTTGAGTGCGATGCCGTCTGCCCGCACCGCCTGTTCAAGCGCCCAGCGAATAGCCTCCTCGACGGAAATCTGCTTCGCGAGCGCAACGCACCGCGCCAAGGCTTCGGTTTCGTGGGAGAGCTTGACCATCCCTAAATCTAGCACAACCTCCTGAAAAACCCAGCAATTCAGGACAACTTTGCGCGGCATGAATCGCAACGCTGCGTTGGTCTAGGCTTCGTTGTGGAGAATACAGTCGCCTAGTTGACCCATGCGATACATGTTCTTACAATGTTCGCATCTGCTCTCGGCAGGCCTCGCGTCAGGCGGAATTTCCGTCGTGACAGAGGGGCACTGCCACGCCGAGGCGTCGACGCAAGTTGCCGCCTTGGAGGCGCGGAACGGGCCGAAAGGTACCGCTGCGGAGAACAGGGCCGACCCGTCCGTGAGCGTAGTGATAGCCGTAGCCTTTACCATAAAGGGTAGCTGTTGGGCGGCTAGTAGCATTTATTCCACGGGCCGGGCCGGGCGGAGCGCGTCGTCGCGCTTGCCAAGAGGGCCAAAAACGGTAGCCTACTTGGGGAGCAACGGTGATGAGCGTGACAAGCAAAAACGTGCCAACTCGGCACGGGCCGGTCGGGGGCGGCGTAGCCGCATCGCTCTGATTGGACTGCTCTCGGCAGGCCTCGCGTCAGGCGGAATTTCCGTCGTGACAGAGGGGCACTGCCACGCCGAGGCGTCGACGCAAGTTGCCGCCTTGGAGGCGCGGAACGGGCCGAAAGGTACCGCTGCGGAGAACAGGGCGTCGTCGGACGGGTCTCGGTGCACCAACAGGACCCTAGGACGAATGTGACATCAGCACTGCTCAAAAATCTAAGCAAACAAAAGACAATTGAAAACGCTTGGCGTGTCA
Source organism: uncultured Iamiaceae bacterium (assembly GCA_964446345.1). Taxonomy (GTDB): domain Bacteria; phylum Actinomycetota; class Acidimicrobiia; order Acidimicrobiales; family Acidimicrobilacustridaceae; genus CAYUOL01. The sequence goes on along the minus strand of CAYUOL010000245.1, from coordinate 285 downwards.
TTCAAGAAAACGCGCGCACATCTAAATCAGAAGAGGTGCGCAAAGAAATCGACGATTTTGCCGAAGATGCAGGCAGTAAGATACGGTCACTTTGCTATAGCCTATCGCGTGGAAAATTTGAGTTTGGCAAAGCGCGTGGAATTCCAACACCAAAGCGCGACGCTCATGGTCGCAAAACCGGCAAATTTCGTCCCCTCGTTTTAGCTTCAGTTGAAGCTCGCATCATCCAACGTGCCGATTACGACGAAGCCGCCCGGGTAGAACGGAATGAAGTCGCCCGGGATT
>CAYUOL010000244.1:0-10357 GCA_964446345.1 uncultured Iamiaceae bacterium | reverse complement strand
CCCACCCCCACCCGCGGAAGAGCCCCCGGCCGACCAGAGCTGAGCGCAGCACCTCGGTCCGACGTCCGAGAAGACGCACGAACGACGGGCGCCCCGCGGGGCGCCCGTTCGCGTGGCGCCCGGGCCGGGCGGCTCGTGCGCGATCGCCCTCGCCGGGGCGCCGGCGCGGTGCCGCCCACCGGTGGCCGGCGCTGATGGCACCGTGCACGGGGCGCTCCGGTGCCTCCCGCCCCTCCGGCGCGCCGATGAGTCCTGGCCGTGCCCGCCGTCGTCCTCCCGATGCTCGTGCCGTTCCGCCGCCACGCGGCGAAGGGCGCGGGGCCACTCCTCTCACCCGCTGTCTCCAGGAGCGCGCGACCCATGGCCACCTACGTCCTCATCCACGGCGCGGGCAGCGATGCCTGGTACTGGCACCTCGTCGAACCGCTCTTGCAGGCACGGGGGCACCGCACCGTGACCATGGACCTGCCGGTCGACGACGACGAGGCCGGCCTCGCCGAGTACACGCAGGTGGTCGTCGACGCGATCGCCGCCGCCGGCGCGATCCCGGCTGCCGGCCGCAGTGGCGACCTCATCCTCGTCGCGCAGTCGATGGCCGGGTTCACCGCGCCGCTCGTGTGCGCGCAGGTGCCCGTGCGGCTCCTCGCCCTCGTCGCCGCGATGGTGCCGTCGCCGGGGGAGCGGCCGGGGGAGTGGTGGGGCAACACGGGCCATGCGCAGGCGCTCACGGCGTCTGCCCGCCGCGATGGGCGGGACCCTGCGCTCGACCACGATCCCGAAGCGCTCTTCCTCCACGACGTCCCGCCGGACGTGCGCGCCGAGCTCATGGAGCGAGGGCCGAAGGCGCAGTCGGAGACGCCCTTCGCGACGCCATGGCCCCTCGATGCGTGGCCCGACGTGCCCACGCGGTTCCTCTTGTGTCGCGACGACCGGTTCTTCCCGCCCGACCTCCAGCGGCGCGTCGTGCGCGAACGCCTCGCCCTCGTGCCCGACGAGATGCCGGGCGGGCACCTGCCCGCGCTGGCCCGTCCCGAGGAGCTCGTCGCGCACCTCGAGTCGTTCCGTCGCGAGATCCCCGACCTCCCCTGATGTTGACCGCCCGGGTGGCTGCCGGCGGGGGAGGGGCCGGCGTGCGAGGCTGCGGGGATGGACCTCCCTGAGCCCTCGCCCGAGGACGAGCGGGCGCACCGGCCGGACGACGACCCGCTGTGGAGCGAGTCGCACTACCTCGACTTCGTGCGCCGCGACGGCACCCTCGGCGGCTACGTGCGCATCGGGCGCTACCCCAACCTCGGCGCCGCCGGGGTGATCTGGTACTGGGCCTGCGTCGTCGGTGTCGATCGGCCGCTCGTCACGGTGATCGATCACACCGTGCCGCTGCCCGCGGATCCGCAGTCGCTCGAGATCCGCCACGACGGGCTGTGGGCGGACCACAACGTCGGCACGGCCCTCGAGCACCTGAGCATCGGCCTCGAGGCGTTCGGGGTGGCGCACGACGATCCGGCGGAGGTCTACCGCTCGGGGTTCGGCGATCGCACCCCGCTCGGCTTCGACCTCGAGTGGGAGACCGACGGCCTCGTGTTCCGCTACCCCGACCTGCTGCCGCGCTACGAGATCCCGTGCCGCGTGCACGGTGAGATCCTCATCGGCGACGAGACGATCGACTTCGACGGCGTCGGCCAGCGCGACCACTCCTGGGGCCGTCGCGACTGGTGGACGAGCGGTTGGTGCTGGACGGCGTTCCACATGGCCGACGGCCGGCGCTACCACGGCGTCGTCCCGAAGCCCGGCGTCAACTGGTCGATCGGCTACGAGCAGACGCCGGCGCCCGGCTCGACCTCCGCCACCGAGCGCACCCGCGACCTGCGCGTCGTCACGACCTTCGTCGCCGACGAGACCCTCGGCGCCGAGCAGATCCCGACGAGCGCCCTGCTCACCCTGGACGATCGGCAGTTCGCGATGACCCCCATCGGCTGGGCTCCCGTGCCCCTCGTCTCCCCCGACGGCGCGGTGTCTCGGTTCCCGCGCGCCGCGGCGACGTTCACCGAGCTCGGCGGCGACGACGACGGCGCCACCGGCGTCGGCTGGATCGAGTTCAACCAGCCGCAGATGCCGTCCTGAGGCGTTGACCTGCGGGTTTAGCTTCAGCCAACGCCCTCAGTCCGCGGGGAGTCCGCGAAAGCTGCGCCGAGCATCTCGTCGACCGCCTCGCGCGTGCGGTCCTCGGAGTCGGGCCAGAGGTGCGCATACGTGTTCAGCGTCTCCGCCGCGGTGGCGTGGCCGAGTCGGTCCTGCACGACCTTGACCGACTCGCCGTGGTGGATCAGCAGACTCGCGTAGTGGTGCCGGAGGTCGTGAGGCCTCGTCGTGTCGCGCGCCGGCTCGAGCTTCGGCTTCGTCACGGTGGCGCGCCACATGTCGCTGAACCGGTTGTGCCGGATCGGATCGCCGTTCGCGTTGGTGAAGATCAGTCCGCATTCCTCGGCCGGGTACTTCGCCAAGTGCGCGGCCAGCGTCTCGAGCACGATGTTCGGTGCCGGCACCGTGCGGTACGACGCCTGGGTCTTCGGTGGCGTCAGCACCGGGCCACGCCCGACTCGTCGACGAGCTGGCGATCGACGGTGATGCGGCGACGAAGGAAAGTCGACTCTCGCCAGGTCGAGCCGGAGCAACTCCCCGAGCCGTAGACCGGTGCCAGCGCCCGTGATGATCACTGCCTGCGAACGCCGACGTGGCACTACCCACGTTCAGGGCGCGCATCGGGCGCGAACGGCGGTCGATCGGCAATGCCCTGGACAAGGCGGGTACTTTCAATATAGAAAGTACCTGTGACGGGTCTTCACGACGCTCTTGGCGCCGGCCCCCCAGCCGGTGTGGACCAGGTCACGCTCTTCGTGCCGAGCGTCGATCGGGATGGCAGTCCCATCGACCAGGCGTATTGGACCGAGCAGGCGCTGGCTACGTTCGGTCGGCTGTTCCGTGGCGCGACGGCGTTCCCGCCGGGCCGAGGTGTGTGGCGAGACGACGAACGGGGCGGTGAGCTCGTTTACGACGAGACGCAGATGGTGACGTCCTACGTGCCGTCTGGCGCGTTCGACGACGACGAGGTCGTGAAGCGGTTGAAGGAGTTCCTCTGTCGGATGGGTCGAGACGCGAACCAGGGTGAGATCGGGATTGTCATCGACGGCACGTACTTCGGGATCGTGGACTACGAGGAAGGGGGATCGACATGAAGAAGGAAGACAAGGCGAAGCTGGCCGAAGGCCTCGGCGCATCTCGCGTGGTCGAGGTCGGCCAGAAGAAGATCGGAGGCCCACTCGACATGCTGGCTCTCCGCGAGGAGTTCAACGAGCGACTGCAGTCGAGTGGCGGCCGGCCGACGGACCCGTCTTGGAAGGTCAGCCGACAGGTGCCCTTCAAGGAGGAGAGCTGGGCTCGTTTGCAGGACATCGCCAGTGAGGTCGGCGCGTCCGGTCGTCGAGTCGGTCCCGCACAGGTCGCTGCCCTCCTCGTCGAGAACAGCCTTGAAGAGCTTGAGGACGCCCGGTGGGAGGAAGCGCTCGACGGGAGTCGAGCGATCCCACTTCTGTCCGAGCCGGAGGCTGCTGACGCTGCGGGTGTCACCTACAACCAGTTCGATGACTGGGTCCAGCGTGGCTGGCTTGTTCCCGCGGGCCGTCGTGGTCGGCAGCGCTCGTTCGGCGCTGACGAGATCGTCCGAGCGAACTGGCTGCGGTCGATTGCGACGACTCCGGTCAAGCTCGACGAGGTCATCGAGGATGTTCGGGCTTGCGATCTGTCGGCCCGCTATCTCGTGGTCACCAACGCCGAGCACGTACGCACTGCGGCGTCTCGCACTCAGCTGTACCGGATCCTCGAAGCTCCCGGCAGTCACCTGGTGATCGATCAGCTTCCCGAGCGGCGCAAGCTGCTCGGCCTTCCCCCGTTCCCGGATGATGGCCATGACGAGCGACGAATCCAACAGGCTGTTTGAGATCGGAGTCGCCGCGGGCGAGGACCCGTTCGAAGAGGACGGCCTTCGCAACCGCACCGACTTCCAATCGCGTGCGCCCCGCTCCGGCGCGGACTTCAAGGCGATGGCGTTGAAGCGAGTGACCGACGCCGGCGCCACGATCGAACGCGTCCGGTTCGAGATCGACGACATCCCTGTCGATGCCCAGGTGCGGGGTCCGAACGAGCGGTCCTTCCTCGTGCTCGCCCGAGGGACTCCTGATGAACATGCGCGAAGCGGTGTTCGGAAGACGGACACCCTCGAGAAGGCTGGGTTTCGAGCGATGCACCTGGCCCGGTGCCAAGACCTTCCGATCTTGCTCATCACCTCGGATCTCCCCGAACGTTCGTCGAAGGCCGGTCGATACCTCGCCAAGCTCGAACGAGACGTCTGGGATGTCGTGGCGTTCCGGGCCGACCTCCGGGGCTTCCATCGTCTCCGCCATGCCTTCGTCGGCCCGGCGGAGGGCACTCCGCCGTCGGCACCTTGGCGAGCGCCGCTCGGAAGCGCAGAGCCGACGCTTCTGGACATGACGGCGGACACCCAGCCGGACGAGGCCCGCCACCGGCCGGCTGTCAACGACCTTGAAAGCCGTTCGGATGAGTGAGCTGATGGGGGCCTGGGGACACGCGAGAGAACCGAGTCGTCCGTCGTCTCGCGCCGCGAACTCGTTCGGCGGACACGGCCCGGCAGTGGTGGCAAGACGGAGCGCTGGTTCGTCGACTTCACGGTAGACGGCGTGTCGCTCTTCGAGCCGATGTGCAGCCGAGGACACGACTGCATCACGCCACTCGGGTGGGCAACAGCGACCTCGAGGCCGCTGCGCTCAGGCGCCGTCGCCTCCAGGATGAGCGCTCGTTGAGTGGCGATCGCGAGCCGCTCTATGTCTGCCCCGAGTGCGGCGACATTGGTTGTGGGGCGGTGACCGCACGGATCACGGCCGACAAGGGGTTGGTGCAATGGGCCGACTTCGGTTGGGAGACATCCTGGGAGGACAGCGTCTCCAGGGAGGGCTACGAGGACATCGGGCCCTTCGCGTTTGAGTTCAGGTTGTATCGAGCCACCTTGGTCCACACACGGGAGTAGTGACCCGGCGTGTCATCGCCCCGCCACGACAAGGGTCGGCCCAGAGGCCTCGGCGAGGCGCTGTGCCTCGACGGGGTCGGTGACGATGATGAGGATGTCACCGGACTGGCCGGGCTCGAGCGTCACGACCGGCGTTCCCTTCCCGGTCACGAGGACGTCGGCGACCCACGATCCCGCCGGGGCATCCGGGGCAATCGGCGTCCCGTTGACGGTGGTGGACTTCTTGACCCAGCTTGCAGTCACCTGGGGCCGGTTCACCGGGATCGTGCCCTCGTTCTTCACCGAGGCGTAGACGACCATCGGGTGTGCGCCCGACACTTCGTCTCGGTAGGCCGGTAGGGAGATGCCGCGCTCCTCCTTGGGTGGTCGGCTCCAGTTGGGATGCACAACCAGGCCGGGCGCCGCGGTTGGCACAGCGGTTCCAGCCGGCGAGGCTGGCGCCGCCTGCGTGGTCGGCGTGACATTCCCCGCACACCCGCTCGCCGCCACGAGAACGAACACCGTCGCAGTCAGCACCACCACTCTGATAGAGGCCGAAACGCGGCGCCGCCAGGCGGTCGGCCGCGCGGCCGCTGGTACCAAGGCGGGAGCGAGCATGCCGGAGGGTACAGGTCGATATCGCCGTCTCCTTCTCGGTGCACTCGTGAACCATCGTGTCCGTCCGCGCACTCGAGGCCACGTGCTCCACCCGCAGCGCATAGAGGAGGAGCCCGCACAGCGACGTGCAGTCCGCGCAAACTCCGCGAGAAGTCCGCGAAACACCGGTCTGGTCGGGTAAACCCCGGTCAGCACAGGTCAGCGGCTCATTTCGGTTGGTTCACGCTGGTCACGGGATCGGGCTGGCTGGATCGAGTTCAACCAGCCGCCGACGCCTTCGTGAGGCGGGGGACGTCGTTGCCGGTCCGGCCCGCAGGTCGGGCGGGCGCGCTGGGTAGGGTGCGGCGGCGGTCGAGCGTTCGGCCGCGGGACACGAAGGGATGAGCGATGAGCTTCTTCGATGATCTGAAGGGGAAGGCCGAGGAGCTGGCGGGGGAGCACGGTGAGCAGATCGAGGGCGGCCTCGACAAGCTGGCCGACCTCGTCGACGAGAAGACCGGGCACCAGCACAGCGAGCACATCGACACCGGCGTCGAGAAGGCCAAGGACCTGCTGCACGGGCTCGCCGCCGGCGACGACCAGCAACCGAGCTGAGGGCCGCATCGGGATGCCACCGGTCCCCGGCCGCCTGTTCCTCGGCGAGCAGGTCGATCCTTCATCGCACCAGCGCCGCGGCACGGTCGTGGCGCTCGACCCTGCCTCGCTGACCACGCACGGCGTGATCGTCGGCATGACCGGCTCCGGCAAGACCGGGCTCGGCATCGGCCTGCTGGAGGAGGCGCTCCTCGCCGACGTGCCGACGCTGATCATCGACCCGAAGGGCGACCTCGGCAACCTGCTGCTGACGTTCCCGAACCTCGCGCCCGAGGACTTCGCGCCCTGGGTCGAGGCCCCGGCGTCGGGTCCGGATCCCGCCGCCGCGGCGACCCAGGCCGCGGCGTGGCGGGACGGGTTGGCGAGCTGGGGGATCGGGCCCGAGCGCATCGCCGAGCTGCGCCAGAAGGCGGCGTTCACCATCTTCACGCCCGGCTCCCAGGCCGGGGTGCCGCTCAACCTGGTCGGCGGCCTCGGCGAGATCAGCGGTGACGCGACGGACGCCGAGAACGTGGCTGACCAGATCCAAGCGACCGTGACGGGCCTGCTGGGGCTCGTCGGCGTCGAGAGCGATCCACTGGCCGGGCGCGAGCACATCCTGCTCGCGAACCTCGTGGCCGCCGCGCATGCCGGCGGCACCCCGATGGACCTGGCCACGCTCGTGGCGCAGGTGCAGGCGCCGCCGTTCCGCAAGCTCGGCGTGCTCGAGATCGACACGTTCTTCCCGGCGGCGGACCGGCAGAAGTTGGCCCTGAAGCTGAACGGGCTCCTCGCGTCCCCGGCGTTCGCGGCCTGGAGCCAAGGCAAGGGCATCGACATCGGAGCGATGCTGCGGCTCCCCGACGGCCGTCCGCGCGCCGCGATCATCTCGATCGCGCACCTGGATGACGCCGAGCGGCAGTTCGTCGTGAGCCTGGTGCTGTCCAAGCTCATCGGATGGATGCGCCAGCAGCCCGGGACCGCGCAGCTGCGCGCGCTCGTGTACTTCGACGAGGTCTTCGGCTTCGCCCCGCCCAACGGCATGCCGCCGGCCAAGCAGCCGATCCTCACCTTGCTCAAGCAGGCGCGGGCGTTCGGGGTGGGCATGGTGCTGGCCACGCAGAACCCCGTCGACCTCGACTACAAGGCCATCTCGAACGCCGGCACCTGGATGGTCGGCCGGCTGCAGACCGAGCAGGACAAGGCACGACTGACCGAGGGCATGACCTCGGCGAGCGGCGGCGACCCGCAGGCCATCAGCGCCGCGATCGCCGGGCTCGCCAAGCGCGAGTTCGTGCTGCACCAGGCGAGCAGCAACGAGCACCCCGTGTTCACGACCCGGTGGACGATGTCCTTCCTGCGCGGCCCCCTGACCCGCGACCAGATCAAGCAGCTGACGTACGGCTCCGCGGTCCCCCCACCGTCTCCCACGCCGCCCCCGGCCCCGGCGGCCGTCGGCGCTGACGCGACCTACGCCGCCGCGCCCGTGGCCCCGCCGGCGCCGCCGGCGCTGGCGGCCGACGAGACGCCGGCGCCGCCCGCGATCGCCGAGGGTGTCCGTGCGGTCTACGTCCACCCGGGGGCGCCGTGGATCCAGGCGGTCGGCGCGGTGGCGAACGGCTCGCGCCTGCAGGCGGCGATCGGCTTCACGGTCTCGATGCACTTCGACGAGGCGGCCCTCGACTTCGTGGCGGACCAGCAGTGGGAAGCCCTGCTCCTCGCCGCCCGCGACCCGTTCGATCCCAGCCGGCTGCGCCTCGTCGACCACGATCCGCGTGACTTCGTGGTCGAGCCCCCGCCGGGCGCTCGCTACGTGCTGCCGGAGGTCGGGCTCGACCGTGCGCCCTGGTTCAAGGCGCTGCAAGCCGACGTGGTGGGCTTCCTGCAGTCCAGCCAGCGCGTGCAGCTGCCGCGCAACGTGAAGCTGAAGCTGGTCGCCCGCCCCGGTGAGGCACCGGAGCAGTTCGCGGCGCGTTGCGACGTCGCCGGTGACGCGGCGGCCGACGCCGAGGCCGCCAAGATCCGCGACGCCATCACCAAGAAGATGGATCGGGTGCGAGCGAGCATGGCCGTCGCGCAGGACCGGCTGGACACCGCGAAGGCGTCGGCCAACGCCGCGAAGACCAACGAGCTGGTCGGCGCCGCCGGCTCGGTGCTGAGCAACCTGCTCGGCGGCTCGCACTCGGTGCGGGGCATGGCCGGCGACGTGCGCGGCGTGGCCTCGCGGCGCGGGCAGACCCAGCGGGCCGGCCGCCGCATCGAGGAGGCCGAGAACCGCTTGGCCGAGAAGACCGACGACCTCGCCGCCCTCGAGGAGGACCTGCGGGAGACGCTCGTCGAGATCGACGACAAGTGGGCGGCGATCGCGGCCGACATCGACACCGTCGAGGTCGGCCTGGAGAAGACCGACATCAGGGTGGACGACCTCTTCGTCGTCTGGCTGCCCGTCGCCTGAACCGCGCCACGCGGGCTGGCATCATCGGGGCATGACGGACACGCGTGCAGAGCTGATCGAGGAGTTCCCGGCGGACGCGCCGGGTCGGCCGCTGGCGGACTTCCCGTTCATCGAGCGCTCGGGGTTGGAGCTGTTGCACGTCGAACGAGGACGGGCCGTGCTGCGCCTGCCGTTCGAACCCAACATCAACCACGTCGGCATGGTCTACGCCGGCGCGCTGTTCACCGTCGCCGAGGTGCCCGGGGGCGTGCTCTTCTCCTCCGCCTTCGACGGCACCCGCTTCTACCCGATCGTCGGCGACGTGAAGATCCGCTTCTCGAAGCCGGCGCGCACGGCGGTGACGGTCGACGCACGCATGACCGATGCCGAGATCGAGCGCGTCGCGAGCGAGCTCGATGCTGTGGGCAAGGCGCGATGGGTGCTCGACCAAGAGCTCGTGGACACCGCCGGCGTGGTGGTCGCCCGCACGAGCGCGACCTACTTCGGGCTCGCGTTCTGACGCGGGCCGGCCCCGAGCAGGGGCAGACTCTGGGCCGGAGCGACCGCGGACCGCCGTCGAGGTCGCCGGAGCCGTCCACTCGAGAGGTGAGGACCAACCGATGCGATTCGTGAACGCCAGGGGCCGGGCCGGCCTGCTCGTCGACGACCAGGTCTTCGACCTCGAGACGCTGTCGGGGGGCGCCATCTCGTCCGACCCCATGACGGTGATCCGCACGCAGTGGCAGCAGGCGCTCGACGTGCACGCCGCCGGCTCGTTCAGCGGCGGGCTCGTCGCGCGGGACATGCACTTCGGTCCGCCCGTGCCGGCCCCTCGCCAGGTCTACGCCGTCGGCCTCAACTACCGGGCCCACGCCGAGGAGACCGGCGCCGAGGCTCCCGAGATCCCCGGCATCTTCACGAAGTTCCCGACGTCCATCACCGGCCCCTACGACGAGGTCGTGCTGCCGAGCGTCGGCGGCAAGGCGTCCCCCGACTGGGAGGCCGAGCTCACGTTCGTGCTCGGCGACGGCGGGCGCGACGTCGACGCCGCGCAGGCCATGGACCACGTGCTCGGGTACATGGTCGGGCAGGACATCTCCGAGCGCTACACGCAGTACGCGGCGATGCGGCAGTTCTCGATGGGCAAGAGCTTCGAGACGTTCTGCCCGATCGGTCCGGCCATCGTCACCCTCGACGAGCTCGACGATCCCCACGACCTCGCCATCGAGTGCAAGGTCAACGGCGTGGTGAAGCAGCAGGCTCGCACGAGCGACCTGATCTTCGACGTGCCGACCCTGGTGGCCTTCATCTCGACGGTGTGCCCGCTGCAGGCCGGCGACTTCTGCTTGACCGGCACCCCGTCGGGGGTGGGGTTCCCGAAGGGCGAGAAGCTGCAGCCCGACGACTTCATCGAGACGGAGATCGAGGGAGTCGGCGTGCTGCGCAACACCTGCGTCGCGGCGTGAACCGGGCGCGCTAGACACTCCCGTCATGAGTCCTGCTCCCGGTGCCGAGCGCCAGCGGTTGGCCGAGGCGAACGCCGCGGCGATCGCGGATCCGAACACCACGCCGGCGTGGCGCGAGTGGGGACCGTTCGTCTCCGAGCGCGAGTGGGGCACCGTGCGCGAGGACTACAGCGCCGACGGCGAGGCGTG
>CAYUOL010000243.1:0-10409 GCA_964446345.1 uncultured Iamiaceae bacterium | reverse complement strand
CGTGGCGAGTAGTGGCGTGGCGAGTAGTGGCGTGGCGAGTAGTGGCGTGGCGAGTTGTGGCGTGAGGGGCCATCCGTGAGCTTCGTGGTGCACCGCGCCGAGCGCGCCGACGTGCTCGCCGACGCCCTGGCCGACGTGCTGCGCGAGCCGCTCGCCGATCCGTTCCAGGCCGAGGTGGTCGCGGTCCACTCGCGGGGCATCGAGCGCTGGCTGGCGAACCGCCTCGCCGCCCAGCTGGGCACGTCGCCGGCGGAGCGCGACGGCGTGTGCGCCAACCTCGCGTTCCCGTTCCCCGGGCGCCTGGTCGGCGACGCGCTCGCGATGGCCACCGGGGTCGACGCCGAGACCGACCCGTGGCGGCCCGAGCGGCTGGTGTGGCCGCTGCTCGAGGTGGTCGAGGCCAACCTCGATGAGCCGTGGCTCTCGGTGCTCGCCGCCCACGTCGGTGCCGACGACCCGAGCTCGACCAAGCGCGACCGGCGCTTCGCCGCCGTGCGCCACCTGGCCGACCTGTTCGACTCGTACGCGGTGCATCGGCCGGCGATGGTGCGCGCGTGGCACGACGGGCGCGACGAAGACGGCCGCGGGCAGGGCCTGCCCGGCGATGCGGTCTGGCAGGCGCACCTGTGGCGGCGCCTGCGCGAGCGCGTCGAGACGCTCAGCCCTCCCGAGCGACTGGTCCTCGGCTGCCAGGCCCTCCTCGACGATCCCGGCCTCGTGCCGCTGCCGCACCGCTTCGCCCTCTTCGGGCTCACCCGCTTGCCGGTGAGCTACCTCGACGTGCTCGGCGCGCTGGCGGCGCACCGCCAGGTCCACGTGCTCGCCCTGCACCCGTCGCCGGCCGCGTGGGCCGCGATCGACGCGGCGGTCGCGCCCGGCGCCGCCGATGCCCAAGCTGCCGCCGCGGCGGCGGGCGCGGTGCATCACCCGCTGCTGCGCGCCTGGGGTCGCGACAGCCGCGAGATGCACCTCGCCGTCCGCGCCCGGTTGGCCGACGAAGCCGAGGTGCTCGATCGGCACCACCCGCTGGCGTCACCCCCGCCCACCACGCTGCTGCAGCGCCTGCAGCACGACATCCGCGCCGACGAGCCCCCGGTCGCCACCGCGGATCGCGCGGTGCTCGATCCGCTCGATCGCAGCGTGCAGGTGCACGCGTGCCACGGCCGCACGCGCCAGGCCGAGGTCGTGCGCGACGCGGTCGCCCACCTCCTCGCCGCGGACCCCACGCTCGAGCCACGCGACGTGGTCATCATGTGCCCCGACATCGACGAGATGGCGCCGCTGCTGCGGGCCGCGTTCGCGCCCCCGGCCGACCCGGGAGACGAGCCGCCCGACGGCGTGCCGGTCATCCCGTACCGCCTGGCCGACCGGTCGATCCGCCAGACCAACCCCGTCCTCGGCGCGGTCGCCGAGCTGCTCGTGCTCGTCGACGGGCGCCTCACGGCGTCGCAGGTGCTCGCCTTCGCCGCGCGGCCGCCGGTGCGCGAGCGGTTCCGCTTCAGCGACGACGACCTCGAGCGCATGGCGGAGTGGATCGAGGGCACCGGCATCCGGTGGGGGCTCGACCGGGCCCACCGCGCGCCGTACGACCTCGATGCGGTCGACGCCGGCACCTGGGCGGCCGGGCTGCAGCGGCTGCTCCTCGGCGTCACCATGACCGAGGACGAGCTGCGCCTCGTCGGCGGGGTGCTGCCGCTCGACGACATCGACTCGGGCGACATCGATCTCGCCGGGCGCCTCGCGGAGCTCGTGAGCCGCCTGGCCGCCGCGGTCGAACGACTCGGGGGCGCCCGCTCGATCGCCGGCTGGGTCGACGCGATCGATCATGCCGCCGACCTGTTGCTGCACACCCGCGCGGGTGACTCGTGGCAACGGGCGCAGCTCGACCGGTTGCTCAGCGAGGTGGTCGGCGAGGCCGATGCCGGCGACGGGCCGCCGCTGCGGCTGGCCGAGGTGCGCGACCTCTTGGCGAGCCGGCTGCGTGGGCAGCCGTCGCGGGCCGCGTTCCGCACGGGTGATCTCACGATGTGCACGTTGGTCCCCATGCGCTCGGTGCCGCATCGCGTCGTGTGCATCGTCGGGCTCGACGACGGGTCGTTCCCGCGCGGGGGCGCGCGCGACGGCGACGACCTGCTGGTGCGGCATCGCCACGTCGGCGACCACGACCGGCGGGCCGAAGATCGCCAGCTGCTGCTCGACGCCGTGCTCGCCGCCGGCGATGCGCTGGTCATCACCTACGCCGGTCGTGATCCGCGGACCAACGAGGTGACCCCGCCCGCCGTGCCGGTCACCGAGCTGCTCGACATCATCGACGCCACGGCATGCGCCGCCGACGGTCGGCCCGCGCGCTCGCTCATCTGCCACGAGCAGCCCCTGCACCCGTCCGATCGGCGGTGCTTCGAGCCGGGTCGGCTGGGCAGCGAGGGGCCCTGGTCCTTCGAGCCGCTGCAGCTGGCCGGGGCGCGCGCTGCGTCGCAGCCGCGCCTCGTGCCGGGTCCGTTCCTGCGCGGGCCGCTGCCGGCGCCGCCCGTCGCCGCCGACGGGGGGATCCTCCTGCTCGAAGACCTCGTGGCCTTCGTGCAGCACCCGACCCGCGCGTTCCTTCGCCAGCGCCTCGGGCTGAGCCTGCGGGTGGACGACGACCGGCCCCTCGACTCCTTGCCGGTCGAGCTCGACGGCCTCGGCGCGTGGAGCATCGGCGACCGGCTGCTGCGCGCGCTGCTGGCCGGCGGAGACTCCGATGCCGTGTGCGCGGCCGAGGCCGCGCGCGGGCTGCTGCCTCCCGGGGCGCTGGGCCAGCAGGTGCTCGACCGCGCCCGCGACAAGGCCGTCGCGATCGCGACGGCCGCGCGCGCCGTCGCCGACGGGCCGCGCAGCTCGCTCGAGGTCGACCTCGAGCTGGCCGACGGGCGTCGGCTCATCGGCAGCGTGCCCGATCTCGTCGGCGAGGTGCTGCGGGCCACCACCTTCTCGAGGGTGAGCCCCAAGGTCCGTCTTGCGGCGTGGGTCCGCTTCCTCGCAGCGGTGGCTTCGCACTCCGATCTCCCGCTGCGCTCGGCCACCGTCGGCTGGGGCGGCAAGCAGCCGCTGGTCGTCCACCTGCCGTCACCGGGGCCCTCCGCGGCGGCGCGTCGCTCCCACGCGGTCGAGCTGCTCGCTCGCGTCGTCGACCTGCGCGACCGGGGCCTGCGCAGCCCTCTCCCGCTGTTTGCCGACACCTCCCATCGCTACGCCGCAGCCGTGCACGACGGCCGGCCCGAGCCCCGCGACGACGCGGCGCGTGCGTGGACGAGCGAGTACGGCTGGGACAAGGAGGATCGGGAGCCCGAGCACGTCCTCGTGCTCGGGGGGCCGCGGTCGTTCGACGAGATCCTCGAAGCCAAGCCCGAGCCGGACGAGGCGGGCCCGGGGTGGGCCGAAGACGAGCCCAGCCGGTTCGGCCGCCTCGCTCGTCGCCTGTGGGATCCGATCCTCACCGAGGCGGCTTCGTCGTGACGCTCGAGCTGCCGTACGAGATCCGCCCGTTCGACCCGACCGAGACGCTGCCGGAGGGCGTCACCGTCCTCGAGGCCAGCGCCGGCACGGGCAAGACCCACACCGTGGCGTCCATCGTCGTGGCCGAGGTCGCCGCCGGGCGCCCGCTCGACGAGCTGCTCGTCGTCACCTTCACCCGCAAGGCCACCGGCACCTTGCGCGAGCGGGTGTGGCAGCGCCTCAGCGACGCGGTCCGCGCGCTCGACGGCTCCGGTCCTCCCGGTTCCGGCCAGGCCGACGACCTGGACGGGGCCGACGATCCGTTGCTCTCGCACCTGCGCGCCGGCGACGAGATGGCGATCGGGGCCCGCCGCGCGCGCCTCGACAAGGCGCTGTCCGACTTCGACGCGGCCACCATCGCGACCACGCACGGGTTCTGCCAGCAGGTGCTCGCCAGCCTCGGCGTCGCCGGCGATGCCGAGCGCGAGCTCGAGGTCGTCGACGACATCAGCGTGCTGATCGACGAGGCGGTCGACGACCTGTTCGTGCGCCGGTTCCACGCCGGTCAGCCGGTGCTGTTCGACCGCGCGGCGGCGCGGCGCATCGCCCAGGCGGTCGTCGCGAACCCCGACGCCAAGATCGGCAAGGTCGACGGGGCGTCCGAGGAGGCCCGTCTGCGCCGGCGCTTCGCGGTCACGCTCCGCGAGCGCATCGTCGAGCAGAAGCGCAGGGGTCGCATCGTCACCTACGACGACCTGCTCACGCGCCTGGCCGACAGCATCGAGCACCCGGCCAACGGCGCGATCGTCGCCGAGCGGCTGCGCCGGCGGTACTCGATGGCGATCGTCGACGAGTTCCAAGACACCGACACGGTGCAGTGGCGCATCCTGCGCGCCGCGTTCGGTCGCGCGCCGTGCCGGCTGGTCCTGGTCGGTGACCCGAAGCAGGCCGTGTATGCGTTCCGCGGCGGTGACGTGCCGGCGTACCTCCAGGCGACGCGCGGCGCCCACAAGCGCACGCTCGACATCAGCTGGCGCTCCGATCAGCCCTTGCTGCGCGGCCTCGACGCGCTGCTGGCCGGCGCCGAGCTCGGCGCGCCCGAGATCGCGCACCGTCCGCTGGTCGCGCGTCCGGGCGCCGAGCAGCCGCGGTTGCTCGGGCCCGACGTCGGTGCGCCCCTCACCGTGCGGATCCTCGATCGGTCGACGAGCCACGTCGCGCGGACGCCGCGCGGGCTGGCGCAGAAGCAGTCCGCCCGCGAGATCATCGCGGTCGACGTCGCCGGCGAGGCGGCGCGCCTGCTCACGAACGGCACGACGGTCGTCGAGCGCGACGCGCACGGGGAACCTCGGGGTGAGCGGCTGCTGCACCCGGGCGACATCGCGGTGCTGGTCCGCAGCCACCGCGACGCCGAGACGGTGCGTCGCGCGCTGCAGACCGCCGGCATCCCGGCGGTCGGCCACGGGGGCGCGAGCGTGTTCTCGACGGACGCGGCGCGCCACTGGCTCGACCTCCTCAAGGCGCTCGAGAGCCCGACCTACGGCGCCCGCGTGCGCGCAGTCGTGATCGGACCCTTCTTCGGGTGGGACGCCGAGCAGCTGGGCACGGCGACCGAAGAGCAGTGGGATCTCGTCGACGAGCGCATCCACGACTGGCTCCGCGTGGTGCGCCGGCGGGGCATCTCGGCGCTGCTGCGGCGCATCGAGCGCACCGAGGGGCTCACGGCGCGCCTGCTCGGTCGGCTCGGTGGCGAGCGAGCGCTGAGCGACCTGCGCCACCTCGCCGAGCTGCTCGACACGTGGTACGCGGCCCACCCGTCGTCGCTCTCCGTGCTCGTCACGTGGCTCGCGGAGCAGATCGCCGAGGCCGACCGTGACACCGAGTCCTCCCGTCGTCGCCTCGAGTCCGACGCCGACGCCGTGGCGATCCACACGATCCACGGCGCGAAGGGCCTCGAGTTCCCCGTGGTCCTCCTCCCGTCGATGTGGGAGGGGCCGTGGACCCCCGACGACCAGCTGCCGGTGTTCCACGACGAGGAGGGCGACCGCTGCGTCGGCGTCGGTGGCGGGGGCGACGTGCACGAGCACCAGATGCGCCTCATGCTGCGCGAGCGCGACGACGAGGAGCTGCGCCTGCTCTACGTGGCGCTGACCCGCGCCCGGCACCGGGTGGTGGTGTGGTGGGCCACGTCGGCCGACGCCCGCAGCGCGGCGTTCGCCCGCCTGCTGCTCGGGCGCGACGGCCTCACGGGCGAGGTGGCCCAGGTGCTCGCCAAGGTCCCCGACGAAGCGGCGATCGCCGACCGGCTCCGCGCGGTCGCCGACACCGTCCCGGGCTGCATCGCCGTCGAAGACACCGCCACGGCCTCGGTCGGCGCGGGGGCCGACCGGTTCGTCGCGCCGGCCGCCGTCGTGGATGCCCTCGGCGTCAGCCGGTTCGACCGTGAGTTCGACCGCTCGTGGGTGCGCACCTCGTACTCGGGGCTGACGGCCGCAGCGCACGACGCCGCCCCCCTCACGCTCGACGTCCTCGAGATGACCGGGATCACCGAGATCACCGAGATCGACGAGCGCGTCAAGGTCGACGAGTCCCCGATCGACGACGAGCGCGCGGAGCACGACCTCTCGGGGCCCGACGTCGCCGCGCGGGACGAGCCGGTTGTCACAGCGCCGGCGCCGCACGACCCGTTCGCGGCCGCGCTCGCGCTCGGCGAGATCGCGGGTGGGCCACGCGTCGGCACGATGGTGCACGAGCTGCTCGAGCGCACCGACTTCACGGCGCCCGACCTCCCGGCCGCGCTCGCCACCGCGGCGGACGCGGTCGGTGCTCGCCGCCTGGTGGAAGGGCAGGTCGACGCGCTCGTCGCCGGTCTGGCCGCCGCGGTGCAGACCCCGTGGGGCCCCCGCTTCGGCGGCCGGTCGTTGCGCGACCTCGACCACGCGAACCGCCTCGACGAGCTCGCCTTCGACCTGCCGCTCGCGGGCGGCGACGAGCCCGACGGGCACGTCACGATGACGGCGATCGCTGCGGTGTTCGCGTCGCTGCCGGGCGACGATCCCGTCGCGGGCTACCACGAGCGGCTGGCCGATCCGCTTCTCGAGGCATCGGTGCGCGGCTTCCTCACGGGCAGCATCGACCTGGTGGCCCGCGTGGGGGAGCGCCACGTCGTCGTCGACTACAAGACCAACCGGCTGGCACCCGCCGGCGAGCCGCTGACGGTCGGCCACTACCGGCCGGCCGAGCTGGCGCACGCGATGCAGGAGGCGCACTACCCGCTGCAGGCCGCGCTCTACAGCGTCGCCCTGCACCGCTACCTGCGCTGGCGGCTGCCCGGGTACGACCCCGCCCGGCACCTCGGGGGCGTGGCCTACCTCTTCCTGCGCGGCATGACCGGCGAGCACGGGCCGCTCGTCGACGGTGCGCCGTGCGGGGTCTTCGCCTGGCAACCGCCACCGTCGTTCGTGGTCGACCTCTCGGCGGTCCTGCACACCGGGGATCGCGAGGATCACGGATGAGCCGGGCGCGACCAGCCACCGCGGATGCGTTCGGGGCCGACCCCCACGACAGCCAGCGCTCGATCATCGGCGACGGGGTGCTGCGGGTGTTCTCCGACGCCACGATCCTGCAGGCCGCGGACGTCCACACGGCCATGACGCTCGGCCGCCTCGGCGGCGGCGACGATCGCGACGTGCTGCTCGCGATCGCGCTCGCGGTGCGGGCGGTGCGCCTCGGGCACGTCTACGTCGACCTCGACACGGCGCCCACCAGCGTCTTCCCCGACGACGAGGACCTCGACCTCGACGTCGCGTCCCTGCCCTGGCCGTCGCCCGCGACGTGGCGCGGGCTGGTGGCGGCGAGCCGGCTGACCGCGGTGGGCGCGGACGCCGGCGGCGCGCGTCCGTTGCGCCTGCTGGGCCCGCGCCTGTACCTCGACCGGTACTGGCGTCACGAGCGCACGATCGCCGCCGATCTCGTGCGTCGCACCACCGGCGCGTCACCACCGGTCGATGGCACGGCGCTGGCGGCCGGCCTGGCCCGGCTGTTCCCGCCTCCCTCGCCGGGCACCGGGCGACCCGGCGACGACCTCCAGCGCGTGGCCGCGGCGTCGGCGGTGCTGCGGCGCTTCTCGGTGATCGCCGGCGGGCCCGGCACCGGCAAGACCACGACCGTGGCGCGGGTCCTTGCGCTGCTGCACGAGCAGGCCGCCGCGCTGGGTGCCTCGCCGCCGCGGGTGGCGCTCGCCGCGCCCACGGGCAAGGCCGCTGCGCGCCTGGCCGAAGCGGTGCACGCGGAAGCCGCCGATCTCGCCGTCGACGCGGCGGTGCGCGAGGCGCTGCTGGCCACGCCGGCGTCGACCTTGCATCGGCTCCTCGGGTGGCAGCCGGGCAACAAGAGCCGCTTCCGGCACGACGAGAACAACCAGCTCCCGCACAGCGTCGTCGTCGTGGACGAGAGCTCGATGGTGTCGTTGTCGATGATGGCCAAGTTGCTCGCGTCGGTGCGCGACTCGGCGCGGCTGGTGCTGGTGGGCGACCCACGCCAACTCGCGTCGGTCGAAGCCGGCGCCGTGCTCGGCGACATCGTGGGGCCCTCGGCCGACGGTCTGCAGCTGCGCGCGTCGGCGCGCTCGACCCTCGAGGCCGTGGTCGGGGGCGAGGTCACCGCGCACGAACCCCCGGGGGCGAGCTCGGTGGGGGACGGCATCGTCGTCCTGCGGCACGTCCATCGCTTCGGCGGCGGCATCGCGCGCCTCGCCGAAGCGGTCGAATCGGGTGCACCCGACGCCGTCATCGACGCGCTGGGCGCGTTGGGCGCGCCGGGCCGCGACGGTGGCGACGTCGAGTGGATCCGCACCGACACCTCGTTGCTGCCCACGCGCGCCCCCGAGCTCGCCGGCGTGCGCGACGCGGTCGTGGCGTCAGCCGCGCAGGTGGTCGAGGCGGCGCGCCGGGGTGCTGCCGTCGACGCGCTCGCCGCGCTGCGGTCGGTGCAGGTGCTCTGTGCGCATCGTCGGGGCCCGACCGGCGCCTCGTTGTGGCGGACCGAGATCGAACGCTGGCTGCGGGCGACGATCCCGGGCTACGGGGCCGCGCTCGGCAGTGGTCCCGCGGGTGCCTCTCCTGGTGCCTTTCCTGGTGCCGTCCCTGGTGCCGTCCGTGGTGCCGGACTGGGGAGCTCGTGGTACGCCGGGCGTCCGCTGATCGTCACCGAGAACGACTACGCGCTCGGCGTCTTCAACGGCGACACCGGGGTGGTGATCGACGCCGGCGAGGGGCGGCTGCGTGCGGTGTTCGACCGCCGCGGCGAGGTCTTGAGCGTCCGCCCGACCCGGCTCGTCTCGGTCGAGTCGCTGTACGCGATGACGATCCACAAGGCCCAGGGCTCGCAGTTCGGGCACGTGATCGTGGTGCTGCCCGAGCCGGGATCGCCGGTGCTCACCCGGGAGCTGCTCTACACGGCGGTGACGCGCGCCCAGGAGAAGGTCACCGTGGTCGGCTCGGCCGCGGCGGTGCGCGCGGCGGTCGAGCGCCCCGTCGCCCGCGCCTCCGGGCTGGTGGACGCGCTCTGGTCGGGATGAGGGCCGCGCGGGTCCGGCCGCGCCGGTCCGGCCGCGCGATGGGGCATCATGACCCCATGGCTGCTCGGAGACCCGACGCTCGTGCCTCCGGGGCCCCGACCCCCACCGGCGCGTCCGGGGCACCTGCGAAGCGGGTGACGACGAAACGGGCGGCGGCGACGGCGAAGCCGAAGCCGGCGAAGCGAGCGACGACGACGCCGGCGGCGGGGCGCACGACGAAGGCCGCGGCTGCGGCCGCCGCGGTTCCGAAGGGCCCCGCCCGCGCGGCCGCGGAGCCGACCGACCCGGTTCGGCCGAAGAAGCGCGCCGCGCCGAAGCACTACCCCCGCAACGGCGAACCCGGGGCGATCCCGCCGGGCGCCCTCGTCCCCGGTCGCATCCGCTGGGCCGACGACACGCCGGTCAGCGCCGACGACGCCCGGGGCCGCATCCTGACCGCGGCCATCGAGTGCGTGGGGCGCTTCGGTGCGGACAAGACCGGGATGGACGACGTCGCCAAGGCCGCCGCCATCACGCGACCGACCGTCTACAAGTACTTCGGGTCGCGCAACGAGCTGATGATGGCGGTGTTCCTGCGGGTGCTCGACCGCCAGCTCGACCGCGGGCTGACCGACTTCTTCAACGACGCCACGTCGGTCGACGACCTGCACGATGCCGTCGCGGACTCGTGCGTCTTCATGCTCGGCGTGCTGCGCAACGACCCCGCGATCCAGGACATCCTCTACGGCTCGCGCCTCACCATCGAAGAGCTGCTGCGGGGCGCGGCCGACATGCTGGTCGGCGTCATGGAGGTCGCGCTCAACGACGTGATCACCACGGCGGTGGTGCCCGACCTCGTCGCCGCGGTGCGCCCGTTCGATCTGCAGGAGGCCGGCGCCTGGATCATCCGGCTGCTGTACTCGTTCCTCGTGTGGCCCGGTGCGTCGCCCGACGACGAGCGCCAGCAGTTCCGCCGGTACCTCTCGCCGGTCTTCTTCCGCGACGCCGCCTGATCCGCGCGTGAACCGCGGCGGCGCCGCGCTCGTATCCCCGACGGATCCGGTCGACCGCCGCCCGCCCTGCGGGGTGCGTCGTTCGACGAGGGGAGCGGGCCGGCTCCCGTGTGCTCCCTCGCGTAAGCGCGGCCCGACTCGTGGGTCAGGAACGACGTCCCGCCCGTCCCGCGCGCCCGGGTTCGTCTGCTCCGGTCTCCCCGTCGCTCGTGATGCCCGCACGTTCACGGTCGGTCCGTCGGATGTCACCTCGCCGATCCCGATCAAGGGGGTTGACAGGAGGGGAGCGGTACGGTCTTATCACTTTACACATCGCGTCAGATGTAAAAACCGTGGCACTGAAGGTAGTCGTTCATCCCTCGAGA
>CAYUOL010000242.1:0-10419 GCA_964446345.1 uncultured Iamiaceae bacterium | reverse complement strand
CCTGCGCCACAGACCATGCATTCGGGGAACCAACCGGCGTAGCCCTGGTGACTCACCCAGGCATCATCGCAGCCAGCGAGCGTCTCATGGCCCGGAATCGAAGCACAACCGAACCAAGCCTGGTCTGGGGTGTCCTACCCGTTCGCCAGCTCGGAGCGCGTCAGGGTCGGCTGCCGTGTACGCCAGCCGAAGGGCTTCGAGCGTCGGGACAGGCGGTCACGGCTTGCGGGGCGGCCGTAGTGTTCGTGCTCGATGCCAGACGAGCGGGACGACGACTCTGATCCGCAGGGCGACCTGTGGTTCGCGCCGAGGCTCGAGCGCAGGGATCATCACCTCGCCAGCGGCGAGATCGTCGACTGCGCGACCTATCGGATCGTCGGCGGGCAGGGCGACGCATTCGATGCCATGCGGGCCTTCAGCGAGGAGAACAGCGAGGCGGTGGCCGTCGACCTCGCCGGTCTGAGCGAGAGCATGCGGACTGCCTTCAGCGCGTTCCTCGAGACGACGGGACTCACCCAGCTGGAATGGGTCAGTGGGGATGTCCTGGTCATGACGGCCGATGGCGGGGGAACAGCCGGAGTTCGCGAGCCTCGCCGGCCGGTCGTTCCCGATGTCCAGCTCTCGACCGAAGCGCCGTTCGCCTGAACGAACGCGGAATCGGAGGTGCACCTGGTCACCGCGTGGGTGCGATGGAGGAAGGTGGCGGGGCGGTCTGCGGGCGGCGCGGTGGTCACGTCGCTACCGGGCCTGTGGCTACGGGAAGGCGTCGAGCACGTGGAAGGACTCGCCGTACTGGAACGTCTCGTTCCGCGCCGCCGCCTCGCTGATCCAGCGCACGAAGTCGTCGAGGTCGCGGTCCTCCACCTGGCTGGCGTGCGCCGCCAGCGCCGCCTTCTTCTGCTCGAACGTCTCGGTGATGTCGACGCAGCAGTTCGGCGGGATGTCGCCCATCAGGTTGGCGCCGAGCGCGCCGCCGCCGATCGGCCCGAAGAGCGCCAGCCGCGAAGGCTTGTGCGGCAGCAGCTCCTCGTCGAGCAGCTCCGGGAACACCAGCGCGGTCGGGCCGCCGGTGACCACGTTGTCCATCGTCAGCTGCGCCACGACGCGGTGGTCGGGGTGGTTGATGAACGTGCCACCGACGAGCGGCGACGGGGTCATCGTCATCATGAGGTCGGGGCGCTCGATGCGGATCTCGCGCGCGATGTCGCGACGCAGCTCGGCCGAGTCGAGCACCATGCCGTCGGGGTAGTTGAGGAGGTGGCACGAGCAGCCGAGCACCTCTGCGGCGGCGTGGGACTCCCTGACCCGGATGGCGACGAGCTCTTCGTGGCTCTGGTGCGGGTCGTGGCCGCCGGCGCCGCCCTTCGTGATGATCAGCTGGTGCACGTTGATGCCCGCGGCGGTCATGCGCGCCACCGTGCCCGCGCAGCCGTGGTCGATGTCGTCGGGGTGGGCGACGATGATCAGGACGCGCTGCACGTCCTCGATCATGTCCTCGTAGGACCACGGGCCCTCGCGGGGCTGCGCGAGGCCGTAGGCCTTCGACACTGGTTCTCCTACTTCGTGGTCGGGGTCGCGGCGGTGGTGGTCGTCGAGGACGACGGCGCGGTCGATGTCGAGGTCGCCACCGTCGTCGTGGTGGCCGAGGTCGACGAGCTCGCCCCGGCGCTCGTCGATGGGCTGACCGTCGCCGTGGTCGACGACGCGCCGGCGGCCGTGGTCGCCACGGCGCTGCTCGGCGCCACGGAACCTGGGGTCGTGGTGCCGGGGCTGCTCGGCGGCCGCACCTCGATGGTGCCCATCATGCCGCCGTCCTCGTGGTTGAGGATGTGGCAGTGGTACACGAACTTGCCGGGGTACCGCGGGTCGAACGTGATCTTGAACACGACGTTGCCGTTCGGGGGCACGAGCACGGTGTCCATCTGACCCTGGAACGGTTGGGGCGCTCCGGTGATCGACAGCACCTGGAAGTCGGTGATGTGGATGTGGAACGGGTGCCCGATCGGCGTGGCGTTCGTGATCGTCCACTCCTCGGTGTCGCCGCCGGTGACCACCGTGTCGACGCGGTCCATGGAGAAGGGCTTGCCGTTGATCGTGTACTGGCCGGTGCTCTCGTCGAAGCCGAGGGCGAACGTGCGCTGCACCGTGGCCGGGGCGGTGATCGGGCCCTTGCCGTTCAGGAGGGGCAACGGCAGCACCGGGCTCGTGACGGGCGTGCCCGAGCTCTTGACGGTGGCCAGCTTGTAGGCCGGCACCGTGGCGCTGCCGAACGGCACCGTCTCGGTCATCATGTCGATGGAGCCGGCCGGCGGGCCCGTGATGAGCACGTCGAAGCGCTTGCCCGGTGGGAGCAGCAACTTGGTCGACGGCGTCATCGCCGGCTGGGGCGCCCCGTCCTGGTTGATGATGAAGAACGTGGCGCTGCCGAGGGTGACGGCGTACGGGACGTCGGCCCCGATGTTGGCGAAGCGCCACAGCTGCACCTCGCCGGGAGCGATGTCGACCGTCGGGGCCACCTGCCCGTTCACGAGGCGCTGGCCGTCGAAGGCGATGGGCCCGAGGTTCGCCGACCCCGGCGGCGCCACCGGCTGGGGCAGCGACGGCAGGTCCTTCAGCGCGAAGGAGCGCGTCTTGATGCCGTCGAGCTCCTTGGGCAGCTGGCTGCTCGGCGACCCGACCTGGATGAGCCCGGACATGCCCCCGAGCACCTGGCTCTCGGAGTTGAGGTGGATGTGCGGGTGGTACCAGAACATGCCCTGCTCGTGGTCGCTGGGCAGCACGACGGTGTACTTCTGGGTCTCGCCCCGCTTCACCTGCAGGAAGACGTTGTCGGAGTCGCCCGCCGGGCTGACGTCGAAGCCGTGGTAGTGCAGGTTCGTGAGGGCGGACATCGCCTGCGCGGGCGTGATCGTGGTGCCGCTCTCCTTCGCGTCCTGCACCGGGCTCGGGAGGTCGTTCACGAGCGAGAGCTTGATCGTGTCCCCCGGGTTGACCTTGAGCGTCGGGGGCTGCACGAGGCCGTTGTAGGTGAGGCCCTGCACGGTCTGACCGCCGACGTTGTAGTTGGTGCGCGTGACCGTGAGCGTCGCCTCGAGGACGCCGTCCTTGCTCTGCAGCGACGGCGGGTCCTGCAGCGGGGACCCCGGCGGCAACGCCGACTGCGCGTCGGCCGCCCCCTGCGCGACCGTGCCCGGCGGCTTCGTGTCGGTGGCCTTCTTGGCATCGTCCGAGCCGCTGCAAGCGGCGATGATCAGCGCACCGCAGAGCAGCAGCGCAGGGACGAGCAACGGTCGGCGGAGCTCTCGCAGCACGGGTCCTCCCTCGTGGACTGCGGCGCATCGTAGCGAGCGGGTGCGCAGGGGCCGGGTCACGCGCCCCCGAGCACCAGCGCGCCGACCAGCGCCAGGGCCAGCACCACGAAGGCGGGGTTGACCTTCGTGCGGATGAGCACGACCGTGCCGATCGCCGCGAGCACGTAGCCCCGCCGATCGAGCCCTTCCGCGGCGACATAGGCCCCGAAGACCCCGAGCCCGATGACCACCGGGTGCAGCCCCCGGCGCAGGCGAGCGACCCATGGGCGGTGGAACCGGTCCCCCGCCCAGTCGACCGCCGCCGCCATCACCCCCAAGGGCACGACGAAGCAGAGCACGGCCACGGCGACGCCGGGCCACCCCTCGAGCACGTAGGCCAGGCCGACGAAGAAGATGATGTTCGGCCCGGGCGCCGCGGCGGCGAGGCCGTAGATCGCGCTGAACTGCGCGGCGGTCATCCACTGCAGGTTCACGACGAGCTGCCGTTGGGCCGTCGACACGATCGCCCCCGGTCCACCGAACGCCACGACGGAGAGCAACAGGTACACGGCCGCGAGGCCGAGCAGCGTCACGGCTCGCCCTCGTCGTCGCGCCCCGACCGCCGCCGCCGCTCGTGCAGGGTCACGATCCCGTAGGCGATCAGGACCGACAGGAGCAGCACGATCGGCACGGGCACGCCGACGACCGCGGCGGCGACGATCACCGCGCCGCCGGCGATGTCGATCCAGGACGACCCGAACACCTTCCAGATGTGGAAGAGGAACGCGAGCGCCGCCGCGATGCCGCCGGCGGCCGCCCCTTCGAGCAGACCCCGCACCCAGCGATCGTCCTGGTGGGTCTCGTACAGCGAGAGCAAGGAGATGACGAGCAGGCTCCCGGGCGCCAGCACGCAGAACAGGCCGACGACGACACCCGGGATGCCGCCGAGGCGGCGGGCGACGCCGACGAGCAACGCCGTCGAGGTGCCGCCGGGGGCGATGGCGGCGGCTTCGGTCGCCTCTGCGAACTCCGCGTCGTCGAGCCACCCGCGCTGCTCGACGATGCGCTTGCGCACGAGCAGGCCGAGGTTGCCCCCGAAACCGGTCGCGCCGATCAGGAGGTACTCGCGGGCGAGCTGGTGCAGCGCGACGCGCGCCACGTCAGGGCGCGACGAGCTCGGCGTCGGCGAGGAAGCCGGCGTCGGCCACCACGTCGTCGATGAACGACCACACCTTCGGCGACCACACGTAGCCGACGTGGTTGCCGGGGTACCAGCGCAACCGGGGCTCGCCCCAGTGCCGCCACAGCGCGTGCGCCTGCGTCGGGGGCGCGAGGCGATCGCCCATGCCCGCGAAGATCGCCCGGCGATCGTGCGCGACGAGCGGCGCCATCGCCAGCGGCGAGACCACGCGGTGCACGTCCGCCGCCGGCCCCCCGAGGATGCCGTGCTCGAGCGAACGAGCCCGGATCACCGCCGGGCTCTGCGCCTCGAACAGCGCCGGGAAGTCCGAGACCGGGATGCCGGCGATCGCGAGGTCGAGACCGGGCTCGAGCGCCGCCAGCAGCGCCGTCGTGTAACCGCCGAGCGAGACCCCGAAGGCGCCGATCGCCGCAGGCGCGGGTTCGAGCTCGCGGATCCACGAGATGAGGCGGCGGATGTCCCAGATCGCCTGGGTCAACCCGTGGACCGAGTTCATCAGGTCATAGGTCAGGAGGTTGTCGCCCGAGAAGGCCCCGGCGCGGCGGTGACCGTGCAGCGGCAACGTCGGACCGATCAGGTTGAGCCCGAGCCCCCGGTGCAGGTGCGCAGCATGGAACGCCGGGAACGCCATGTACGCGGGACCCATGCCGAAGCCGTGCAGGCACACGAGCCACGGCCGGGGACGGTCGTCGTCGTGACGCAGCACCCACGCACCCGCCGTGCGATTGGCCTCGAACGCGTCCCAGCGATCGGCGCCGGGCTCTTCGGCGCGGGGGGCGTAGCCGCTGGGGAACGTGATCGCCTCGTAGCCGAGCCCGTTCGCCCAGCCGGTCGACCACCGCACGTCACGCCATGGCACCGGCGGCGGGGTGCGGTGGTACGAGGACGGGTCGTCGATCCAGCCGCGAGCTGCGTACAGGGCACGGGCCTCGACGAGCTCCGCGCTCACGCGCTCGTAGTCGACCCGCCGGGGGAAGCGGTCCGGGCGCATGGCGGCGGTGATGATCGCCTCGTCGAGCGCGACGTACCCGAGCATCTTCGGCGTGAGCCTCGTGGCCGGCAGCCCGTTCGACGGCGCATCGCCGCGTTCGAGGAGGGTGCGCAGCGCGAACCCGGTCGTCCGCGGGATCGCGGCCAGCACCCGGGTGGCGGTGTGCTGCGCCAGCGCCCGCTCGATCGCCTTCATCGCCTCGGGACCGTAGCGGCGCGCACCCGCGGGTGCAGGGATCGGGCCGCTCGACCGGCACGCGCGGCGACCGTCACAAGTACCCGCCGGTGTCGCGGGGCGGCTTCGCGCGCTGCTCGTCCCCGAAGAACAACCGGCCCCCGAACTCGCGCTGCAGCTCGGGACCGGTCGACTCCGCCATCTCGCTGATCGCCGTGCACGCATCGCCGAGCAGCCCGGGACGGAACTGCGAACCGAACAGCTCGATGTCCGCGACGACACCGCCGTGGGTGACGCAGAAGCGGATGAAGTGCACGCCGGCGTTCAGCTCGTTGAGCCGCGAGAAGAGCGCGTGGCTCTCGGTGACGCCGACGAGGATCGGCGAGAAGACCAGCACGCTCAACGGGTCGTCGAGCACACGGATGAAGAGCATGACGTCGCCACGCTTCACCGGGATGTCGCCCTCCTCGTCGAACTCGACGTCGTCGGTGCCGAGCATCTGCCGGGCGGCGAAGAGCACGTGCTCGCGCACCTCCTCGTCGCTGGCCAGCGGTGACCGTGCGCCCTGCCCCGTCGCCGCCGAGCGGGGCAGCGGCGGCGCGCCACCCGCCTGCAAGCGTGCGAGCTCGTCACGCACCATCCCCCGCACGAGGCGCGAGAGGTCGTCGGCCGCGGCGGCCCGCATCCCCTCCGCGCGTCCGGGCGTACCCGATGGTTCGCGCCACGAGGGCGGAGGGGCGGGTGGGGCCACGACGTCGCCGGGCTCCGGCTCGGAAGGGCCGCTGCCGCGGGTGGGATCGATCAGCACCAGCGCCTCGACGCGCGCGTAGAGGTCGGCGACCCGCAGCTGCAGCGCATCGGCGAGACGTCGGAGCGACGGCGCGGAGGGTTGCTTGGCGCCGCGCTCGATCTCGCAGACGAACGGGTACGACAGCCCGCTGCGCTCCGCGAGGTCGTGGCGGGAGAGCCCGAGCTCGAGCCGGCGCACGGCGACGGCGCGGCCCAGCGCCGCGGCGGTGGTCGTCCGCTCGGCATCCGTCGCCGGGCGATCGGTGATCGCCGGGTCGGGGCCGGGCCCGTCCGAGCGCGTCACGCCGCTCGTCGACTTCGTCGCGGCCGTCTTCGCCGCCTTGGCGGCGCGGCCGGCCGGGCGGGAGGCCCCGGTCGCCTTCGGGTTCTTCGTGGCCTTCGTGGCCTTCGTGGCCTTCGCCGTCTTGGCCGTCCGCGGCCCGCTCGACGGGACCGCTTTCGATGCTCTTGGCATGCTCATGAGTCTAGGAGCATTCTCCCAATGCTCTGAGCATCATCGGGCGGGACGCCGGTCACACCACCTCAGGCCTGCCGCGGGGCCGTCGCCCGGCTGCGCAGCGCCGCCAGCGCCAGCGCCCGGCCCCCGTCGGTCAGGCGCCACTGACGCCGATCCCACTGTGCGCCTCGGGCCCGGACCGCGCCCAGCACCAGCAGCGTGCGCTCGATGTCGCGCATCACCGCCCGCATCACGTCGTGGGGCACGGGCTCGCCGGTGGCGCCGTGGTGCCACCCGCACTCGGTGAGCACGACGAGCACCTCGGCCTCGAGCACGTCGGCATCGACCATGGGTTCGACCAGCAAGCCGCCGAGCACGAGCTCGGTGGCCGCGGCCTGGAAGTCGCGCCGCTCGGTCAGCGACGAGGCGAGGAAGCGCCACGACGCGTCGGCGTCGTCGAGGGCTTCACGCCCGCGCGCCGTGAGCGTCAGGCGCCGACCGGCCCGCCGGACCATGCGCATCGATCGCACGAGCTGGTGCAGCGTCTCGAGCTCGGGCAGGTCGGCTTCGCGCTGGGGCGGCCGATCGCCGAGCTGCCACTTGGGGAAGGCCTCCGCGGCGGCGTGGACGACGGCGCGCGGCAGGTGGTGCTGCTGGGTGAGCACGAGGCCGCCGCCGTCGCCGTCGATCGCCTGCAGCAGCCAGGTCAAGGGGGCGACGACGCGCGCCGTGCCGCGCGGCACCTCCGTCGGGGCGACGAGCGCGTTGACGATCGGGCGCAGCATCTGGCGGCGGGCTTCCGAGGGCGGGCCCTGGCCCCACCCGCCTTCGACCCAACCGGCGAGCCGCTCGGTCATCACGCTCTGCAGCAGGCTCTCGCCGAGGCGCTCCTCGCGAGGCGCCGTCAGGTGGGCGCGGGCGATGTCGACCTGACGGCGCCGCCACCCGCGGGCCGTGAGATCGAGCTCGCCGGCATCGATCGCGATCTCGAGCGCCATCGCAGTCGACCAGAAGGCGGCGGCCTCCTCTTGCTCCATGGCATCGCTCCACGTGAGCTCGGGCAGGTTCGGCGGCTCGAGCCCCGACGCCTTCATCGCCCGGTCGAAGGCGTGGTAGCCCTCGGTCGCGTTCTTGGTCCACGCGAGCAGCACGCCGATCGTCTGCTCGCCGCGGCACACGTCGGCGTAGCGCGGCATGCCGGCCAGGTCGAAGAACCGGGCGAGCGCCCGCACGATCTCGATGCGCACCGACGGCGCGACGATCCACTTGAACGGAAGCTCGTACCAGCAGAACTGCTGCAGGCCGAACCGGCACAGCGCCTCGAGCGACCCATCCCCCACGAGCCAGTCGAGCGCGTTGCGCGCATCGAGCGCCGCCGCGGGATCGATGTCCTCCAGGCGCGCCAGCGCGACCGAGATCACCGAGTCGCTGGGGGCGTTGCCGGACACGGGCACAGTGTGGCGCATCGGGAGCCGCGGGACCGGGGCGGGGAAAGCGGCCGCGGCCCGCGACCCGTGCCCTTAGCCTGACCGGATGTCATCGGCCGAGGCGATCGATCCCGTCGCAGCCCTCGGCGACGAGCGGTCGGGCGCGGCAGGGTGGCGCAGCGCCCTGACGCAGCGGCCGATCGTGCTGGTCTGGTTCGGCACGGTCATGTTCAGCACCGGCCCCGTCATGGTGGCGTCGGCATCGGTGTCGGGCGCGGTGTTCTCGTTCTGGCGCCTCTGGATCGGCGTCGTGCTGCTCGGCACGCTCGCCCTCGGCGCGCAGCGCCGCGCCGCCACGACGATCACCGGCGACGGCCTGCGGTGGACGCTCGTCGCCGGCGTCACGTTCGCGATCCACCAGGTGTGCCTCATGGCCGCCCTGCACACGACCTCGGTCGTCGACGTGACCCTGATGAACACGCTCGCCCCGCTGGTCGTCGCGCTGCTCGCCGTGAAGATGTTCGGCGAGCGCCCCGGCTCTGCGTTCCGCGCGTGGTCGATCGTCGCGATCGCCGGCGCGGTCGTCGTCGCCGTGGCGGGCTCGTCCGGGCCCGGAGGGCACCCGGTGGGGATGGTCCTCGCCGCCAGCAACGTCGTCTTCTACTCGTTCTTCTTCGTCGCCTCGAAGCGAGCGCGCGACCACATCGACATCATGACCTTCCTGGCGATGGCCACCGCCGTCGCCGCAGTGGTGGTGTCGGTGTACGTGGGCGCGACGGGCGCGATCGAGGGCACGGGCTGGGCCACGTTCTCGATCTCGGCGCACGACCTGCTCTTGTGCCTCGCCGTGGCGGCGATCCCCGGCCTGCTCGGGCACTTCTCCATGACGTGGTCGTTGAAGTTCGTCCCCGCCAACCTCCCGCCCGTGATCATGTTGTCGCTCCCGTTCCTCAGCGGCGCACTGGCGTGGGTGCTGCTGGGCCAGACGATCACGTGGGTCAAGGTCGCCGGCGGCGCGCTGACCCTCGCCGGCGTCGCCGGGGCGATCCGCAGCGCGAGCGGCGCGCCGGTCACGGTCGAGGCGATCGAGCTCGCCGAGGAGACGTAGCGGCGCCAGCTCGCCGCCC
This sequence comes from uncultured Iamiaceae bacterium, assembly GCA_964446345.1. Taxonomy (GTDB): domain Bacteria; phylum Actinomycetota; class Acidimicrobiia; order Acidimicrobiales; family Acidimicrobilacustridaceae; genus CAYUOL01. The sequence goes on along the minus strand of CAYUOL010000242.1, from coordinate 963 downwards.
GGCTGGGTCCGGGGCTGCGACTGCTCCGGCGCGCGAGCGACGCTCCGACGACGGTGCGGCCCCGAAGGGCTCCCCTCCGCCGACGCCGATCACCCGCCACCACCCGGCGTCGATCACCCGACGTCGGACGGCTCCGTCGTTGCGGCGGAGCCGTCCAGGCGCCGGTGAGCAGGCGCCCCCGGGACGGTCGATCGAAGCGGGATCGGCCGGATCCGGGGGCTGGTACGAGCCAATGTAGCCACCACAGCGGCGCTCGCGGACCGGGCTCCGATGTCGGTGTGGTGACGGTCGTTGCAGTGTGGTGACGCCCCAGGAAGGCCCCCGGCCGACCTCGGTCCCTGCCCTGAGTTGCCCGGCTTTTTCGCCCGTTTTCGCGGCGTTCCGGGGGCTTTCGTGCCGTTCCGCCGACGCCGATCGGGCGGTTGGCGGGGGTCCCGAAACGGCGCTGACCTGGCCCGATGTGGTCAGTCGGGCCGATCGGACGGCGCCGGCTCGTCGCCCTCGAACCGTTGCCGGAACGACCCGAGATCGAGATCGAGCGCCGCCAGGGCATCGCTGGGATCGATCTGATCCGCGTCGAGAACTTCTTCGCGATCCGGCGGTCCCGCCTCGCCCTCGGACTCGCCGCCGCCCGCGGCGGCGCCCGCTCCGGCCCACACCACGTCGACCGCGCCGCTCGGCTCGGCGGCGCGGGTCGAGACGACGGCGGCGCGGCGCTCGGGGCTCGGGCCGACGACGTCGCCCACGGTCGGCCCGGCGATGACCACTCCGCTCGCCCGGCGCCGGCGTCGGTCGACCGGCACCGTCGGGGCCACGACCGGCGGACCGGTGGCCGCGGCCCCGGTCGGCGCAACGGCGACGGAGGAAGACCCGTCGGGCACTTCTGCGCCCAGGCCAGGCGTCGCACCGGTGCCGGCCGGGGCATCGGCGGAGGCCACGGTGCTCGTCGCCTCGGCGACGGAG
>CAYUOL010000241.1:0-10525 GCA_964446345.1 uncultured Iamiaceae bacterium | reverse complement strand
CGTGCCGCCGACGCCGACGGACACCTGGTCCACCGTGCCGAACGGGTCATGGTCCACGAAGACCGTCGCGCAGGACCCGAGCAGCGGGTTCGCCGTGCCGCTGCCGACGTTGATGCCGTAGGTGCACACGACGTGCGGGCCGTGCCCGAGCGGGCCCAACGCGACGGCATAGCCGTGGGCCGCGCCGTAGCCCGCGAACGCAGCGCCGACGTCGGGCCGGGCACCGTCGGCGGTCGACACGGCGACCCGCTGACCGTCGACGTAGGTGTGCACGGCGATCGGTGCGGTCGTGTCCGGATCGAGCGTCCACCCGTGCGCGGTCGCGTGCAGCAACGGGTCGACGGTGACGCGGTCGAGGCTGCCGATCGGGTTCGTCGTCACCGAGACCACCTGGCACCCGAACTGGATGTCCGCGTCGCCGTTGCCCACGTTGAGCCCGAACACGCACACCCGGTGCGCCCCGGTGGGCTGGCGCGGCAGCGTCACGTGGAAGCCGTGATCGGCGCCGAGGTCGGGGTACGCGTCGCCGACGTCCGCCCGCGACGCGCTCGCGGGGAACGCGCCCATGAACTGGTCGTCGAGGTACACGTGGATGGTGATGGGGTCGGGGGTGTCCGGGTCGAGCGTCCACCCTGCGGCCGTCACGTGCCCCAGCGCATCGGCGCGCACCTCGTCGAGGCTGCCGATCGGGTTCGGTTGCAGACCGACTTCGCGGATGGTCGTGACGCCGGCGATGTCGCCGTCGACGGCGAGGCGCGACCGGCCCGTCACGTCGCCGCGCAGCGTCGCGTCGAGGAAGTCGATCTGCGCGGCCCACGCCGCCTCCGTGAGGCGGCTGTCGGTCACGAACGGCTCGAGGTGCCCGCCGCCCTGCAGGCGCACCTGCGCCTTGGGCGCGAGCGCGTTGTCGTAGATGGCGCTCGCGTCGGCGGGTGACGCGATCGAGTCGGCCGTGCCGTTCATCACCAGGACCGGCGCGACGTTGATCGGGCCGTAGGCCGTTCCCGGGAACCTCGGCTCGTCGGGCGCCAGGATGACGGCGGCGCTGACGCGCCGGTCGATGAAGTGGTCGTTGAGCGCGATCGCGGCGGCGTCGGTGCCTCCGTCCGAGTGGCCGGCGACGGCGACCCGGCCGGCGTCGATGCGCCCGGTCACCACCGTGCCGGGCGAACCGGTGGCGTCCTGCAGCCGCGAGATGACGAACGACAGGTCACCCGGCTCGTTCACCTGGTCGTCGCGCCGGGCCGGCCCGTCACCGGGCTGGCCGGAGATCGGGAACTGCGGCGCCGCCACGACGTAGCCGGCCGCCGCCCACTGCTGGAGCGTGGCGGCGTAGGCATCCGTGCGGATGTTGAAGCCGGCGGCGAAGACGACCAGCGGGAACGCCCCGGGCGCATCGGGCAGGTACACGTCGGTCGGCAAGTAGCGGTACGGCAACGTGCCGTGGGATCCTCGGGGCGGTGTGGTGCGGGATGCGTCCAGCAGATCGACGTGGGTCCGAGCAACCGGGAACGACCGGCGCGCGGCTGCGGCGACGCCCGGGCGTGCCACGATTCCCCCGACGGTCGCGAGGCTCGCAGCGATGAGGGCCACCACCAGCACGACCGCCCGTTCCCCGGTCCGCGGTGTGGGCCGATCCATGGCCCCTGATACTGCCCCACGATGAGCACCCCCACCCCTTCGCGCCGCGGGCGCCGGCTCGCCGTGCTGTTCGCGGTGCTGCTGCTGGCCGTCGCCGCCGCCCCGCTGCTGCTCGCGATCGTCCGCACGCTCGGCCAGCCCTACTACCCGGCCGGCGACCAGGCGGTCATCGAGATGCGGGTGCGCGACGTGGGCCTCCACACCCCGCTGCTCGGGCCCTACTCCCGCTACTACTGGAACCACCCCGGGCCGATGATCTACGCGCTGCTCGCGATCCCGTACCGCGCGCTGGGCTCGCAGTCGACCGGACTGCTCGCCGCCTCCGGCATCATCAACCTCGCGGCGATCGCCGGCATCGGGGCGATCGCGTGGCGGCGGGGACGGGTGGCCCTCGTGGCGATCACCGCCATCGGGTTGGGGGTGCTCGTCCAGAACCTCGGGGCGGCGACCCTGCAGAACCCGTGGAACCCCTACCTCACCTTGCTCCCCGTGGCGCTGTTCGTGTTCCTGGCGTGGACCACCGCGGAAGGCGATCGGTGGGCGGCCCCCTTCACCGTGTTCGTGGGGTCGTTCCTGGTGGAGAGCCACATCGGCTACGCCCTCTTCGTCGCCGCGGTGGGCGCGTGGTGCAGCGCGATGGTGCTGGTGGGTCGCGCCCGCGCCCGCCGGACCGGCGCCGCGCATCCGGATCAGGCGCACCTGCAGTCGTGGCGGCGCCCGCTCGTCGTCTGCGGCGGCGTGCTCGCGGTGTGCTGGCTGCCGGTCGCCATCGACCAGGTCTTCGGCACGCACAACTTCAGCACGATCGTCGAGTACTTCGCCACCGGCGACCGGGCTCCCGTCGGCTTCGCCAGCGCGGCGCGCTTCATGGCCCGCGAGCTCGGCGGCGGGCCGCCGCACCTCGGGGGCAGCGCGCCCTGGATCGGCGGCGAGGAGCTCGTCGATCCGGGCTCGGGCTCGGTGGTGACGCAAGACGTCCGCGAGCTGCTCCAGCCCGCGCTGTGGTTCGTCGTCGCCGCCGTGCTGGCGTGGGTGACCAAGGCCAAGAGCGCCCTGCGCCTGCAGGCCGTCGTCGGCGTCTCGATCCTCGCGGCGTACGTGTCGCTCGCGCGCATCACCGACACCGTCTACAACTACCTGATCCGCTGGACGTGGGTGATCGCCATGCTCCTGTGGATCTCGGTGTTCTGGTCGCTCTGGTCGGCCTTCGTCGCGTCCTCGCTGCCGGGACGCCTGCGGGAGCTGCGCCTGTTCGACGCCGAGCAGCGGCCGTCGGTGCTGCTGCGCGTCGCCGCGGGCGCCTTCGCCGTGTACGCCGTCGTGATGCTCACGTGGACGACCGCCCACGATGCGGTGCCCCTGCCGGAGGGTTGGGCGCAACCGACGATGGCAGCACTCAGCGAGCGCGTGGCCGAGCTCGCACCTCCGGGTGGTCTCATCCGCGTGCGGGGCGAGGGCGGCTTCGTGAACTCGGTGACCGACGGCGTCACCTTGCAGCTCGAGCGGCACGGCCACGCGGTCGAGGTCGAGCCCTACGACGCCTACAAGTTCGGCGCGCACCGCACCACCGACGTGGGCACCTCCGTCGCCACCGTGTGGGTCGTGTACGCCGACGCCATCGACCGCTTCGAAGCCCGGGGCGACTTGCAGGAGGTCGGGCGGTGGGATCCCCTGTCGCCCAGCGAGCGCGATCAGTACCGGCGCGACAACCTCGTGCTGCACGACGAGTTCGTCGCCCTGAAGCGAGACGACCTCGTGGCGTCGCTGGCGACAGGCGACAGCCTCTACCTGGCGCGTGATCGTGAGGGCGTCGACCAGAAGCTGCTCGAGCGCTACGAGAAGGCCCGCGACCGCGGGACGCCGGTTGCGATCTTCCTCGGCCCGGCGACGGGCGCGTAGCGCGCCACATACCACTTTGCGTGGCACGCCGCGCGGATACCCGATACGGTTTTCCGCTCATGCGTGCGGACCGTTCACCTCGTCGCTCCTCCGCGCTCGCGCGCGCCGTCGCCATCACGGCCGCGGCCGGCGCGGCCGCAGTGGCCTGCACCGCGTCCGGTGCGATCACGACCGACGGCGCGGGCCGTCCCGGATCCGCGACGACGGTGACCGTCGCCGCGCCGAGCGGCCGCACCGCACCACCACCGTCCGCCGCGCCGACGGGTGCCCCGGCCGGCACCTCGGCACCTTCACCTTCCTCCGCACCGACGACCTCCTCGTCGACCACCAGCAGCTCCACGACGACCACGGCACCCCCGAAGCCCATGGACGACAAGCAGCTGAGCGCCGGCGAGAAGGGCACCGAGGTCGCGCTCCTGCAGCTGCGCCTCGTCGAGCTCGGCTACCGGCCCGGCGGCACCGACGGCTCGTACGGCGCCGCCACCGTGTCGGCGGTGATGGCGTTCCAGAAGCGCGAGGGCCTGGCCCGCGACGGCACCGCCGGACCCGAGGTCCTCGAACGCCTGAAGGCGCCCCGCGGCGCCGGTCCGCTCGACGCGACCGGGGGTCCCCGCATCGAGGTCGATCTCGATCGCCAGGTCGCGTTCGTGATCATCAACGGCGTCGTCAGCACGATCAACGTGTCGACGGGCAACGGCCAGACCTACTCCGTGCCGGGCTCGAACGCGACCGCGGTGGCGTACACCCCGACGGGGTCGTACCGGGTCGGGCTGCGCATCGACGGCCCCGAGAACGGCAAGCTCGGGGTGCTCTACCGGCCGCTGTACTTCACGGGCGGCTGGGCGGTGCACGGCTCGACGAGCGTGCCGGCGTACCCGGCGAGCCACGGCTGCGTGCGGACGAGCTACGCCGACCAGGACTGGCTCTTCGACCAGTTCCCGAGCGGGTCATCGGTCGTGGTGCACAAGGGTGGCGTCGCGACGCAGGCTCCGGCCGACCCTGACGGCACGCCCGGCGACTGACGCGACGATCCCCTCGATCGTTCTCCGAGACCCACGCGCGGGGCGCGAGGGACCGGCTCGGGCGGGCGCTCGTCAACCCGTCGCGGTGAGCAGGCGCAGGTCGGTCACCTCGTCGTTCTGCGCGACGACGATGCGACTGGCGAGATCCCGGATGTACTGCGTCTCCGCGTGCTCCGCGGCGTACTGGGCCATGTGCACCCCGCCCTCGTGGTGCCGGATCATCAGGTCCACGAACTGCTGGTCGAACGCCGCACCCTCCGCGTTGGTCAGCGCCACCATCTCCTCGGCACTCGCGAGGCCCGGCATCCGGTCGTGGGCGACGGGCTCGTGCATCCACTCCATGACCGTGCGCTGCGGGTCGGCGCGCGCGAGGCCCCGATCCCGCAGGAACTGCTCGAGGACCCCGTTCTCGCGGCGCTGGCTCGACAGGATCTCGACCGCGAGCGTGCGCACGGCTTGCGACGACGCCCTGTCGATCGCCAGCAGGGCCATCTGCACCGCCTGGTCGTGGTGATCGGACATGTCCTGCGCGAACCCCACGTCGATGGGTTGCGGCTTGAGCGTCACCGGCACGGGCGGCGCCGAACCAGGGTCGGTGCCCGACGAACGACCGAGGCCGAACCCCACCAGCGTCGCCGCCACCACGAGCAGCGCCACCCCGACGAGGGCGGCGAGCCGGGGACCACGGCCGGAGCGGGACATGGTGCGATCCTACGAGCGGTGGGCGCCGGTCGACGCGCGGCCCGCGAGACGGCCGTCACCGCGGCCTGACACGGTGGGGTGCCGACCTCATGCGAGAATCACACCGATGTCACCTCTCGAGACCCCTTCGCCCGCCGCACCCGCGCGCCGGAGCCACGACACCCCCCGGCGGATGCCGCTGCTCGTCTGGTCGCTCGTCGCCTGCGCCGCGCTGCTCGTCACCGCGTGCGCCAAGGACGCGCAGGTCGACGCCGGTCCGCCCCGCACGACCCCCGACGGCCAGAAGGTGATCGGCCCGGACGGCGCCTCCCCCTCGACCGACAGCAACGGCGACCCTTCGACCACGGCAGCAGCCAAGGTCGAGACCGTCGCCGGCATGCCGCCGGTGGTCGACCCGAGCAACATCTACTCCGAGGCCGGGCCCGGCAAGATGAACCCGGTCACGAAGGACGCGCTGTTCCGCGTGTACGTGCCCAACGAGGTGTCCGGCACGCTGACCGTCATCGACCCGGCGACGTTCAAGATCATCAGCACCACGCAGACCGGCGTCATCCCGCAGCACGTCGTGCCGTCTTACGACATGACCAAGCTCTACGTGCTCAACAACTCGAGCAACACCATCACGCCGGTCGACCCCCTCACCGGCAAGACGGAGAAGGCGATCCCCGTCGACGACCCCTACAACCTGTACTTCACGCCCGACGGCTCGCAATCGATCATCGTGGCCGAGGCGATGAAGCGCTTCGACTTCGCGGACCCCAAGACCTTCAAGGTGCACGACTCGCTGCAGACCGACTGCGACGGCGTGAACCACCTCGACTTCTCCATCGACGGGCGCTACTTCATCGCCACCTGCGAGTTCAACGGCACGATCATCAAGGTCGACACCGTGACGAAGAAGCTCGTCGGCAGCCCTCTGAAGCTCGACATCGGCCCGACCGGGCGCACCAACACGATCAAGAAGATCACCCAGCCCCAGGACGTGCGCGTCTCCAACAACGGCCACGTGTTCTACGTGGCGGATCTGATCACGAGCGGCGTCTTCGTGATCGACGGCGACACGTTCACCCAGACGGGGTTCATCCCGATGGGCGTCGGCACCCACGGCCTGTACCCCAGCCGCGATGGCAAGAAGCTCTACGTCGTGAACCGCGGCACCGAGACCATCCCGAACGTCGGCAGCTTCAAGGGCAAGGGCAAGGGCAGCGTCATGGTGCTCGACTTCGCCACCCAGAAGGTCGAGGCCACGTGGGACGCGCCCGGTGCCAGCCCCGACATGGGCAACCTCACCGCCGACGGCAAGCAGCTCTGGCTCGGCGGTCGCTACGACGGTCAGGTGTACGTGTTCGACACCGAGAAGGGCGAGCTGATCAAGCGCATCGACGTCGGCCAGAACCCCCACGGCCTCACCGTGTGGCCCCAGCCCGGCCGCTACTCCTTCGGGCACACCGGCAACATGCGCTGACGCTGCGGCACGGGCACCCGCCACCGTCCGCTCCCCGCCGGGTCGCGGCCGGGGTCGTCAGCTCGCCCCGCGCGCCGCTTGGTCGCGGGCGTACGCCTCGAGCTGGTTGCTCAGGCCGGTGACGCCGTCGCGGCTGGGCCGCTTGTAGCCGTCCGGATCGACGTCCATCCATCCCCGCACCGGATCGTGCTCACGCACGGGGCGGGCGGGGGCGCCCACGCACACCGAGTTGTCGGGCAGGTCGTGAGTGACGACGCTGCCCGCACCGACGACGACGTGCCGGCCGATCGTCACCCCGGGCAGCACGACGACGCCGTGGCCGAGCCACGAACCGGCACCGACGCGGATCGGTGCATCCGGATCGGCCTGCTGCGAGATCGGCAGGTCGAGCACGACGTAGCCGTGGTTCATGTCGGTGAGGTGCACCTGCTGACCGGTCCACACGTCGTCCTCGATGACGATCGACCCGTGCGCCACCAAGCTCGAACCACGCCCGAGCAGGCAGCGGTCCCCGATCGACAAGGTGTCGGGCGCGAGGCCGGGATGGTCGGGGCCCCAGCCCGCCGAGAGCACGGCGCCCTTGTTGATGATCGTGCCCGATCCGATCGAGATGGCGTACGGGTTGACGATGGCTTCGTACGGGAACGTGATCACGCTGCCCATGCCGAACGCCCCGAACTCGCGGGCCGCCTTCGACGTCGGGCCGATGGCCCCGTAGCGCTGCACGCGCTCCCAGCCCCATCGCACGCCCACCCCGGCGATGTTGCGACCGGCGTTGCGGGCCCGATTGAACGCGGAGGCAGACGGGGGCGGCCGGTCGAGCATCCGCAGACGTTACTGTTCAGCGCCGCCGCAGCGACATTTCCCGACCGCCGCCCCGTGACCGGTCGAGGCGACGACCACGGCCGTCACGAACGCCCCCACGCGGCCACGGCCTCCGGCAACGCGGCTGCGCACGCCAGCCCCTGCGCGATCGCTTGGTCCTGGTCGATGTACTGGTAGTTGGCGAGGCGGCCGCAGAACGCGACGGGGACGGGCGACTGCTCGCGGATCTCGCGCTTGAGGGCCTCGTTGCGACGTTCGTTGCGCGCGTCGACCGTCGCGACCGGGTAGTGACGGGCCGTGCTCCCGGGGTGCTCGTAGCTCACGACGGTGCGCGCGACCTGCTGCCCGGTCGCGTGCTTCGTCTCCACGGTGCGGGTGTAGGGCACCCGCGGCGACGGGCGGTTGACGACGTAGGCGGGCGTGCGGGTGCCGCCGAGCGCTTCGGTCGCGTAGCTCACCGAGCGCATCTCGATGCCGCGCCACTCCAGGTCGCCGGGGACCCCTGCGAACTCGTCGAGCGGGGCGGTGATCACCACGGCGTCGTGATCGACACCGAGCTCGCCGAGGTGCGCGGCGCCGATGGCGGCGTGGAAGGTGACCGCGACCGGTTCCAGGATCCGTTCGATCACCCCGTTGACCCCGTCGGGGGCGAACAGCTCCCAGGGGTCGCGGAACAGCCGGCGGTAGCCATCGCGGCGCAGCTCCACCCGCTTCGGAGCGAACGCGCTCGAGAGCTCCGACGGGTGCCTCCCCCACTGCTTGACCGTGTAGCCCTCGATGAAGAGGCGGTACAACGTCGGGCCGAGCATCTCGGTCACGTACGACTCGAAGTCGGCGCCCGTCGGCTCGGCCGGTCGCGCCGCGAGCTCGCGCTCGATACGGGGCCACAGCGGCAGGTCCCGCAGCTCGTCGACCTGCGGGGGCCAGGACAGCAACCGGGCGTCACCGTCGTCGTCGTCCTCGTGCAGCAGCACCTCGGTGAGCACGCAGTGCTCATAGGGGCGCACCAGGCCGAAGCGCTGCACATAGGCCGCGATGGCCGGGTCCGCCGTGTGGAAGATGTGCGCGCCGTTCGGTTCGTAGACGACGCCGTCGAGCACCTCGACGCGCGAGTGGCCGCCGACGACCCCCGTGCGCTCGAACAGCTCCACGCCGTGGCCGGCGTCGGTGAGCGCCCGCGCGCACGCGGCTCCGGCCCACCCGGCGCCCACGACCGCAACCTGCACAGCGCCTCCGCCTCCGTGCCTCTGCGGCACACGTCCTGGTCAACGACCGCCGCACGGTACCGGTGCCGCGTCGCGGGCGGCGAGCGCGGGGCGCGCGGTCGTGGGCGGCCGCGTGGCGACGGTGGTCAGCGCGGCGTGGGATCTGGGCCAAGATGCCCCCGTGCTGGCGATCCTGCTCCCCCCTTCGGAAGGCAAGGCCCTGGGCGGCGTGGTGCCCGGGTGGGATCCGGCCGACGGGCGGTTCGGCGCCGCACTGGGACCGCGGCGGCGCCGCGTCGCCCGCGCGCTGAAGGTGGCCAAGGGCGGCGACCAGAAGCTGCTCGGCGTCGGCGGCGAGACGCTCGAGCGGGCGCAGCAGGCCAATCGGCACCTGGTGGGCGCGCCGGTGCTCCCGGCCTGGGAGCGGTTCACCGGCGTGGTGTGGGACCACCTGGATGTCGCGACGCTCGCCCCCGAGGCCCGGGTGCGCGCCACGGATGCCGTCGTCGTGGTCTCCGCCCTGTGCGGCCTGGTCGCGCTCGACGATCCCGTGCCCGACCACCGCCTCAAGCTCTCGGTGAGCCTCGGCGCCCTCGGGCGCATCTCGTCGTTCTGGCAGCCGGCGCTCAGCAAGGTGCTCAACGACCACCTCGACGGACGGTTCGTGATCGACCTGCTGCCCGGCGAGCACGCCGCCGCGTGGACCCCGGACCCGAAGCGGTACGACCTGCGCCGCGTGCGCCTGGTCGATCGCACCGGGCGCTCGGCCGGACACTTCGCGAAGGCCGCGAAGGGACGCCTCGCCCGGGCCGTGCTCGAGGCCGACGATCCGGCGCAGGCGTTGGCCCGCTGGTCCGACGACGAGTTCACGCTGACCGTCACCTGAGCGTCCGGCCACCGCCGGGCGCACCGCGGCGACCGCGGAGCATCGACAAGTTCGCGCGCTCAGCGGGGTAAGGACGCCCCGACGCCCAGTTCGGGCCCGACAGGAGCGTTCATGATCGACGAAGAGACCGTCGATCGTTCCGCATCGGGAGCCCGCCGGCGTGCGGACGAACCCTCACCACCGCAGGCCGCAGCGGCCGACACCCGAGGCGAGACCGCACCCGACGAGCCCCTGCTCTCGATGCGCGACGTCGACAAGTGGTTCGGTGCGCTGCACGTGCTCCGGGGGATCGATCTCGAGGTCGCGCGCGGCGAGGTCGTCGTCATCATCGGCCCGTCGGGCTCGGGCAAGTCGACCTTGTGCCGCACGATCAACAGGCTCGAACCCATCGACGCCGGCGAGATCGTGGTGGACGGTCGGCCTCTGCCGGCGGAGGGCAAGGCGCTGGCGGCGCTGCGCGCCCAGGTCGGGATGGTGTTCCAGTCGTTCAACCTGTTCTCGCACATGACGATCCTGCAGAACGTCACGCTCGGGCCGCGCAAGGTGCGCGGCGAGCCCGCAGCGGACGCCGAGCGGCGGGGACTCGACCTGCTCGCACGCGTCGGCATCGCCGACCAGGCCGACAAGTACCCCGCGCAGCTCTCGGGCGGCCAGCAGCAGCGGGTGGCGATCGCCCGGGCGCTGGCGATGCAGCCGAAGCTGATGCTCTTCGACGAGCCGACGAGCGCCCTCGACCCCGAGATGATCAACGAGGTCCTCGACGTGATGGCGGACCTCGCCCGCGACGGCATGACGATGATCGTCGTCACCCACGAGATGGGCTTCGCCCGCCGGGCGGCGAACCGCGTGCTCTTCATGGACGGCGGCGAGATCGTCGAGG
>CAYUOL010000240.1:0-10530 GCA_964446345.1 uncultured Iamiaceae bacterium | reverse complement strand
CTACGGCGCAGGCGGCTACGGCGCAGGCGGCTACGGCGCCCCGGGGTTCGGCGCGCTCGCCACGCCCGGACGTCCGGCCCCCTACGGTCCCTACGGCGCGCCGCCCGCCGCAGGCCCCGCAGGACCGTGGACCGCACCCGGCTCGCCCTCGGCCCCCGGGGGCCAGGGCGCGGGGGCGCCTTCGGGTCCGCCCAGCGGGCCGCCGGTCGGGCCGCCGGGCGCGCCTCCGCCGCCGTTCGGGGTGGGGCTGACGGGCACGTCCCCGCCGCCGTTCGGCGCGCCGGGAGCCCCGCGACCGTTCGGCGCTGGGCCGCCGCCACCGTTCGCGCCCTCCGGCGGAGCGCCCGGGGCCCCTCGGCCGTTCGCGGACGGGCCCCCGGCGCCCTACGCGCCCCCGGGCGCCGCGCCCGCTCTTGGACCCGCGCCGTCCCCCGCCGGCCAGCCAGATCCGGTCCAGGACGCGGGCCCGTCCCCGTCCGGTCCGTCCCCCTCCGGTCCGTTCGCGTCCGGTCCGTTCGCGTCGACCGACGCGGGCGACGTCCCGTCGGGCGTTCGACCGCTCGAGGTCCCGCCGCGCCCGACCGGTCTCGAACCCCCGTCGAACCGGCCCGCCGCCGATGACGCCGGGGACCCGCCGTGATTGCGGGCACGCTCACCGCCCCGCCCGCGGCCGGCCGTGCCGCGATCACGAGCGACGGCGCGCTCCGCGCGATCGGGGCGCTCCTGGTGCTCGCCACCCTCGCCGGCGCGTTCGCGTGGTACCTCGTGCTGTCGCCGTTCAGCTTCCGGCGGTGGGGCGCCTTCGACGTGACCCCCGAGTTCACGATCAGCGAACCGACCACGCTGGTGCTCTACGAGGAGTACCCCGGCGCCGCCGCCGCGACGGTCCCACCGACCGTCCGCGCGTCGGTGCTCTCGATCGGCGGGAAGCGCATCGAGGGCAAGAGCCTCGTCGGCACCGAAGGCGCCAGCGCCGAGACGTACGCCTCGCCGTTCCGCGACGGTCGCGCGATCGCGTCGTTCACCATCGACAAGCCCGGCACCTACAACGTGTTCGCGTTCTCCTCGGGGCCGTCGAAGTCCGCCGGCGCTGCCGGCACCTTCGCCCTCGCGCCGGAGGGTCGCCCCGGCTGGATCGGCGGCATGACCGGGCTCATCCCGCTCGTCCTGGTGCCCGCGGTGCTGGCGGTGGCCGCCTTCGTCGCCGCGCACTGGCTGCGCGTGCGTCGGGAGCCGACGAGCGCCCCGATCGATCTGCCCTGACGCCCTGACGCCCTGACGGGTGACGCCCTGACGGCGTGACGCCCTGACGGAGTGACGCCCGGTCGGCGTCGTGGCCTGCCGGCGTGACGCCCTGACGGCGTGGTGGTGTCACGCCTGGCGGTGTGGCGGCCTGCTGCCCGGACGCCCTGGCGGCCTGAGACCCCGCGCCGGCGCCGCACACCCACGGCTGCACTGCGAGCACGAGGTCGAGTGCGGGATGCGGTGCCCGGTAGCCTCGTCGCCATGACCGAGCTCAAGAAGGTGATAGAGGACCTCTGGGAGAACCGGGCCACCCTCGCCGCCGACGACACCGATGCCAACCAGTCGATCTACGAGGCCGTCGCCCTGCTCGACCGCGGCGAGGCCCGCGTCGCCGAGATGGACGACGCAGGATCCGTCGTGGTGCACCAGTGGCTGAAGCAGGCGATCCTGCTCTACTTCAAGCAGTCCCAGATGGCCACGATCGAGCTCGCCCCGTTCGAGTACGCCGACAAGATCCCGCTCAAGGCCGACTACGCCGCCGCCGGCGTGCGCGTGGTCCCCGGCGCCTCGGCCCGGTTCGGGTCGTTCCTCGACCGCGGCGTCGTGATGATGCCCAGCTACGTGAACATCGGTGCCCGCGTCGGCGCCAACACCATGGTCGACACCTGGGCGACGGTCGGATCGTGTGCGCAGATCGGGGAGAACGTCCACCTCTCCGGAGGCGTGGGCATCGGCGGGGTGCTCGAGCCGCCGCAGGCGGCGCCGGTGTTCGTGGGGGACGAGAGCTTCATCGGGAGTCGCTGCATCGTCGCCGAGGGCGCAACGGTGGGCGAGGGCGTCGTGCTCGGTGCCGGATGCATCCTCACCGGCTCCGTGCCGGTCATCGACGCCGACAGCGGTGACGAGATCGGGCGCGGCACCGTCCCGTCGTGGTGCGTCGCGATCAGCGCGACCCGCCCGCGGTCGTTCCCCGGCGGTGAGTTCGGGCTGCCGTGCGTGCTCGTCGTGAAGCGTCTCAACGAGGGCGAGCGCCACGACAAGGCGAAGCTGAACGACGTGCTGCGTGAGCACGGTGCCACCGTCTAGTCGCGGCGGCGCGCGCGTGGCGCACCGGCCGCACCGCGGAGCGCCCCGATGACCGATCTGGTCGCGCTGACCGCCGAGCTCGTCGACATCCCGTCGGTCAGCCGCAACGAGGCCGCGATCACGACGTGGATCGAAGGCGAGCTCTCCGTGGTGCCGGGCCTCGAGCTCACCCGCATCGGTGACAACCTCGTCGCGCGCACGAACCTCGGCCGGGCGCAGCGGATCCTGCTCGCCGGTCACACCGACACGGTGCCCGTCAACGACAACGCGCAGGCCCGCCTCGACGGATCGCGCCTCTACGGCCTCGGCACGACGGACATGAAGAGCGGCATCGCGGTGATGCTCGAAGCCGCCCGCACCATCACCGAACCGGCGGTCGACGTGACCTACGTGTTCTACGCACGCGAGGAGATCGCCGCGTCCGAGAGCGGCCTCCTCGAGCTGCTCGACGCTCGCCCCGATCTGCTGCACGCCGACGTGGCGCTGCTCGGCGAGCCCACCGACGGCGTGCTCGAGGCCGGCTGCCAGGGCACGATGCGGCTGCGCCTCGAGCTGTTCGGCGAGCGGGCCCACACCGCTCGGCCCTGGATGGGGCGCAACGCCATCCACCGCCTGGCGGGGCTGCTCGAGGCCCTGGCCACCTACGAGGCGCGAACGCCGGAGATCCAGGGCTGCGCCTACCGCGAGGCGTTGCAGGCCGTGCGCGTCGAGGGCGGGGTCGCGGCGAACGTCGTGCCCGACCAGGTCGAGGTGGTGCTCAACCATCGCTTCGCCCCGGATCGCTCGATCGCCCAAGCCGAGGCGCACGTGCGCGACGTCGTGACCCCGTGGCTGGAGGACGGCGACACGATCGAGGTGGTGGACGTGGCCGGTGGCGCCCCGCCGTCGCTCGATCACCCCTTGCTCCAGGCGCTGGTCCATCGCAACGACCTCGAGGTGCGGGCCAAGCTCGGCTGGACCGACGTGGCCCGCTTCGCCGCGGCCGGCATCCCCGCCGCCAACTTCGGACCTGGCGACGCCACCATCGCGCACACGGCGGGGGAGTACGTGGAGCGCGACGCGCTCGAGCGGGTGTGGGTCGCCGTCGACGATCTGCTGCGCAACGGCTGCTAGTGCAGCAGCAGATGATTGCGAGGTGCGACGGCCAGCTTCGCCGCTCGCGGCGTCCTCGTCCTCGCCGCTCGAGCCCAGGGGGGCCTTCGTCCTCGCTCCTTGCGAGCGAACCGTGATCCGGCACACCCCTCTCGATGTTCCCGGCTGCGGGACGCGACGAGGCGATCCGGCGCCGACCCGCACGAGCGGCGGGCCGCGCCGGCAACCGGGCCCGGCTGCTCAGGTCGTGGCCGGCACGGCGGTCGGCCTCACCGGGATGACGGGCGGCCGTGGCGAAGGGCATCGGGCTGATGCCTAGACTGCGCCGGCTCGGGCCGAGAACCAGCCCGGAACCCCCGCCCGGACCCTCCGGTCGGTACCCGCTCTCTGGGATCCTGGCCGGGACCCTGTCTGGATGGTTGTCCGGGAACCGCCGCTCGCAAGACCTGGCCCGGCATCCCGCTCCAGCGTCGGCGATGCCGAGTGCACCGCCGCACGACCCCGCCCCGTCTCGGGGCCGCACACCTCAAGGAGACTCCATCCCATGGCCATCGACATCGGCGCACCCGCCCCCGACTTCGAGCTGAAGGACCCGGCGAACGAGGTGGTCACGCTGTCGCAGTACGCCGGCACCCCCGTGCTGATCGTGTTCTACCCGTTCACGTTCACCGGGGTCTGCGAAGGCGAGCTCTGCCGGATCCGGGACGACTACAGCCAGTTCGAGAGCGCCGGCGTGCAGGTGCTCGCCATCTCGTGCGACAGCCGCCACGCGCAGCGGATCTGGAGCGAGCAGCAGGGCTACCAGTTCCCCGTGCTGTCGGATTTCTGGCCCCACGGTGCCGCCGCCAAGGCGTACGGCGTCTTCAACGAGGCGCTGGGGTGCGCGAACCGGGCATCGTTCCTCATCAACGCCGAGGGTGTCGTCGTCGACACCTTTGCGAGCGCGGACCTCGGCACGCCGCGGGAGGCGGAGCGCTACACCGAGGCCTTGGCCAAGCTCTGAACCGGTCATGCGGGGGATGCGACGCGATCGCATCCCCCGCCGACCGCGTTGGCAGCACGAACGTCGGTGGGGGCGCCACCCGGCGGACCCCGCCGTGGCGGGCAGGAGCGCGGTGGGTCCGCTCGCGGTGGGTCGGGTGATCGGTCGGAGCGCTGCCGGTCAGAGCTTGCGGAGCACCGTGACGACCTTGCCGAACACCTTGACGTCGTCGGGATCGAAGACCATCGGCTCGTAGGCGGGGTTCGACGGGAGGAGCACCACCTTCGCGCCCTTGCGGCTGAAGGTCTTGACCGTCGCCTCCTCGCCCGGGATGCCGGCGACGACGATCTCCCCCTTCTCGGCCGTCTGCTGCGAGCGGGCGACGATGAAGTCGCCGTCGAGGATGCCGGCGTCGATCATGGACTCGCCCCGCACGCGGAGCATGAACAGCTCGCCGTCACCCGTGAGATCGGCGGGCAGCGGGTAGATCTCCTCGACGTTCTCCTCGGCGAGCACGTCGGTGCCGGCCGCGACGTCGCCCACGAGCGGCACGTGGCGCACCGGACGACGATCCATCACCGCGCCCGAGTTGGGATCCCACCGCACCTCGATGGCCCGCGGCTTCGTGGGATCGCGCTTGAGGTAGCCGAGCTTCTGCAGCGTGGCGAGGTGCGAGTGCACGGTCGAAGGGGAGGTGAGGCCCACCGCTTCGCCGATCTCGCGCACGGACGGCGGGTAGCCGCGCTCGCGCATGGCCGCTTCGATGCACTCGAGGATCTGCTGCTGGCGTTCCGTGATGGTGGGACTGCTCGGAGACATCGGACCTCGTTTTCGCTGGGGTGCAGGGCGGTTCGCTCGACGGGATGCCGGGTCGCCGGCGCCCGAGGGCGTCGAGAGGCACGACGGGCACCCTGCTCGTGCGAACAGGCGTTCGTCACCGTACCAGTGCCGGGGCGGTGTGGCAAACATCTGTTCGCACAGACCTCGCCGATCGCGTCGACGGCTTCAGGGCCTTGACGGCGAACGGACGTTCGTGCTTCGCTACCCGTCCGGAACAGACGTTCGCCCCTCCGCACCGCCCGCCGTCGACAGCTGCTGCCCGAGCAGGGTCTCGACCAGGGAGGCATGCGGGTGGGTGGGCGTGGTCCGGCCGGTGGTGCGGGTTCGTGCCTGCGCCAGCGGTCGTCGTGTCGGTGAGGTGCGCCCGTTTTCGGTGCGGAGGACGGGCCCGCCTCGACCGACCCGAACCTCGGCTCGTCGGCGGTCCCGTTCCGTCCCGCACGGGGCCCACGTCCGTGGCCCTGCTGTCCAGCACCGCTTCCTTGTCACACCCCCTGAGGAGACTCACGACATGGCCGCTGTCCTCTCACCTCCGCACCTGCGCCCCGCTCTGCCCGGGGTCCCCGACGTCGTTCGTCACCTCCGTCCCGTCGGCCGCCGCGTCGTCGCTCGGCCCGAGCGACGAGCCGCCACCCCGACGGTGGCGATCCCCGTGCCGGGCCGTCCGCTGGCACCCACCGCCGCCACCTACCGGCGCCGGCAGGCGGTCGCGCTGCTCGTCGTCGCCACGGTGGCGCTCCTCACGCAGGTCGCGCTCGTCACCGTCGTGAGCCGCCTCGCGCCGTTGCCGTCCGCGGCCGCGCCTGCGGTGGTCGATGCGCCGGCGGCTGCCACCGCCACGGCGGCGACGTCGTCGCCGACCGCGTCCCCCGGCGCTGCGCCGGTGGCGGCACCCGCTGCGAACGTCTACGTGGTGCGATCCGGCGACACCCTCTGGTCCATCGCGCGCCGGCTGCGGCCCGATGCCGACCCTCGTCCGCTCGTCGATGCGTTGGCCGAGCGCGCCGGCTCGTCGGCGTTGCGGCCGGGCCAGCGGATCGACCTCGATGGCCTCGCCCTCTGAGCACCACCCCTCGCGCCGCCGCCCGCCCACAGCTGGTCCGGGCGAAGCCGGTGCCGTCGCGACCGTCATCCGCCTGCCCGGCGCTGGGTTCCCAACCCCGGCAGGGCGCAGTAGCGTCGACGCCGTGCGGTGCCCGACCTGTTCCAGCCTCGACGACAAGGTCGTCGACTCGCGCCTCGCCGAAGACGGGTCCGCCATCCGGCGGCGCCGCGAGTGCGTCACCTGCGGGCGGCGGTACACCACGTTCGAGCGGGTCGAAGAGGTGCCGCTCCTCGTCGTCAAGCGCTCCGGAGACCGCGTCCCCTTCGACCGCTCGAAGATCGAGGCCGGCGTGCGCTCGGCCGCGAAGGGCCGCCCCGTCGACGACTCGCAGCTCGCGGCGCTCGCGGTCGAGGTCGAGGAGCAGCTGCGCATCGAGGGCCCCGAGGTGCCGAGCGAGCGCATCGGCATCGCCGTGCTCGATCGGCTGCGCGACGTCGATCAGGTCGCCTACGTCCGCTTCGCCAGCGTCTACAAGGACTTCGACGATCCCGCGGACTTCCAGCGCGAGATCGGCCTGCTGACCAAGCAGACGGCGCCGAAGCGTCACGAAGCCGGCACGGCTCCCGAACGCCCGTAGCGCAAGAACAGCATTCCGTCGTCCTCCAACGCGCGGGTCAGCGTGAACGCGGTCGGCGTTGCGCGCTCGCCGTGCGCCAGGCGCACGGCGTCACCGCCGACGAGCAGCGGCGAGACGCTGATGCAGAGCTCGTCCACCAGGTGCTGCTCGACGAGGGCGCCGTTCAGCGACGGGCCACCCTCGCAGAGCACCACCGACGCCGTCCCTTCGGTGCGCAGCCGGCGCAGGGCACGGGGCAGGTCCACCGACGACGCGCCCGTCGCCCGCACCTCGGCGACCGCGCGAAGCGCCGCCGGCGCCCCCGCCGCCGCCTCGTCGGTGGTCAGGATCAGGGGGCGGGCATCGGCGACTGCGTCGCGGAAGAGCGGCGCATCGGGGTCCAGGTCGAGGCGGCGGGTCACGATCGCGAAGCGCGGCGTGGCGTGCTGGCCGCGGGCGCGGCGGCGCCGCTGCACCTCCTCGCTCGGGCGGGGCGGTCCGTAGCCTTCGGCCCGCACCGTGCCGGCCGCGACCAGGATCACGTCGGGCAACGAGCGCACCGCCCGGAACACCTCCTTGTCGCCCGGTCCGCCCAGTCCGCCCGACAGCCCGTCGACGGCGGTCGCGCCGTCGATGCTGGCGATCATGTTGACCATGACCCATGGCCGATCGTCAGGCGGCGGGCGGTCGTCGCTCTCGAACTGGGCGAGCACGTCGACGTCGTCGGGGTGGGGGACCAGCTGCCGCATGAGGCGGGACCGTACTGCGACCGCGACGGGCGCACCGGCGGCGCACCCTCCGACCAGTGCCCGACGACCGGACCCGACCGGCCGACGCCCGGACCACCTCCGTCCGGCCACCTCGTCCGGCCATCGCCGACCGGCCACCTCCCCCGCTGGATCCGCGGCTCGTGCCGGCGCCCGCGCCCGGGTTTGCCTCCCGGGCCCGAGCCACGGCGGCCCGCCGGGCGCCCGCGCTGGGCCGTTCGGCCCATGGTTCCTCAAGAACGGGTCAAGAAGAGGGCAACGATCGGTTCAGGTTCGGGGTCCGATGTGAAGAGCTCCGCCCTCCAGCACCGATGAGCAACTAGACAGTGCAAACCAGAACCCGGTTCGCGTCGGTAGGACTGAACGGAGCATGACCGGGTAGTGCATGGTGGAACGGGGCGTTCACCGGCGGCTTCGAGGGGCGTCGCCGGATCCTTCACGGAGGGTTGCATGCGAGGACTGGATCGGGTGACAGCGCCGGCGGCGGCCGTGGCGCGCGCAGCCCGTCGACCGACGACCTACTCGGGGCACCTCAAGGAGCTGACCTCGACCGTGGTCACCGCGGGCATGTGGCCCCTGGGCTTCGCCGACCGGGGCATCGACCAGCTGCCCGCCGAGGTCCAGGAATCCCACGTCGCCACGCCTGTGCTCCTCGTGCACGGCTACGGCGCGAACAAGTCGAACTGGCTCTTCGTGAACCGCTACCTGCAGCAGGCCGGGTTCGACCGACTGCACGCCCTGAACTACAACCCGCTCACCGCGGACATCCCCGAGCTGGCCGAGCGGTGCGCCACGCGCGCCGAAGAGCTCAAGGCGCACTTCGGCGTCGACCGGATCCACGTGATCGGTCACTCGCTGGGCGGCATCATCGCCCGCTACGCCGTCCAGGTGCTCGGGCTGCAGGGCGTCGACGTGTGCATCACGATCGCGTCGCCCCACGGCGGGGTGCGCCTCGCGCAGCGCGGGTCGTCCATCGCCGCGCTCAGCCCGCTGGCCTCGGGGTACTCGCTGCGCCCCGACTCCGCCGTGATGACGATGCTGCACGCGAGCGCCCGTCGCCTGCCCACGCGCTTCGTGGCGTACTACTCCAACCTGGACCTGATCGTGCCGGCTCGCCGAGCGATGATCGTCGAGCCCGAGCTCGAGGCCACCAACATCCTCGTCAAGGACCACGGCCACCTCTCGATCATGCTCTCCCGGCGCCTCACCGCCTCGATCGTCGACCAGCTCGGCGCGGCGGAGCGCCTGCCGGGCTACGGCGCGCCGGTGCGCGTCCTGAAGTCCACGAACGCCGCCTGACCGCCGGCGCCGCCCCCGCCGGCGCGAGCCCTCGCGACCGTCCCCCGGGCTTGTGCGAACTGTGGACGACGGCACCGGAAATCCACCCGTAATTCACAGGGTTGTTCCCCTAGCGATGCACAGGCGTTTCTTCCTAAGTTCCTCATCGGTCGACGGGGCTGTGGTGCGTCCAGCGGATGGTGGCTGGCGTCTTGGTTCTTCGTTGGCAGGACGGCTCCTTGGGGGCGGAGTGCATTTGCGTGTTTTTGAGCCCGGGGTTGGGGTCGGCACATGTGAACGCGCCTCTGACCTGCTCGTTCGCGCCACAGCCACCGTTGCCCTTGCGTGGGGGGCAGTGACCCCGATCGCGGCGCCCCGCGGACGGCGCCCGAATCTGTGTCACACCCCCTCCATATGCTTGACACACCTGTAATTCCGCGCGTGTAATTTCTCGCACATCTTGTGGCCCGTTGGGAGTAGCGGGGAACACAACCACAACATCTTGGGTTTTGTCCTCGTGACATCTCCCAGGTGGTTGGGGGAACGAAGGTTGTGCGAACGCCGGTCGCAGGTCGATCGGCGTGCTCCCCAGGTCCGTGGGATTCCCTCGGCGTCCCGCCGAGGCCAGCGGTTCAGCAGACCACCAAACCAGACAACGGAACCAGCACAACGGAACCAGCACATCGGAACCAGGCCCTGCGCACCGCAGGGTCTGGCGGCGCCCGGCACTCGGGCGTACGACCGGGAGGAGACATCCATGGCCATCGCGCCTGAGCAAGCGGGCATCGGCATCCGCCGCCACTTCACGACCGAGGGAGTGCACCCCTACGACGAGGTCGAGTGGGAGACCCGCGACGCGCGCATCACGAACTACCGCGATGGTTCGGTTGCGTTCGAGCAGCTCGACGTCGAGTTCCCCGTGGACTGGTCCCTGAACGCCACGAACATCGTGGCGCAGAAGTACTTCCGTGGCACCCTCGGCACGCCCGAGCGCGAGCACTCGCTCAAGCAGGTCGCCGACCGCGTCGTGAACACGATCACCGCCTGGGGCGAGCGCGACGGCTACTTCGTCGACGACCGCGAGGCCAAGGCGTTCTCCGACGAGCTCAAGCACCTCATCGTCACGCAGAAGGCGGCCTTCAACTCGCCGGTGTGGTTCAACATCGGGGTCAAGGGCGTCCCCCAGCAGGCCAGCGCCTGCTTCATCCTCGCCGTCGAGGACAAGATGGACGCGATCCTCAACTGGTACGTCGAAGAGGGCACGATCTTCAAGGGCGGGTCGGGCGCCGGCATCAACCTGTCGAACATCCGCTCCTCGGCCGAGCTGCTCAAGGGCGGTGGCACCGCCTCCGGGCCCGTGAGCTTCATGCGCGGCGCCGACGCCTCGGCGGGCACGATCAAGTCGGGCGGCAAGACGCGCCGCGCCGCCAAGATGGTCATCCTCAACGTCGACCACCCCGACATCGAGGAGTTCATCTGGTGCAAGTCGAAAGAGGAGAAGAAGGCCCGCGTGTTGCGCGACGCCGGCTTCGACATGGACCTCGACGGCGCCGACTCGTTCAGCATCCAATACCAGAAC
>CAYUOL010000239.1:0-10549 GCA_964446345.1 uncultured Iamiaceae bacterium | reverse complement strand
GTAGGGCCATTGCTGGCCGTTCGGTTAAGGCCCGACCTCCAGGGAGGCGGGGACCTATACGGATATTTTCGGGTTATACGCCCAGGCGAAGCGATACCTAGGCGGCTTCCTTCACCGGCTCGGCCGGCGCAACGGAGGACAACGCTAGGTCCTCTCCCGTCACGGCCTTTATGAACGACAGTGCGTCATCGCAGCTAAGCCAGAGTTTTAACAGGTTCCTCATGCGCTCCGATGGGATGAACACATGAACGTCGTGGGGCTCGCGGTCATCGCGGATTGCAGAGCGCCAAAGCCATTGGAGCATCTCGCTCGTGGCGTACAGGTCCTCATAGACGTTGACGCCCCGGCTCTCGAAGTAGCCCCGTATCTCGGGGATGGAGAAGCGGTTGGCGAGATAGGCCAGCACTGTCTTATGCCGATACTCGTTCGTGGCCTTGGCATTGAGCGAGACCCACTGGGTATGGTGCTTGTACCCCTTGCCGGCGAGCGCCTTGCGTTGAGCCTTGAACGTCGTCCAGGCGAAGTATCGACTGTCGACGTTGTTGCGAGTGAACCAACGGAAGAAGTTCGTTGTCGCGGTGCGTAGCCTTTGAAGGGCATCGCCTCCGTTGGCCTTCGCCGCATTGTCAAACCAATTCTTCCCCAATGGATTGGACCTCATGCCCGGCGCCTTGGCACCCGCGGCGTTGAGTGGGCCTTCATAGATGCGCAGATGCTTCCTGATACGCTCCTTCGCTTCCTTCTCTGCCTCAGTCGTCCAGGGAACTAGCTTGCGTCCCTTGTCGGCGACCATCCGCAAATCGAACGACACCCCCTCTGCTTCCAAGTAGGCCCGCATGGGCGAGCCATGGAAGAGATAGGTGAGGAGATAGACGCCCTTGAAGGCCGCGAGGAAGTTCGTTGGGAATGCCCATAGCAGGATGTTCCCTCGCTTGCCCGGTACGAAGCCGCTTCCGCCCATCGACCAAGCAACCAGATTACCGTTGTCGCAGAGGTTCCTTACGTTCTCGAACTTACCTCGGTAGCTCGGCGTCTTGTCGTGGTTCCAGCGAAGGTGAGACGTACCATCGACGTAGACGAAGCCCTGATCGAACAACAGGCTGGTGTCGTCCTTACTGAGGCTCTTGAAGTAGTCGACACAGGTAAGCACCTCGTCAATGACCAGCGTGTAGCCCTGAGCTTTCAGCTTATCCAGGGTGGTAGGGTCGACCAAGGAAAAGAGGGCGTGAGTAGTGGCGATGTTCTGCCCTTCGTCGATCAGCCGGTTGAGGTCTTGGAACTTCTTGCCATGGACGGGGACGGGGTCTCTGAAATCAAGACGCGGGCAGGCGAGCTTGACCCTGTCGACTTCATCTAGCAGGGGCGTCACATACAGGAACTTGGGAAGCTCGGTATCACTGCGACCCGACAATAGACCGCTCAATGCTTGGGCGTGCGCGCGGCGCATGTGGTCGATTATCCAGGTGGTCTTTCCTGACCCCATGATGCTGTCGACCACCACGACGGGAGGACGGACAGTTGGATTGGAGGCGTAGGTGTTCGGCCGCTGGGTGGCGGTCATCGTTGTCCTTCGGTTGGAGTGTTCCCCGGAAGCGTTCGTGTACCAAACGAGGGGAGGCATTTGGCACACGGGCCTTCCTAACCCATTGATATTACAAGGTTAAAAATGACCAGCGAAAGAGAGGCGACGAACTGAGTTGAAGAGGGAAGCAGACATACGGAGGGGACCGCAGGAGCCGCTATAGGATGCCTATGGAGATACCTGCGGGAGAGCTAGGGGCTGGAGCGACTAGCTCGGCTTGTCCTTGCCGAACGGGAGCGCCCCGAGGTCGACGACTAACGCCTCTAGCCCGCGCTTTACGTCCCCTGTGGTCCGCATAGCGCTCGCCTTGATGCCATGGTCCACGAGGACCTTGCGGCTAATGTCGAGTACGGCCGCGGTGGGCGGGGGCCGGTCGCCTTCTGGAGTGAGGGCGGCGAGTAGGTTTGTGAGGAGGGCGTCGTACAACTGCCACAAAAGGGCAATTCGTTCTGCGTTGGTGAGTAGTCTCGTCTCGCTGTCTGTCCTGTCCTCAACCTGAGCGGCGGTGCTAGGAGACAACACCATCGCCCTCAGGCACGGGGATTGACAGGCTTCCCGCGAACGTCCGCTGAATGTCCTTGGCAATTGCTTCCTGCCAAAGGAGGAACTGGCCGTCAGTATCGACCGCGGCGGCTGGCGGGGGCGCCGGTGTGATCGCGGCATACTCTTTGAGCAACTTGGCTTCCGCCTCGGCGTCCTGAATGTGCGGTCCCTGTAAACCGTCCAAGCGGCCGGCAAGAAGGAGGTCGTTCATGTGCTCGGCAAGCCGCGCCAATGCCCTGCGAATGATAGCGCTGTCGCTGGGAGGGCGTTCGGTGTTGAGGGACAGGGCGTAGACGGATCGTAGCCAACGGACCTGACTGTCCGCCCTGCTGTCTGCGACCCAACGGCGGGCCTGATGATACGGCTTTGTGGTAGGCATAGGCGTGAATAGTGCTTCCTTTAGGTTGTGGCGATTGAGGAGGGTGAGACAAAAACAAGCGGCAGCCGCCCGATGATGCGGGACACGACTGCGACAGCGCGGAGGGGTCGTAAGTGAACGCGGAGGGGTTGGCCCAATAGCAAGCGAGCGCGCTTCAAGATCGCGCCAGGGCACGAGAGGGACCGGCGAGCGTCCACCCGCGGAAAAGGGGGACGCGGGGTGCTCAAGCCGGCCCTCCCGCGGCGGGCGGCGGAGAAGTGCAGTGGTCAGCCCGGCTTGGGGGCTATGGGTATAAGGGGGACCTTCGCGAAAGCCCCCGAATTTACTGCATCTAAGGCTCTAGTTAAGGGCGCGTAGGCGGCAGATAGCGGCCCCGCGGCGGCCCTATTCGAGGTCCCAAGCCTCGTCGCCCTTCGGAGGTGTCCACATTTGGTGAGCAAGCCACGCTGCGGGGACGGGCTCAAGATCGTCCCGCAGCTGGCGATTGTGCCTGTCCAGCGAAGCGGTTGCAGTCTTCTTCCGGTCCCTCAGCCGGAAGTACACCCGCGCGGCTATGTCCGGTAGGATCATGTCTCCGTCGCTGGTTATCCCAACTACCTCGACGATACGGTTGCTCAGGTCGAAAATCGTCATATCGACCAGCCCGAGCCGTGCCCGCCGCTTCCCGGTGTACGGCCCTAGACCGGTTACCGTGAGCCTAGGGGCGCCCCGTCCAACTCGCCGGATAACTGCCGGGTCGGTTAGGAGCCTCTGCCATTCAGGGATCACTTCCCATGGGCGGGCTACCAATGAGACCTCGGGGTTTTCTTTGGTGAGTGTATATTCGTGCGCGGCGACCACGTCATCTCGCCCGGCTTCGCGCAGTTCCTTCGCGTTCTCTGAGGCCACTCGTTCCAAATATTCTCGGTTCTCTGCGTCTATTCTAGCGAGATGCCTTTCAATCTCGGGGTTGGGCTCCTCTCCGATGTCGGGGAATGCCGCCATCGCCTCCGCTCGCCTCCTTTCCCATGCGCGTTTGTTCGCGCTGTCGGTGCTGTAGGTAGTCCACCTAGCTAGTCGGTCACTAACCTGCGGAACCGTCCGCTTCTGGGGCGTGGGGGATGGTCGTGGTGTTTGCTTTGGCTTCTTCACCACCGCAACAGGCTTAGCGTCGACCATTCCGCGCGTGAAACGCTCCCGGATATCCTTCTCATCCGTCGACATGATCCGCCCCCATCTCAGCCTTGATACGCTGCACGGTCCCTGAGCCCACACCAAACTCCCCAGCGATCTTTAGGATACCCTTGTCGCCTCGCTCCAGGGCCTTCCTGATACGCTCCTCAGTCCTATGGTCCGTCCTAGGGCGACCGAACTTCACACCCTTGGCCCGAGCCCGCTTGATGCCTATGGCAACCCGCTGGCCGATCATGTGCCGCTCAAACTCAGCGAAGGCCCCTGTAACCTGAAACAGGAGCTTGCCCATGGGCGTTGTGGTATCGAGGTTCTGTTGCTCAATGAACACGTCGACCTTGCACGCCTCTAGCGTCTGTATGGTGCCCAGGAGGTCGATTAGGGACCTCCCCAGCCGGTCTATCGCCCAGGCCATGACGATATCGAAGCGCCCGCGGCCAGCATCCTTGAGCATGGCGTCCAGGCCGGGGCGTTGGTCTCGCCCCTTGGCGCCGCTGATACCAGCGTCATTGAACGTTGCCACGATCTCCCATCCGCGCCGCTGCGCTATGGCCGTAAGTTCGCGTACTTGGTTCTCGACCGTTTGCTTGTCCGTCGACACGCGGACGTAGAGCGCGGCTCGCTTGGTTGCCATTCGTCCCTCCAGTCGAGAGGATACTTAGGCACGACCATGCAGAAAGTCAATACATTCAGCATAGGCCAATCACTGTAGCCAGTTGTGCGCCGTTTCAAGCACTTAGCTGCGGCCAGATGCGAGGGGCTTTCTGCATAGGCCCATTCGGCTTGGCGCCGGCCCTCCGTCCGTGGCATCTTCGCCGCGGAACGTCAGAGGGGAATAGTTGGTGAGCAAGGTACTTGGGGTTGTGGCGCTGCTAGGTCTCGGGGCGTGCAGCATGACGCTACCTGTCCAGGGAGCGCTGGAGGACGGGACAGAGACCTTCTCAGGGAGCGCGACAGGGTACAGTGACGGCGGCGGGACGTTGACGCTCACGACCACTAAGGGCCGCTCCTGTAGCGGCAAGTTCGTCTATGTGACGAGGCGCGAGGGCGAAGGTACCTTCACCTGCAACGATGGGCAGAGTGGCCCGTTCTCCTTCGTCTCGACGGGGACCTCAGGGACGGGGACAGGCCGCATCGGCGGCAAGCCCTTTACCTTCACCTTCGGTTAGCGCTGCGATCCTGAGCGGGCCTAGCCGGTGTGGCTGGCGCACGCCGCTGACGTTGGCAGGCTAGGAGGCGACCGCCGCGCTCACTGGCGCACGGCAGGCCCGCCATGGGGTGCCTGAGGGTGAACCTACGCGACACGGGAGGGGTACCGGGGGGAACGCGCCTCGGGGCGATAGCGCTTATCAGTTTGCAAATTCTTACCGAAAATCCAGGGTGCTTCCCGTACAGGAGCGGTTGCACGGCCCACGATTACTTTTCCTTTAACGCAACTGTCGATGTTATCTAGATTTGATTGCGGTATTGCCTGCGCAACAGAGAGGCGATCTCGTGAACGCTATTCGATCCTCCTCTTGTAAACTCCCTCCAGTCCGGCGCACGGAGCGTTGGGCCTAGCTCAAGGAGAGATGACAATGCGAAAAGCTAAGCGGGAATGGTGGAAAGGCGCCGGCAAGGTGCGCAAGAACGGATCAAGGGTGTCTTGGGAGCCTTATAGCCCCCATTCGTTCGGCGAGATGACCAACAACGAAATGCTCGTCATGCACGACGGTTGCTCAGTGCAGCGCCGTGGCGACTGGCTGCGGTGGATCGAGCCCGCGGCCTTGGTCACTAAGGAGCGCGAGACGCGGGAAGCCGGACGGAACGTGATGGGCGGGGTGCTGGAGGTATCCGCCCCGGCATAGGCGGGCGGCCGCATGGAACGGAGTAGCAGCCCCGAGGGGAAACCTTCGGGGTTTCTCATTGTGTCCCCCAGGGGCACCGCAGCGAAACTAGAGGATACCCAATGAAGATTGAAATGCTAGTAGAGCGTGAACCCGATGGGGCCTTCCGCATTTGACACAACTACCGAAAGGATGACCCCGTGGTGGGGCCACTACGGAAGGGGCAGCAAATCACCTTGCCAGATGGGCGCATGGTGCTGCGATACTCGGCCAAGCGAGTGAAGTGGTATGTCCCACCAAGGTGGGGAGAGGAGGTGCCGTGAGTGTGCGGCATAGGTCCATTCGTCTTTGCCAAGGATAGATGATGTTTCGACAACATAAGCTAGCTTCCTCGGCCGGCGCCGGATGGGCAACCTATTGAAAGCCCACCGCCACGCCCCAAAGCGTCTTAACCGCTCCTATTTCGTCCTCGTAGTAAGAGGTTCGCCTCGGTTGATACGGCGTGCTACCTTCTACCTAGATCAAGGTACACGCTGATGCGTCACGTGGATACCAAATCTAGCCACCACGGGGAGAAGGCGACTTGACGGATAATGCAGCTACAGAGTTTCCGCCACCTGACTTGGTTCCCATGCGTGCTGCGTGGAGCCGTCCAGTAACATTCTTCCATCCAACAGTTTATCGCTATCTTGAGGCGCGGTTCGTTGACGCTCTATTGCAGAGAGGAGAACTGCGACTGTCAAGTTTTAGGGCATTTCGGAAACACAAAGACGAGGAGCGAGGGGACTTGTTGGAAGGTTCGGCGATGTCCTTCGGAGTTGATGAAGCATTAAATCGAGAGTTCGGTATCTTCTCTACAATAGGGCAGAACGCCTACGTCCTTTGTGCAACGCTGCATCCTGACCCTAAACTCCGTACTTCACTAGGCGGCGGTTGCTTTGAGATTATCAATATCGACGCGTTCGCCTGCACGGTAGCAAACGAAATACCGGGAATGACAGGGGTCATGGCTGGGTTCTGCGTTTATCGCGATCACAACATAACGCTGCGGAAAGGCATCACGCTTCCGCCTGGACGTTTTAATGATGATGCCGACCCTACCAAGATTTCTATGGACAAGTTAGCGGTCGCGGCGGCGGAGGTATCCGGGCCGCGGCAGTATTTCATGAAGCATACGAAGTATCGTCATCAGGTCGAGTATCGTTTTATTTGGGAGACCAACAAACCAGCTCAAGACTTCATCGACGTAAAACTGCCGGTCAATCTGCTAGCTCATTGCTGTAGGAGATCAACGGTTTAGTCTACAGCGACGAAGTTCTCACGCTACAGAGGCTTCGGATACGATACCTTCCTGATAGCTGCCCCGAGTAGCGGCCTCGTCGCCCCGCGCCCCGAGTACACGCCATAGCTAATGGTCGTCTTAGCGTGCCCGACTAGGTCCGCCGCGAGGTTCTTAGATATCCCAGCGTTCACCCGTTTGGGTGACCTGAGCATAGCAGTTGCGCGCCGTACTCAACCGGCAAGGAAGGCCGGACGAAACAGGAGTTGGGGGTACTCACTGAAGCGGTCAAACACGGCAACATCGCGTGCAACGAAGCACTGAATTGCAAAGGAGGAGCGGAACGTCGCTAGGTGCGCGGAGATGGACCTGTCCTCCGTAGCGATGCTCGAAAAGTCAAACTGGCCCTCCAGACTTTTGCGCCCTTGGCGCAGCGACTTGGGCGAGCCAAGAAGGGATACGAAATCATCTGGAAAGCTGCCATCGAGCAGCGATGCGTTCGTGTGCCAGCGGACGAGTGCGGCGCCATCTCGGGGGACGATCTCGCGGCATAGCTCGTAGTGAAGGGCCAACGCGACACGGGCGCCGAACTTCGACACGGTTCGATGCAGTATCGGACCTACGGTCATCGCCGCGACTGCGCCGGGGAAGGCCTGCCGGGCTTGACGCATGATTGATGGACGCTCGCGCTTCGGGGCCATCTCCCGAAGGATGTCAGGGAAGTTGTTGCCGATGCCCCTCATGATCTTCTCAAGCTCCGCCCGGGTGGCCGGAGTGTCATCGTTTGGGTACAGCCGGCACAGCATTCCGGCCACTTGGTCTAGTGCGCGGGTGCCATCGTGGCAGGGCTGGCAGGCCATGTACTCCATGCCCTTCAATCGTTGCCGATTTGCGAATACGGTTATTGGCGGCATGTGGTCTATAGAGCTGCCGCACACGTCCCCGCCGCAGTAAATGCAGTAGGGCTGATCGGCCTGCATCTTCGCCAGCCTGTTCATGCGCTGCTTGGCTTCGCCCATCTTGGTTCGACGTATACTCTGCGAGCGGGCATTTGCCACTGTCGGCCGCGCTTACCGTGGAAGCTTCCCCAGGCGCTTGGCTCTGGGTACGGGTGCCTTGCCCGGTGCTACAGCAAAGTGATACAGAAGCAACCGTCGTCAGGTCGACAAGGTATTGATTTTGCTAGGTATTTAGAGCTCTCCATGTCCTCCCGTAGGGGACGCCAAGCGCCGCCGAATGCAGCCGTACTTGCGCCAACGCCGCATTGGCGGCTCTGAAAGAAAGCCCAGCGTATTCAGCGTCGTAGAGACGGCGGTTTCCGGCGGCGAGAAAATTCGAATCGCTTACGGTCGGTTGGCGGGTTTTGGCGTAAGATAGAGCTGGCGCATTCGTCTTTGGAGGGCTCCTATGAAGAGCTGCGGCCTTCGGCGCCGTAGAGCGGTTCTCAGTGACACCAAAGACTGTTTATCTCGACACGCAAGACTATTCTCGCATCGCGGACGCAGTGCATGGGCGAGGCGACGCTTCGCTGATTCCTGTCTACGAGAAGCTGCGCGAGTTCGCGCGTGCGGGCGAGTACAGGTTCTGCTTTTCGTACATGATTGTTAGCGAGCTTCTCCAGTTTGATCCGAACGGTCTAGATATCGCTCGGCGCAAAGCGGCGGTCGTGGAAGAGCTGTGCGGCGGCAACGCGTTCCCAACAATGTTCTGGATGTTGGCATCGGAAATAGCTGGCGCCGGCAAGCGCCGCGGCTTTGAGCCATCACGACAAATGTCGACGCTCGATGAAGTCGCATTCGGCGGACAGTGGGTGCGGACTGAGCTACCCGATATCGAGACGATGTTTCCCAAGGAGAGTAGCGGACAGACGCGGTATGAAAAGCGCGCCGAGGAGCTGGTCGGCCGCCGTCTCAATCGGCGCGAACGGCGCAAACTCGCTAGACCTCAGTCAGCAGAAGATGTGCGAAACGTTATATTGAGTTCCCCGATCTATCCAATTATCGCGGGAACGCCACTATTCCCTAAATTTGTGGATGCTTTTCGCAGGAAGCGAATGCCGGAAGTCGCCGCCGACTTCTTTAGATTCGTTGGCAAGCCAACGCGGCTGGTGCTTTCGCACGACCATCTTCATCCAATGGGATTCTTGAATGACCAGTTGAAAACTCTAAGGGCATCACTTCACCACACGCTAACGACATTGAGGGAAAAGTTTGATCGTATCGCCGCCGAAAGCGGACGGGCTGCACCGCGCGAGACGCGCGAAGCTATGCTGTCTGACGTGCTGCAAGAGCAGGTCGTTAATCTGCCCAAATCCCTGAAAGAGTTCTTGGTCAGACATGGCGCGCCGCCGGCTTATTTCGATCATCCCGATTTTAACCAGGACATTCGGGAATTGTCCTTTATGGCCACATGGCATGATCTATTGCTCCCATATCTATTAATGGTCACGGACGCGTCGCCGGGGAGACGAGGGCTTCGAGAGAGTGACATCGTAGATTTCATGCATGCGCTGTATATGCCGCATTGCGCTGTTTGGAGGAGCGACAGGTACTTCGTAGGCTTAGTGGCGCCGATTGCGCGGCGTTTGGGATGCCAAGTGGTATCGCGCTTGGCCGATCTTCCTGATGTGCTCGCCGTTGCAAGGGACGAACGCGGTGTGGCGTGACCGACATCCTTTACATTGGGAAAGACGATGAGCGACGAAAAGCCGACAATCCTGCGAGCCGCCCTTAGTTCAGATTGTGGCCAATGAATACCAAAAAAGGAAAGGCCGCGACGCCTCCAGATCGCGTTCCGCGCAATACCAATCAGCGCTTCATTGACTCCCAATCAGCCGAGCCCGATGGTTCCAATCGGCTTGGATTCGGAGTTGGCATGTTCGAGCGGTTTGTGGAGCGGCGGGCGGAAGAAGCCTTTTTGATGCCTCGGTAGTCCTGATCGTGGGACCGCACCGGCCGGTAAGACGACGCTCGTCCGGAAGATGGGGGAAGCCGGCCGAACCTATATAGCGCTCGACGGTCAGACGGTCCTCAAGGCCACCCAATCCCATCCCGCTGGCTTCATTCGTGGCCTGGACCGGGCCATCATCGACGAGATCCAGCGCCCCCCGACCTGCTCCTGGCGATGAAGAAGGCGGTCGACGAGGACTATCGTTCGGGCCGGTTTCTGCTCATCGGATCCGCGAATGTGCTGACCCTGCCGCGGATCGCCGACCAAGCGCCGAGCCCGGCCAGAGCGGCACGTCAATTGGATGGAGCCATCTGTAACGAGGCGTAGTAGCCTGGGCGGGCCTCGGTAGCTCGTGGTAACGTTCGCGCACAATTAGCGCAAAGATCATAGTGCTCCTGCGGACACGTAGTTATCAGTTTCGTCGACGCTGGGACGCCAGCGCTCAAAGACAGCGATGCATTGTGAATCTGTCGGTGCGGGAGCCCTTTACGTGGAACAAAGGTCCGAAGCCGAGGGTCCGCTTAGCCCTTCTGTAAGGCCAGCCGCTCATTGATGCGATGCGATCGCATTCGGATGTTGGTGCTCGTTCCAAGGCCCGCTACGTCATACGGCGTGCGACGGAGGATGGAGCCTCTGGAGGATCGCCCATCCTTCGGAGAGATCAGGGAAGGCAGCGAGCGCCGCTTTCGGTCCCGCCTCCCAGGTTTGGTCCCCAACTGCCTGCGGATATCCCTTGCAACCCTCCACGAACGGGCGCGTTATCGCATTATCGCTGGCTCCGTTCCAGAGCGTCGGCGGCTGAGAGACAGCGGCATCGGCTT
>CAYUOL010000238.1:8821-10567 GCA_964446345.1 uncultured Iamiaceae bacterium | reverse complement strand
ACGGCTGCGGCACGATCACCGAGACCGATTGCGCCGGCATGGTGTAGTTGAAGGCGTTCTGGCTGACCGCGGTGAGGTCGGCCTGGGCGACGACGTTCGCCCCTCCGGCTGCGGTGATCGTGTACACCTTCGCCCTCGAGAAGCCGACCGCGCAGGTGATCTTGATGCCGGCCTTCTTGGTCGTCGTGGCCTTGTTCGTCGCCACGATCGTGACCTTGTTCGGGTCGGCGGAGGACTTGCTGGCGTAGACGGTCGAGGTGGCGACGTCGCTCGAGCTGGCGTCGACCGAGGTGTCGCCGAACTGCGCGCCCGCTCCGTCGTAGTTGCGGAAGGCCCGGAAGGCGGCGTACGTGTAGCTCTCGTTGCCGTTCAGCTCCCACAGCGTCGCGAGTCCCACGCCCTGCTGCCCGAAGATGCCGAGCGCGTCGGCGGAGGCGATGGCGCCGCTGATGTGGTCGCCGCCGCCGTAGTTCCACTCGGTGATCGCGAGCTGCGTCCCGGGGTAGTGCGCCGCGAAGCGGTCCTTCATCCGCGGGATCAGCTTGATGGCGCCGTAGTTGTACTGGCCCGGGTTGGAGATCCAGCTGTTCTCGACGTAGCTCGGATCCCACAGCGACCGGGGCGCCTGCTCGCGTGCCGCGACGACGGCGGCACCCGTGTCCGCACCGGTGATCCGCACGCCGCCCCCCGTGGCCTCCGGGTACCAGTGGAGATCGAGGTAGTCGATGAGTCGCTTGCCGTTGGCGGTGTCGGCGGCCTTCATCTGATCGAGGTAGTAGTCGAGGAAGTTGCGCCCACCGGCGTCCGGGGCGTTCTGCAGCGTCTCGAACCCGTTGAAGCCGTAGTTGACCGGGCCCAGCACCTTGGCGTTGGGCAGCACGCCCTTGATGGCCTTGGCGTAGTCCACGTTCTTCTGCGCGAGCTCTGCGTAGGTGACGGCGTTGGGGTGCACCTCGGCGTGCGTCGCGCTCCACAGGTCGGGCTCGTTGTCGAGCGAGAAGTAGATGTTCGCCCCCGCCTCGTTGACCTTCAGCCAGTTGACGTACTCGTCCTGGTACACGTCGGCGTCCGTGGCGTTCGGGGTGGTCGTCAGCGCCGATCCCTTGGTGGGGTGGTTGCGCCGGAAGCGGGTGTCGAGGTAGTTGGCCCCGGAGCTCCGCACGTCGCACCCGCCGTTCTTGTCGTAGGCGACGTAGCCGACGATCGGGACCGTCACGATCGCGGCGGCGCCGGCGGCGGTCGCCTGATCGATCGTCGGCTTGACCGCGTCAGCCGGCGTGTTCGACGACGACAGGTACCCGTCGTTCTGGAAGCACCAGTCGCTGCCGGCGTTGGATGCGTTGTTCTCCCAGTTGTACGCCGTCCAGCGGTTGCCGCCCATGCGCAGCACCGTCTGCTTGTTGCTCGCGAGGTTGCGGTTGCTGTTGCTGCCGTAGATCAACGGCGAGATCGGGTGCGTGTTCGCCCCGACCGTGTTGATGTTCAGCGTCACGTCGACCACGCCCGGGTCCCCCGGGGTGACGACGGTGCACGACGCCAGGCCGATGATGCTCGCCGTCGCGACGAGCGCGACGAACGAGCGGCGCAGGTGGCGCATCCGCGCGCCACGGGCCGATGTGGTTGCCATCTGCTCTTCCCCTGACCCCCGAGAACGGGACCGTCCGCCCGAGGGCGGTTCCTGTCGGATCCCAGCACTTGCTCACCGCTTCGCGCGACTGGGCCGTTCGGCCTAGTCCGCTTGGGAGG
>CAYUOL010000238.1:0-8721 GCA_964446345.1 uncultured Iamiaceae bacterium | reverse complement strand
GTTCTGGTTGTTCGGATCGTTCACGTTGGGGTCCATCCCCATGTCGCCGTAGCCCGGCTGCTGCGGGTAGGGCTGCTGCGGGTACGGCTGCTGGCCCGGGAACGGCTGCGCCTGGCTCGGGTCGAAGGGCACGTCGTCGGGGTTCTCGGGGCGGAACACCGCGAGGCCCGCCCCGGCCACGGCGATGGTGGCCAGTCCGACGGACGCCACCGCGCGAGCCGAGGCCCGGGTGGACGATCGGGCGTCGGCCGCCGTCGCCTCGAGCGCGTGCTTGGCGGCGGTGGCGGACGACCGCACGGACGCCGTCGCGGAGCGGGCCAGGTGCTTCGGGACGATCGTGACCTGCTGCGCCACACGGCCGGCGGGGCTGTGGGCGCGGGCCTCGCAGCTCGCGCCGTGATCGACGTGCAGCACGCGGTGCCCGGCTCGGTGCACCTCGCCGATCAGCACCGCGCGAGCGAGCTCGGGCCGGGTGAGGTGGAGCTCCCCGAACGCCGCGCCCATGGACGCGTGGGCCTCGCGGAAGAGGTCGTTGGCCGCCGCGCGACGGACCTCTGCGTCGCGGTGGTGCGCGGCGAGGGCGTTGAACCGCCCCTTCGCCAGGTCGTCCTCCGCGTCCTCGGCGGCGTCGAGCAGGTACACGATGCGCCCGAACGCGCGACCGATGCGCTCGAGGGGCTCGGCGTTCTCGGGCCGGTCCGCGAGGATCGCGGTGTGGCGGAACACGGCCGCCGCCGCGGCCTCGGTGGGCGCGGCGTAGTCGACGAACGGGCGGAGGCGGCCCGTGCGGAGGTGCTCGGCCTCGAGCTCGTTCGATCGGGTCACCGCCTCGCGCACGCAGTCGATCTCGAAGCCGACGAGATCGGCGAGGTCGTCGCCCTGCTCGGACCACCGACGACCGACGCGACGGGAGGTCTCGGGCAGCCGCCCGACCGCACCGTCGTGGTCGAGCGCGTGGTCCTCGACCTTGGTGGCCGCCATCGCCAGCGAGACCGCCGCCGCATGCACGGCCGCCGGGTCGCCGGCGGACACGACGTGCTGGCGGCGCATCCCCCGCAGGACGCACGGCGCGGCGGTCGTCGTGGCGACGCCGTCACGCCGCTGCGCCGCGACCAGGATGGACAGCACGACCGCGTCGGTGTTGGTGACCACGCGGGAGGACTGCCCGTGGTGGTCGCGCAGGGTCAGGCAGAGTCCACACAGGTGGCCCATCCACTCGCGGTGCAGGGAGGGCGGCAACTGGTGGCGACAGGGCTTCACGATGCCGAACACCGCACGATCCTCGCACGTGGCACCGCCGTGGGTGGGGAACGCGGGGCGCGACGACGGCCGCCACGCGCTCGGGGCACCGCCGGCGCGGTTCAGCAGAGGTCGGCGGCGGCGCTGCGGGAGAACGCTGCGATCGCGAGCAGCTGCACGACGCCGGCCTGATCGAGCACTCCCCCACGTTCGTACGTGCCGATGCCCCCGTCGGTGAACCACCCCGTCGCGACATCCCGGGCCTCGTGCCACAGGCGCTCGCAGTAGTCGGCGAGCGCCGGCCGCACGCCCGGGTGGGGGTCCACAGCATCGAGCGCCAGCAGGTTGCGGAAGAAGATCGCGTTGAAGCACGGCGCCTGCTGCCAGAGCCGATCCTCACGGGCGAGGTGGGCCAGCGCGGCGGCCGCCGTCTCGTGGGCGCGCTCGAGGTGCGTGCCGTCGCCGTCGATGCGGAAGCGCAGCACGTCGAGGCCGACGGGCGTCCCCTGGTTGTAGGAGTAGACGGCCTCGTCGACGGACCCGTCGACGCGCACGTTGTCCCGGTACAGGGCATCGCTGCGCCGCAGGTGCGCGTGCAGGTAGCCCGACGTGCGCTCGGCGACCGCGCCGGCCTCGTCGTCTCCGGTGAGGAGGTGGAGACGCGCGGCGAGCTCGCCGACCGGCGCGGTCGAGCAGGTGTGGATCGACTCCGCGGGCCGCTCGACCCAGTAGACGCCACCGTCGTCGCGCAGGCCCTGGCGGACGAAGGACAGCACACGGGCGGCGTCGGCCAGGTGCCCCTCGTCGCCGGTCGCCAGGTGCAGCTGCACGAAGTCGAGCCCGATCCACGCGTTGTCGTCGTAGTAGCGGGGGCGGTCGCCGGGGAAGGCGTCGTAGCCGGTGCCGTCCGCGTAGCGGTGCAGCACCCGCAGCAGCGTCGTCATCGTGGCGGGATCGAGCGCGCCGAGCGCGAGGAGCTGGGCGCCCGCGGCGATCACCTGGCTCAGCCCCCACACCGCGGCGACGCCGGCCCCGGGCCAGGGTCCGTCGCGCAACGACGGTGGCAGCAGTCGCGGGCGCCGCAGCAGGGCGTCGATGGGCGCCCACGCCGAGCGCGCCCGATCCAGGTCGGAGCTCGGGTCACCAGCCACCTCCCCATCCTCGTCCACCGGGAAGACCACTGCGGCACCGGGACGTCGGTAGGTTCACGGGGATGACGCCGTCTTCGTCGCTCTCCGCGGACGCCTCTACGCGCCCCGCGCGGCGCGACGGACCGCGATCGCTCTACGCCGCGTTCGACCGGTTCCCCTCGCCCAAGGGCGCCGCGGTGCACATCCGGGAGTTCGCCGACACCCTGTTCGCGCAGTGCGGGGGCGGGGTGCTGCACGTGCTCGGCGGCGACGAGCTGCCGGCGTACCAGGTGGAGACGACCGACGACGGCGACCCCGTGGAGATCGTCCGCTTCACTCAGTCGATCCCCAACCTGCTGGACCGCATCGATGCCTACGGCGCGCAGCTCGCCGCCGTCGAGCGGGCGCACCACGACTCCCTCGAGCTGCTGCACGTCCGGGATCCGTGGAGCGCGGCGCCCCTGCTCGCTCGCTCGGAGGCGCGCCGCACCGGCCCGCGCGCACCGCTCGTGCTCGAGGTGAACGGCCTGCCCTCGATCGAGCTGTCCCACGCGTACCCGGGCCTGGGCGGCTCGACGCTCGGGAAGATCCGGGCGCTCGAGCTCGCGTGCCTTGAGCGCGCCGATGCGGTGGTGACGCCGTCGGCGGTGCTGGCGGGCCGGTTGCGCGCGCTCGCTCCCGCGGCGGCGCCGATCACCGTCGTGCGCAACGGCGCCAAGGTGCCGGCGGCGACGCCCCCGCGGCCGCCGCTCGCCCCGGAGCGCTACGTGGTCTACGTGGGGGCGCTGCAGCCTTGGCAGGGCATCGACACGCTCCTCGCCGCCTTCCGGCGCCTGGCGGACCTCGACGACGTGCACCTGGTGATCTGCTCGGCGACGCCGCCCAAGCGCGCCCGACCCTGGCAGCGGCTGGCGGCGCGCCTGGGGGTGAGCGACCGCGTCGACTGGCACTTCAAGGTGCCCCATCGCGAGGTCGCCGCCTGGCTCGCCCATGCCGAGCTGTCGGTCGCTCCCCTGGCCGACTGCGCGCGCAACGTCGACCAGGGCTGCTGCCCGCTCAAGCTGCTCGAGTCCATGTCGGCGGGCACCCCCGTGATCGCCTCCGATCTGGCCGTGACCCGCGAGCTGGTGACCGACGGCGAGCACGGCCGCCTCGTGCCTCCGGACCGGCCCGCCGAGCTGGCGCGTGCGATCCGGGTGGCCCTGGAGCACCCCGCGCGAAGCGCCGCGCAGGGCGCCGCCGCGCAGGCTCATGTGCGCGCGTCGCTGACGTGGGAGCACAGCCGCGCCGCGCTGCGCGACGTGTACCGCTCCGTGCTGGAACCCGGGCGCGCGCGGACCGGCGAGTAACCTGCGCCCATGTTCGGGAAGAAAGAGAAGCAGGCGATCGCCCGCCTCCCACCCCAACACCAGGCGTTGTTGAACGACGCGTCACTGGCGGTCACCCAGTCGAAGGCGCAGTGGGCGGCGCTCTTCGTCAGCCTCGCGACGCCCCATCCCGAGATCCATCGCCATCACCTGCCGCCCCGCCTCATGGACGTCGTCGTGCCGCTCCTGCGCGTCGTGAGCGAGGACGTCGCGCCCGACGCCGGCATCGGCGTGCGTCTCGACCTGCGCGGCCACGAGGCCCCGGGCAAGGTGGGCCCGTCGCGCGACCTGCCCACGCACGGCAACATCACGAAGCTGAGCGAGTCGACGGCGTGGGATCCGTGGCTCGTGGTCGACACCGACCTCAAGGACGGCTCGCACCTCGAGGTCACCGTCGTCGACGTGGTCCGCATGCGCAAGATCCGCAAGCGCAGCCGCAGCGGCAAGACGAAGTGGAAGCAGAAGGCGAAGCCGACCCAACGTGTCTCGGTGAAGCTCACGTTGCCGAAGCAACGGGGCATCACGCCACCTTTGCCGTCACCTGCCACGAGCTGGCTGCAGGTCGCGGCCAAGCCGAAGGGATCGCGCTTCGTCGTGACCGCGCAGGGCAAGTACCAGCTCCCCCCGAACCCGCAACCCGGGTGGCAGGTCAACACCGTGCTTCTCGTGGTGGCCGAGGTGTTCCGGTGGGTCACCCCGGCGGCTCCCGAAGGCGGTGACGGTGGCGCGCCGCTCCCGTCCCCGACGCCGATGGCCCCCACCGCGCCGCAACCCGGAGGGATCGCATGAGCCCCGCCGGCGGCGCCACCCGAGCGGTGCGCACCTGCAGCGCCACGACCGGCTTCTTCGTGCTCGAGCGCTGCGATCGCAACGCCCGCGCCGGCTGCTCGCGCTGCTCCCGCTCCATCTGCGAGCGCCACCTCATGCAGCTGCCGGGCGAGTCGGCGCCGACGTGCCCCGAGTGCTACGCCGCGGCACGCGGCTTCATCTCCGATCCCAGCGACGAGATGTGGACGATCGGGTTCCGCCGCTCGTTCTACTGGGACGTGTCCTCGACGACGGGCGACCCGACGTTCTGGTCCGGGTTCGACGACTTCGACCGGGACTCGTTCGAGCAGCAGGGCGACGAGGGCGACTGGGCGGACGGCGGCTTCGATGACAACGCCGACTACCTCGACAGCTGAGCCGGCACCGATCGACGCTCCCGTCGCCCCCCTGCGGGTGCTGTGGCTCACCGAGCACCACCCGCCGAGTCGCGGTGGCATGGCGCAGTCGTCCGACCGCATCGTGCGGGGCCTGCGCCGCGCCGGCGTCTCGGTCGACGTCGCGCAGCTGACGCACGCACCGCGGCCGCCGAGCGTCACGCGCGGCGAGGGCGGGCACCACCTCGTGTGCCCGCTCGAGGACGATCCCGAGCACGCCCTGCGCCGCCTGTGGATCGACGTCGAGCGCCTCCACCGAGCGGACGGAGCCCTCGTCGGGCCGGCGGGACCAGGCCCGTCCGAGGGGCCGGTCGGGCCCCGCGAGCCGGGTGGTTACACGCACGTGCTCGCGTTCGGCGGCACGCTGGCCCTTCTGGCCGGACCGACGTACGCGTCGTGGCTCGACGTCCCGCTGATCACCTTGCTGCGGGGCAACGACTTCGACACGGGCCTGTTCTCGGTGCGCCGGCGCGAGGTGCTCACCGCCGCGCTGCGGGCATCGGCCGCCGTGACGACCGTGGCGTCGGGCAACGTGGTCCTGGTCGAAGCGCTGGTGCCCGCCGCCGGCACCGATCGCCGCGTGGTGTGGATCACCAACGGCATCGAAACGGGCGACTGGGACCCGCTGCCCAGCGAGCGCGCCCGCGCGGACGCCTGGCGAGCAGCGCACGTCGAGCCGGGGCGCACGACGATCGGGCTCATCGGTCAGCTCAAGCGCAAGAAGGGGGCGGTGTTCTTCCTCGAGGCGCTCGCGGCGTCGCGCTTCGCCGCGGCGGCGCACGTGGTGCTCGTGGGCGACGCCGAGGAGCAGCTCGTCGACTGGCTCGCCTCGCACGACACCGGCATCACCACGACGCACCTCCCCTTCCTCGACCGCTACGAGCTGCTCGGCTACTACCCGGTGTGCGATCTGGTCGCCCTTCCGTCCTTCTACGACGGGCTGCCGAACGTGGCGCTCGAGGCCGCCGCCCTCGGGCTGCCGCTGCTCACCTCGGATGCCGGCGGCCTCCGTGACCTCGTGGTCGACGGCGAGCACGGGTTCGTCTTCCCCGCCGGTGACCGTGCCGGGTGCCGGGCGGCGATCGACCGGGCGCTGTCGATGCCGGCGGCCGAACGGGCGGCGCTGGGCCGCGCCGCGCGCACGCGCGTGCAGCAGGAGTTCACCGCCGCCGCCGAGACCGAGCGCTACGTCGCCCTGCTCGCGTCGACGCGCTGATGCTGGCCTACGCGCTCGGGGGCGGCCTGGGCCACGTCACCCGGGTGCGGGCGCTGGCCGCCGTGCTCGGGTCGGCGGGCCCGTTGACGATCCTGACGAGCAACCCCGACGCGGCCGATCCACGGATGCTCGGCGACGCCGAGGTCGTGCTGGCGCCGAAGGACGTCGCTCGTGATCCCAAGGGGCTCGAGGCGTTCGTGCGCGCCACGACCGAGCAGCGCGACCCCGATGAGGTGCTGGTCGACGCCTTCCCCCGGGGGATCCTCGGCGAGCTGCGATCGGACACGTTCGGGGGACGCCCGCTCCGGCACGCCGCCCGGGCCCTGCGGTGGGAGGCGTACGGACCGGTTGCCACATCTCTCGCCGCGGGTTCGAGCGAAGGCCCCGCCGGTGGCCCCAGGGATGGCGACGACGTGGACGTCGACGGGCTGCGCTTCCACGTGACGTACGTGGTCGAACCGATCGGGGACGCGCAGCGGGCCTTCCTCGCGAGCTGCTCCGACGCGGTCGTGGCGCACGAGGTGCGCGACCTCGTCGAGCCGCCCCGGCTCGGCGACGGCACGATCGTCACGGACCTGCGCGCCGCGGTCCGCGCCGGAGGCGACGCGCCGCGGTCGGGCCGCCTGCGGCCGGGCGAGGAGGCGCCGCGCCGCGACGGCGACGTGCTCGAGGCGGCGGCGGCGCCGCTGTGGCTGGTGGTGCACAGCGGACCTGACGAGGAGACGCTCGAGCTCGCCCGCTACGCCGCCGACATCGCGGCTGGGAGCGCGGCGGGGACCGCGGGGACCGCGGCGGGTGGGGCGGCGCCGTCGGGCACGGGCGGAACGCGTCCGCAGCTCGTGGTGATCAGTCGCCGGCGCCCCGCGGCCCTCGATCCGGCGATCGCACATCTGGACGTGCGGCCGGCCTGGCCGCTGTTCGACCAGGCAGCGCACGTCTTCGCCGGCGCCGGCAGCAACGTCGTGCGCCAGCTCGCCCCCCACCGGGAACGCACGTCGCTGCTGCCCTTCGACCGCCGCTACGACGACCAGTACGCGAGGGCGATCCGCTTCCGCGCTGACGGGTGATCATCCGCGGCGGCGCCGACCACGAGACCGGCACAGGGCAAGGCCGAACAAACCCGGCGACGGCGACGGGCCAGCGCGAGTCCGTCGCCGACGTCGTCTGTGGAGATCTTCTGTTGCCACACGACAGAACGCTCCACAGAGCGCGTTCCGGGTTCCGTGACGGGTCCGGGTCGAGGCGCCGGACGGGTGCGAGCGCCGACGGGACACGCCGCTGTTCTTCGCGTCCTTCGCACTCCCGCCCCGGGATGGCGACCACGAGGTGTCTCGGACCAGGCCGCCACAGCCCGCACGCCGCCGGGGCGAGGGCCCGGGGCGCCGCCGGGTCGTGGCGACGCCTACGGAGCAGGCCCTCGGCGACGACCGCCGGCGCAGCAGCAATCCCCCGAACACGCGGAGACCAACGACGGGCCCCGCCGAGTCTGCCGCCGACGACGCCGCCGACGACGCCGCCGAGACGTCTGTGGAGATCTTCTGTCGCCACACGACAGAAACGCTCCACAGTGTGCGTTCCGGGTTCCGTGACGGGTCCGGGTCGAGGCGCCGGAAGGGTGCGAGCGCCGACGGGACACGCCGCTGTTCTTCGCGTCCTTCGCAGTTCCGCCCCGGGATGGCGACCACGAGGTGCCTTCGACCGGGGCGCCACAGCCCGCACGCCGTCGGGGCGAGGGCCCGGGGCGCCGCCGGGTCGTGGCGACGCCCTTCGGAGCAGCAACCCTCGGCGACGCCTTCGGAGCAGCAGCAACCCCCAACACGCTCGCCACCGACGGGCCAGTGCGACGCCGTCCCCGACGACGCCGCCGAGACGTCTGTGGAGATCTTCTGTTGCCACACGACAGAAATGCTCCACAGAGCGCGTTTTCGCGTCCGGGTCGGGGCCGGGTCGGTGCGCACGACGGGTGCGAGCGCCGACGGGGCACGCCGCTGTCCTTCGCGTCCTTCGCACTTCCGCCCCGGGATGGCGACCGCGAGGTGCCTTCGACCGGGCCGCCACAAGCCCGCAAGCCGCCAGGGCGAGGGCCCGGGGCGCCGCCGGGTCGTGGCGGCGCCCTCGGAGCAGGCCCTCGGGGACGACC
This sequence comes from uncultured Iamiaceae bacterium, assembly GCA_964446345.1. Classification (GTDB taxonomy): domain Bacteria; phylum Actinomycetota; class Acidimicrobiia; order Acidimicrobiales; family Acidimicrobilacustridaceae; genus CAYUOL01. The sequence goes on along the minus strand of CAYUOL010000238.1, from coordinate 427 downwards.
GCCGGCGCAGCAGCAACCCCCCAAACACGCCGAGACCAACGACGGGCCTCGCCGAGTCCGTCGCCGACGCCGTCGCCGACGACGCCGCCGTCGACGTTTGTGGAGATGTTCTGTTGCCACACGACAGAAACGCTCCACAGTGTGCGTTCCGGGTTCCGTGACGGGGCCGGGTCGGTGCGCCGGACGGGTGCGAGCGCCGACGGGGCACGCCGCTGTTCTTCGCGTCCTTCGCAGTTCCGCCCCGGGATGGGACCACCCTCGACAAGGGGCGCCTCGGACCAGGCCGCCACAAGCCCGCACGCCGCCGGGGCGAGGGCCCGGGGCGCCGCCGGGTCGTGGCGACGCCCTTCGGAGCAGCAACCCTCGGCGACGCCTTCGGAGCAGCAGCAACCCCCAACACGCTCGCCACCGACGGGCCAGTGCGACG
>CAYUOL010000237.1:0-10576 GCA_964446345.1 uncultured Iamiaceae bacterium | reverse complement strand
GAGGTCGTAGGTCGATCCGACGACGAGCTGCGGCTCGATCGAGGCGACCACCGGCGCCGGCACCTCGCTCGAGACCGCGGGCCACCGATCCCGCCCCTCGAGGCGCGCCGGGCCACTGGCTTCGACCAACCACCCGTGCGCGGTCGCGTCGCTCAGCGAGTCCGCCGCCGACGTGACGACCGTGTTGTCGAACGCGCGGGAGAGCTCCTGGCGATCGCAGAGGCGAACGACCAGGCGGGACCCGTCGACCAGGTAGCGCACCGCCACGATCCGCGGCAGCGCCCCGACCGTGATCGCGACGCGGGCGACGCCGCCGGCGCTCAGGAGCTGCCAGCACTCGCGCTCGGTCAGTTCACGAGGAAAGGGAGCGCCCAGCACGTGAGCACCGTCACACGAAACGACGAGGTGCGGCAGGGACCTTGGTCCCAAGCCATGCTTCATCGAACGGCATCCCCGACCCCTATCTGTACTTGCCGACCTCGAGCCGGGCGACCATCGACCGGTGCACCTCGTCGGGGCCGTCGGCCAGCCGGAGGGCGCGGGCCATCCCCAGCAGGTACGTGAGCTCGGCATCGGCGACCCCTTCGCCACCGTGGATCTGGATCGCCGCATCGACGACGCGTTGCAGGACGTTCGGCGCCACGACCTTGATGGCCGAGATGGACACGAGCGCTCCCAACACACCGACAGTGTCCAGCTCCCACGCCGCCTTCATCGTCAGCAGGCGCGCCTGGTCGATCGCCATCCGGCAGTCGGCGATCACGTCGCGGTTGGCGCCGAGGTCGACGAGCGGCTTGCCGAACGCCACCCGGTCCACGGCGCGCTCGCAAAGCCGCTGCAGGGCGCGCTCGGCCGCGCCGATGGCCCGCATGCAATGGTGGATCCGGCCGGGACCGAGGCGGCCCTGCGCGATCTCGAACCCGCGGCCCGGGCCGGCGATGATGCTGTCGACGGGCAGGCGGACGTTCTCGAAGAGGATCTCGGCATGCCCGTGCGGCTCACCGAGGTGCCCCAGCACCGGCAGCATCCGCAGCACGCGCACCCCCGGCGCGTCCATCGGGACGAGCACCATCGAGTGCCTCTTGTGGCGGTCGGCTCCCGGATCCGTGACGCCCATGAAGATCAGGAAGGCACACCGTGGGTCGCCGGCCCCGCTCGTCCACCACTTCTGCCCGTTCAACACGACCTCGTCGCCCTGCACCTCGGCGGTCGCCGCCATGTTGGTCGCATCGCTGGAGGCCACCGCCGGCTCGGTCATCGAGAAGCCGGAGCGGATCTCGCCGGCCAGCAGCGGCAGCAGCCACTGCTCGCGCTGCAGATCGGAGCCGTAGCGGAGGAGCACCTCGGCGTTGCCCGTGTCGGGCGCGGAGCAGTTGAAGACCTCCGGAGCCAGGAAGCTGCGGCCCGTGAGCTCGGCGACGGGTGCGTAGTCCCGGTTGTCCAGCCCGAGCCCGTGCTCCTCGTCGGGGAGGAAGAGGTTCCACAGGCCCAGGCCTCGAGCCTCGTCCTTGAGCTGCTCCACGATGGGTGGGACCTTCCACGCCCGCCAATCGTCGGTGCCCACCAGCTGGTCGCGGTACGTCTGCTCGTTCGGGACCACCCGGTCGCGGATGAACCGCTCGACCTGCTCGATGACGATGCGGGCGCGCTCGGAGTGCTCGAAGTCCATCGGGCCAACGTACGGGCGGCCGTGGGCGCGCAGTAGGGGCGATGGTCCTCTCCTCCGGCGCGTTCTCGGGGCGGCCGGTGCCCGCGGGACGGCGGGACGGAGCCGCCGTCACCTCCGCCGCGGGCGGGGACGGTTGCGCGCCGCGGCGTCGTCGAGGGCCAAGGCGCGGAAGCTGTGCGCTGCCGGCGAGAGCGGGCCCGCCCGGTGGATCAGCCCGACCTGGCGTCGGAGCTTCGGGGTGACCTCACGGATGACGACGTCGGCCGTGGCCGCCTCCTCCGCAAGGGCGCGCGGGAGGATCGCCACCCCGGCCCCCGCTCGCACGAGCGGCCCGATCGCCTCACGATGGTCGGTCTCGACGGCGACCTCGACGACGAGGCCCACCGCGGCAAGAGCCTCGTCGATCTGGCGCCGCGTCGACGTGCCCGGTGGGGTGGTCACGAAGGCTTGCCGGGCCAGCGTGCGGATCGGCAGCGCCCGGCCCCGGCCGCCGTCGGGCCCGAGGCCGGCGGGCACCAGTGCGACGAACTCCTGCACCTCCAGCGGGTGCGTCTCGAGGTCGGTGCCCTGCAGCGGCAGCTCGGCGAACCCGATCTCACTGGCCCCGCTGCGGACCCGCTCGGCGACCGAGTCGGCATGCTCCGGTTCGACGAGCCGCACGCGCACGCGGGGGTGGGCGCGGCGGAAGCGACCGATGAGCATTGCGGCCGGATGCACGGCGAGCGTGGGCAGGCTGACCAGGTCGAGGTGCCCGCCGGTCAGGCCGGCGACCTCGGCGACCGCGGCCCGTGCCGTCGCCGCGTCACGGAGCGCTTGACGCGCCGGCTCGAGCAGGGCCTCGCCGGCCGCCGTGAGGGTGACGCGGCGCGCCGTGCGGTGGAACAGCTCGACCCCGAGCTCCGCCTCCAGGGACCGGATCGCTTGGGAGAGGGACGGCTGGGCCACCTGCAGGGCGGCGGCGGCCTTGGTGAAGCCGCCGTGGTCCACGATCGCCACGACGTACCCGAGTTGGCGAAGATCCATACCGAAAGCCTATTGGTATCATTGACGACCCGTCTTTGACCTATGGCCAATCTCGGTGTCCACTGCTCCCGTGGGTACGTCGATCTGGATCGTCATCGGAGGCCTGGGCGTCGGGCTGCTCTACGGGCTCTTCGGCGTGGGCTCCGCCTTCGCCACGCCGGTGCTGTCGCTCCTCGGCGTCCCCGGCATGGCCGCCGTCGTGGGGCCTCTCCCCGCGCTCTTCCCCGGCTCGGCCGCCGGCGCGTGGTCGTACTCGAGGAGGGGCAAGATCGACTGGGCGGTGGCCCGCCACGCGCTCGTCGGTGCGTTCCCCGCCGCCATCGTCGGCGCGATCGCAAGCCGCTGGGTGGGTGGACCGGTCCTGCTCGCGCTCTCGGGGCTGGTGCTGCTCGTCGTGGGCCTCCGCATCGTGCGCCCCGGCCGCGCCGTGGCGCCCGCCGTCGCACAAGCGCGGCGCACCAGCGCGACGTTCGTGATGGCCGCGGCCGCAGGGGTCGGTTTCGCGGCCGGGCTGCTCGCGAACGGCGGCGGCTTCCTGCTCGTGCCGCTCTTCCTGCTCGCCCTGGGACTCGACATGAACGAGGCGGCGGGCACGAGCCTCGTCGTCGCCATGGCGCTCACGGTCCCGACCCTCGTGACGCACACCCTCCTCGGCGACGTCGACTGGCTGATCGCCGGGTTGTTCGCGGTCGGCATGATCCCGGGCGCCCTCGCCGGCAGCCGGCTGGCCCACCAGCTCCCGACCGCCCGGTTGCGCAACGCGTTCGGCGTCCTGCTGATCGGCTTCGCCGTGTGGTTCCTCGCCCGCCAGGCGATCGCGCTCGCGCGCTGACCTGATCCTCCGGGCCCGCGGGAGCCTCGCGCAATCGCCCCGCAGAAGTCGGGACCTTCGGCCCGGTTCATGCCTCCACCGCTCCCGTACGTTCACTCGAAGGGCACCGCTCGGTGCTCCCGAGAGGAACCTCATGACCGATCGCATCGTCATCCTGGGGGCCGGGACGGGCGGCACCCTGACTGCCAACCGGCTCCGCAAGGAGCTCCGCGACAGCTCGATCACCGTCGTCGACGAGAACGACCGCCACGTCTACCAGCCGGGGCTCCTGTTCGTCCCCTTCGGGATGGCCGACGCCGAGGACATCGTGCGTCCGCGGGGCAAGCAGCTCCACAAGGGCGTCGACTACCGCCGGACGGGCGTGGACCACGTCGACATCGACCGCCGACAGGTGCACCTCGGCGACGGCACGACGCTCGACTACGACGTGCTCGTGATCGCCACCGGCTCACGGCTGGTGCCCGAGGAGACGGAGGGCCTCACGGGACCCGGGTGGCAGGAGAGGGTCTTCACGTTCTACGACCTCGACGGGGCCACGGCACTCGCCGATGCGCTGGCGTCGTTCGACGGCGGCCGGTTCGTGGTCAACGTGGTCGACCTGCCGATCAAGTGCCCCGTCGCGCCGTTGGAGTTCTGCTTCCTGGCGGACTGGTACTTCACCGAGCGCGGCATCCGCGACCAGGTGCAGCTGACCTACGCCACTCCACTCGACGGCGCCTTCACCAAGCCGACCGCGTCGGCCCAGCTCGGAGGGATGCTCGAAGCCCGCGGGATCGAGCTCGTCACCGAGTTCAACACCGGGGAGGTCGACGGCGAGAGCGGCCGACTCATCGGGTACGACGAGCGGGAGGTCCCGTTCGACCTGGCCGTGGTCGTGCCGGTCCACTCCGGCGCTGCCTATGTGGGCGCCTCCCCTGGTCTGGGCGATGCCCTCGACTTCGTGATCACCGACCCGCACACGTTGCAGTCCGAGGTCGCGCCCAACATCTTCGCCATCGGTGACGCCGCCAACCTGCCGGCTTCGAAGGCGGGATCCGTCACCCACTTCGAGGGCGAGGTCCTCGTCGAGAACATCAAGCGGTTCCTCGCGGGCGAGGCGCTGGACGGTTCGTACGACGGCCACGCCAACTGCTTCATCGAGACCGGGTTCCACAAGGCGATGCTCATCGACTTCAACTACGAGACCGAGCCCGTCGGCGGGCACTTCCCCACCGCCGTCGGCATGCCGCTGCTGAAGGAGTCCCACCTCAACCACCTCGGCAAGCTCATGTTCCAGTGGTTCTACTGGCACGCCCTGCTGCCCGGCCGGGACATCCCCGGCGTCAAGCCCGACATGCCCACCGCCGGCAAGCACCTCGCCGACACCTCGTCCTGACCAACGCGCTCCTGGAGGGCCGATCATGACCACAGCAACCATCGGCGGCGTCGACGTCGCCGTCAACGACGAAGGCTTCTTCGAGGATCCCGATCAGTGGACCGAAGCGATGGCGGTCGAGCTGGCCGCAGCCGAAGGCATCGACGAGCTCACGGACAAGCACTGGCAGGTCATCCGGTTCATGCGCCAGGAGTACGCCGAGAAGGGCACGGGGCCGACCGTGCGCGTGCTCGGCAAGACCTCGGGCGTCACGGTGAAGGAGCTCTACCAGCTCTTCCCCAAGGGCCCGGCGAAGACGGCCGCCAAGATCGCCGGCATCCCCAAGCCCCGCGGGTGCATCTGATCCGCGCCGCACCCCGTCCCCGGGTCTGACGGACCCGAACGAAAGGAGCCCCTCATGGGCGATCCCATCCAGAAGGTCTCGATCATCGTCTCGAAGGGCTCACTTGAAGGCGTGTACCCGGCGCTCATCATGGCCAACGGCGCCCGCGCCGAAGGCATCGAGGCCAACCTGTTCTTCACCTTCTTCGGGCTCGATGCGATCCACGAGAAGCGCATCGAGCACATCAAGGTCGCCACGGTCGGCAACCCTGGCATGCACATGGCCACCCTCATCGGTGGGCTCCCGGGCATGTCGGCCATCGCGACGCACATGATGGAGAAGAAGATGGAGGCGCTCGACATCCCGCCGATCCACGAGTTCATCGAGATGATCAGCGACACGGGAGCCGGCCTCTACGCGTGCAAGGCCTCGGTCGACATGTTCGGGTTCTCCAAGGACGACTTCATCGACCAGGTGCAGGACATCATCACCGTCGGCGAGTTCTACGAGCAGGCGGCCGGAGGCCAGATCATCTTCACGTGAACCGCGCCCCTGTCGGCGGTGTTCCGCAGGCGGCGGAACACCGCTCGAGCGCCGAGCCGGTTGCCGTGCGCTTGGTCGCCGGTCGCGCCGTGGGACGCACACCGGAGCTCCGTCGACGCCACGTACATCGTGCTGTGGACCGGCCTCGAACGACTTGTCACCTGGGACGGCGGTTGAGCGTTCGAATTTGTTCAGGTACCGTTCTGAACTAATCGAGGCCAGGGGGACCAGCATGGACACGCCGTTCGACCGGGCAGTTGCCGCCGTGCGCGATGGGGGCGACGCCGAACAGGAGGCCCACGAGCTGTACGCGCAGCTGCGCGATGACGAGCGCTTGGGCCTGCTCGACGGCGACACGCCGTTCTGGCCCGGCCTGCGCTCGATGCTCACCGAGGGGTACAACGTGCGGCCCTACGTGCACGGCTCGGTTCCTCGGCTCGGGATCCCCGGCACCCGCTTCGTCGACGGCCCGCGCGGCTGCGTCGCCGGGCAGGGCACCGCGTTCCCGGTCTCGATGGCGCGAGGAGCGACGTGGGACATCGAGCTCGAAGAGGCGATCGGCGAAGCCATCGGTCGGGAGCTCCGCGCGCAGGGCGGCAACTTCTTCGGCGGCGTCTGCATCAACCTGCCGCGCCACCCGGCGTGGGGCCGGATCCAGGAGACGTACGGCGACGACCCCTTCCACCTCGGCGCGTTCGGCGCCGCCCTCACTCGGGGCGCCGAGCGCCACGTGATGGCGTGCGTCAAGCACTTCGCGCTGAACAGCATGGAGAACGCCCGGTTCGTGGTCGACGTGCAAGTGGACGACGAAGCGCTGCACGACGTGTACCTGCCGCACTTCGAGCGGGTGATCGAGGAGGGCGTGAGCGCCGTCATGGCGGCGTACAACTCCGTCAACGGCGAGTGGGCCGGCCAGAACCGCACCCTGCTCACCGAGGTCCTGCGTGACCAGTGGGGGTGGACCGGGATCACCGCGACCGACTTCATCTGGGGGATGCGCGACGGCGGGGCGGCGCTCGAAGCCGGCATGGACCTGGAAGAGCCGTTCGCACAGCAACGCGACCAGTCGTTGGCGACCCAGATCGAGGATGGCGACGCGACGTGGACGTCGGTCGAGCGATCGGCGATCCGCATCCTGGCGACGCAGCTCCGCTCGGCGGCGCGCCGAGCCGAGCCCGATCCGCCCGCGGGGGTCATGGCGTGCCCCGACCACCGGGCCCTCGCGCGCGAAGCGGCGGCCCGTTCGATGGTGCTGCTGAAGAACGAGCCGGTGGGCGGCCGCGCCGTGCTGCCCCTCGCGGACGATGTGCGGTCGATCGCCGTCATCGGTCGTCTCGCCGGCGCTGCGAACCTCGGCGACAACGGTTCGTCCAAGGTCCGACCGCCGCAGGTCACGTCCCCGGTCGACGGGATCCGCGCGGCGTTCCCGCACGCGGAGATCACGTTGGTGACCGAGGACGATCCGCGCACGGCGGCCGCGGCGGCCGGTCAGGCCGACGTCGCCCTCGTCGTGGCCGGCTACACGGCGGCCGACGAGGGCGAGTACATCGGCCAGGACACGATGACGAACCCCGACCTGCTCGCCCTGTTCCCCCCGATGCCGGACGGCTTCGATCTCTTCGGCGCGCCGCCTGCGGCCGAACCGACGACGTCTCCTGCCCCGGCTCCTGCCCCGGAGGAGGTGCCGACGGTGATGTCGGACGGGATGGGTGGTGACCGCTCCTCCCTGCGCCTGCGCCCGATCGACGAGGAGATCATCACGGCCGTCGCCGGGGCCAACGACCGCACGGTCGTCGCGATCGTCGCGGCCGGCGCGGTGCTGACCGAGGTGTGGCGCCCGCACGTCCCGGCGGTGCTGATGATGTGGTACGCCGGGATGGAGGGCGGGCACGCGCTCGCCGACGTGCTCCGCGGGCGCCACAACCCCTCGGGCCGCCTTCCCTTCTCGATCCCGACGTCGGAAGACCACCTCCCGTTCTTCGACCGCCACGCCACCTCGATCACCTACGACCGCTTCCACGGCCAGCGCTTGCTCGACCGCCTGGGCGTCGAGGCGGCGTTCCCCCACGGCTTCGGCCTGTCGTACACGTCCTGGTCGATCGAGGGCGCCACGATCGACGGTTCGGGACCCGACGGCCCGCGGCTGCGCGTGACCGTCCGCAACGCGGGCGACCGAGGTGGTCGCCACGTGGTGCAGGTCTACGGGCGGCGGAGCACGGGCCGCTACGCGGGAGAGCTCCTGCTCGTCGGCTTCGCGGTCGTCCCCGTCGACGCGGGCGCGACCGCCGACGTCTCGGTCGACGTGGCGCTGACCGCGCTCGCCGAATGGGATGCCGTCGAGGCCCGACGCGTCCCACCGGCGCTCGACGACGTGACCCTCGAGGTGGGCTCGTTCGCCCACGACCCGGCGGCCGTCGTGCTCCGCCTCGGCGCATCGTGACGGCGTCCCCGCGGACCACGATGGACATCACCGACGTCCGCCGCCACCACCTCTCGTTGGTGCTGCGGCTGCTCTTGCGCGACGGACCCCGGTCGCGCGCGGCGCTGGCGCACGAGACCGGGCTGACCAAGGCCACGATCTCGGCGCTGATCGCGGAGCTGCTCCAGCGGGACCTGGTCGCCGAGCGGGTGCCGGCGCGAGACGGCCGCGTCGGCCGCCCCGCCACCGACGTCGTCGCGACCGGGCAGGGCATCGCCGGGCTCGGTTTGCAGATCGAGGTGGATCACGTCGCGGCGGCGATCGTCGATCTCACGGGCACGGTCCGGGCTCGCGCGCGCCACGCCGCCGACAACCGCCGGGCCGGATCGAAGCGGGTGGTCGATCGACTCCGCAAGGTCGCGGGATCGGTGCTGGCGACCGCGGACGAGCAGGGCATCCGTTGCGTCGGCGGCGCGCTGGCCGTGCCCGGTCTGGTCGGCCCGTCGACGGGGACGTTGTTCGTCGCCCCCAACCTGCATTGGTTCAACGCCGACCTCCCGGCGGTCACCGAGCGCCTGGCGCTGCCCTCGACGGTTCCCCTCACGTTCGAGAACGAAGCGAACCTCGGCGCGCTGGCCGAGCTGCGCTACGGCGCGGGCCGCGGGCTCTCCTCGTTCGTGCACGTGTCCGGAGGATGGGGCATCGGGGCGGGCATCGTGCTCGACGGTCGGCTCGTGCGCGGGGGCCACGGCTTCGCCGGGGAGCTGGGCCACGTGCTGGTCGACCCCCGCGGCGAGCGCTGCGCGTGCGGCGCGACCGGGTGCCTCGAGACCATCGCCGGGCTCGGCGCCGACGCGGACGACACCCGCGTCGCCGAAGCGCTTGCGGTCGCGCTCCGTGACGTCGTCCACCTCATGGACCCCGAGGCGATCGTGCTCGGGGGCGCGTTCGCCGAGCGTGGTGACGGGCTGGCCACCGCCGTCGCCGACCGTCTGCTCGCCACGACCTTGGGCGCGCGCTGGTCGCCGGTCGCCGTGCATCGGTCGCTCCTCGGTCGCGACGCAGCGGTGCTGGGCGCCGCCAGCACGGCGCTGGACGCGGTGCTGGCCGATCCGTCCGTCGTCCCGTCCCTCCCGATCGTCCGTGCTCCCGAGACCGCCCGCACCGCCTGAGCCAGGAGGCCAGCATGTCCGACACCTTCATCCCTCGTCCCGAGCACCGGTTCACGTTCGGCCTCTGGACGGTCGGCAACCCGGGTCGCGACCCCTTCGGGGCCGAGGTCCGCGCCCCGCTCGAGCCGGTGGACTCGGTGCGAGCGCTCGCCGATCTCGGCGCGTACGGCATCACGTTCCACGACGACGACCTCGTGCCGCCTGGGTCGAGCCCTGCGGAGCGCGATGCGATCGTGGCGCGCTTGCAGCGCGCGCTCGACGACACGGGGCTGTGCGTGCCGATGACCACCGTCAACCTGTTCCATCGGCCGGTGTTCAAGGAGGGTGCGTTCACCGCGAACGACCCGCGCATCCGCCGGCTCGCCGTGCGCAAGGCGCTCGACGCCATCGACCTGGGCGCCGAGCTGGGCGCCGAGATCTTCGTGCTCTGGGGTGGCCGCGAGGGGGTCGAAGCCGACGCCGCCAAGGACGTCGGGCTGGCCCTCGACCGCTACAAGGAGGCGGTGGACCTGTGCTGCGAGCACATCCGCGAACGCGGGTACCGCACCCGCATCGCGCTCGAGCCGAAGCCGAACGAGCCGCGCGGCGACATCTTCCTGCCGACCGTCGGCCATGCCCTGGCCTTCATCGACGCGCTCGAGTGGCCGGACATGGTCGGGCTCAACCCCGAGCTCGCCCACGAGACGATGTCCGGGCTGAACTTCACCCACGGCGTCGCCCAGGCCCTCTGGCACGGCAAGCTCTTCCACATCGACCTGAACGCCCAACGCATCGGCAAGTTCGACCAGGACTTCCGCTTCGGCTCGGAGGCGCTGCGCGACGCCTTCTACCTCGTCCGCCTGCTCGAGGACTCCGGGTGGCAGGGCATGCGCCACTTCGACGCGCACGCCTACCGCACCGAAGATGCCGCGGGCGTCTGGGACTTCGCCCGGGGGTGCATGCGGACGTACCTGATCCTGAAGGACAAGGCCGAACGCATGCGCAGCGACCCCGAGATCCAAGCCGCGATGGCTGCGGCCCGGGCCGATCAGCTGGCGGAGCCAACCGGGTCCCTCGCCGCGGTGCGCGCGGCGACCGCCGACGAGGAGGAGCTCGCCGCTCAGGGCTACGGGCACGAGCGCCTCGACCAGCTCGTCACCGAGCTGCTGCTCGGCGTGCGCTGATGTCTCTGGTTTTGTATACGTTGCCGATCAATCTAACAACAAGATCAGACAAATAACA
>CAYUOL010000236.1:0-10584 GCA_964446345.1 uncultured Iamiaceae bacterium | reverse complement strand
TGAGCGGCCCCGCGCCGCTCGCTCTGCCAGGCTGGCCCGTCATGCGGATCGACGTGTTCACGATCTTCCCGGCGATGGTGGACGGGTTCGCCGATCTGGCGCTCTTGGGCAAGGCTCGGGCGAAGGGGCTCCTCGACATCCGGGTGCACGACCTGCGCGACGCCACCGACGACGTGCATCGCACCGTCGACGACACGCCCTACGGCGGCGGGGCGGGCATGGTGCTGATGCCCGGCCCGATCTTCGACAGCGTCGAGCGGGTCGACCCGCCCCGCCCGCTGCTGCTGCTCGGCCCGGGCGGGCGTCCGTTCGATCAGTCCTGGGCGCGCGAGCTCGCCACGACCGACGGCTTCTCGCTGCTGTGCGGCCGCTACGAGGGCGTCGACGAGCGGGTCCACCGGGATCTCGTGGACGGGGAGCTGTCGATCGGTGACTACGTGCTCGGCGGGGGAGAGGTGGCGGCGATGGTGGTGCTCGAAGCCGTCGGCCGGCTCGTCCCGGGCGTGATGGGCAACACCTCCTCCGCCGGGGACGAGTCCTTCGGGGCCGATCGGGGCGGGCTGCTCGAGTACCCGCAGTACACCAAGCCGGCCGAGTTCCGCGGTGCGGCCGTGCCGCCGATCTTGCGCTCGGGGGACCACGGGCGGGTGGATCGGTGGCGGCGGGCGCAGGCGCTGCACCGCACGATCGCCCGGCGCCCGGACCTCATCGAACGCCGGGGCGGGCTCAGCGCCGACGAGGAGCGGCTGCTCGCGGAGTTCCCCCCGGAGTGAGCCAGGCTTGGTGCTGACGCCGGCCCGCGCCTATCCTGCACTGTCCCCCGTTCGGGCGGTCCCGCCGCGGACCGCCCACGGATGGTCGTCATCTTCCGACCCGCCCCTCTCGACTTGCACTGCAGCTACGGAGCACGCGCCATGAACGCCACCGACCTCATCGACCAGCGGAGCCTGCGGGACGACGTCCCCGCCTTCCGCGAAGGCGACACCCTGAAGGTCCACGTCCGCGTGGTCGAGGGCTCGAAGGAGCGGGTGCAGGTCTTCCAGGGCTACGTCATGGGTCGCCAGGGCTCGGGCATCCGCGAGACGTTCACCGTGCGCAAGGTGAGCTACGGCGTCGGCGTCGAGCGCACGTTCCCCGTGCACTCCCCGACGATCGCCAAGATCGAGGTCGTGAGCCGCGGCGACGTGCGCCGGGCCAAGCTGTACTACCAGCGCGATCGCATCGGCAAGAAGGCGAAGATCAAGGAGAAGCGCGAGACCTCGTAGTTCGCGCACCACGCGGACCGGTTCCTCCTTGTGGTGGGGAGCGGCCGATCCCGTGCTCGCCGGACGGGTTGGTGCCCATCCCTCCGGCCCACGAATCCAGTCGGGCCCGCACGACGGTCCCGGTGTCCGAGGGACGGGCGTTGAGTACAGAAGATCTCGAAGACTACGAGTCGGAGGTCGAGCTCCAGCTCTACCGCGAGTACCGGGACGTGTGCCCGATGTTCCGGTACTGGGTCGAGACCGAACGACGGTCGTACCTGGCCAACCACGTCGACGTGCAGTGCAAGACCGAAGGGGGGCGCACGTGGTTCGAGATCGAGCTGCGTGACGCGTGGGTCCTCGACGGGTTCCGCACCAACCGCTTCCTGACCTCGACGCGCGTGTTCGCCTTCAAGGACGTCGTCGTCGAGGAGCTCGCGACGGTGGACGAGCTGGCGACGGTCGAGTCGCCCCGGCTCGACGAACCGCCGTCCGGAGACCCGGCATGACCGCGTACCGGCAGGCCCTGGGCGCGTCGGGCGAGACCCTCGCCGCCGAGTGGTACGAAGCGAACGGCTACGTCGTCCTCGACCGCAACTGGCGTTGCCGCGAGGGCGAGCTCGACCTCGTGGTGCGCAAGCAGCGCACGATCGTGTTCTGCGAGGTCAAGACGCGGTCGTCGCTGAAGTTCGGGGTGCCCCAGGAGGCCGTGACCTACGAGAAGCGAGCCCGCATCCGGCAGCTCGCGGCCAAGTGGCTCGAGACGAGCCCCGTGCGCCCCCGCCAGATCCGCTTCGACGTGGCCGCGGTCGTCGGCGGCGAGGTCGAGCTCATCGAAGGCTGCTTCTAGGCCCGCCACCGCCATCCCCGAGGGCCCGCGCGCTCGGGTCCACTACCTCGTCTGGAGCCCGGGCGGGAGGTGGGCGATGTCGCTGAGGCGGAGCAGGCTGTAGGCGTGCCGCCCGCTGATCTCGGTGGGGATGACCTCGCTGATCGAGGCGTGGAAGGTGATGAAGCGCTCCCACTCCCACGGCACGGGATCGATGCCGAGCAGGTACCCGATCGCCGAGGCGTCGGTGCCGCCGTGGGCGACGCACACGACGTGGGCGTCCGACGCGTCCTGCGTCCACAGCGCCGGTCGCTCGTCGACGCGGCGCTTGCCGGCGGCGTCGAGCAGCTCCTGCAGCCCGTGGGTGACGCGGCGGTGGAAGCGGTGGAACGCCTCGCCGCCTTCGAGACCTTCCCAGTGGTCGTCGAGCGGCTTGTCCCGGTGCTCGGCGAAGACCTGCTGCACGTGGTCGAGCGGCGCGCCGTGCCACGGTGGGCTCGAGATCTCGGCGAGCCACGGCGCCTCCTCCGGCTCGAGGTCGAGCGCGGCCGCGATCGGTTCCGCCGTCTCGCGCGCCCGTTGCAGCGGGGAGACGAGCAGGCGGCTCGCGGCGGTCCCCCGGAGACGCTCCGCGGTGAGCTGCGCCTGACGGCGGCCCACCGCCGTCAGGGTCGGGTTGTCCACGGCGCGGCCGTCGGTGAACCACTCGGGCTGGCCGTGGCGGATGAACGTGAAGCGCACCGGTCCACCTTAGGAGAGCCCGGGTGGCCGCTCGGTCGCCGCGGGTCAGCGTCGCCGGTCGCGCGGCCGGCGTCGATGCCGGGCGGTCCAGCAGCCGCGGTGCCAGTGTCGGCGCAGGTCCGGCGCTTCGTGCGGCACGGCCACCACGTGCCCGGTGCCGGGCGGTATCGGCTGGTCGCAGCCCGGGCACCGGTAGGTCTTCACGGCTTGGTACGGCTGGACGAGCCGCACGTCCACGGCGTCGTCATCGAACCACCAGCTCACCGTCGCAGGCTCCTCGGGCCGGCCGGTCTCAGCCGAAGAGCGCCCAGGCGACGAGCGCCAGGACGACGAGCAGCGCCGCCGCCACCATGACGTAGTCGGCGGGGGAGCGGCGCTGGGGACGGAACGGGTTCATTCCCACCCCCGCAGTATGGGGGTCCGGTCGCCCCGGGGCGAACCCGTCGGGTTTCGCGGCGGTGTCGCCGCCCCAATAGAGTGCGCGGCGTGAAGCGCTGGATCGTTCGGGTGTCGGGACCGCTGCTGGTGGCGGCTGCCTTCGGAGCCGCGGCGTGCTCGGGGGGATCCGCGGTGCCCGTGCCCTCGGACCCGACGTTGGCCAAGGGCCAAGAGGTCTACAACGCCCGCTGCGCGTCGTGCCACGGCAACCGGGGGCAAGGCGTCTCGGCGCCGCAGCTCATCGGTGTGGCCCAGAAGTACCCCGACATCGAGAAGCAGATCGCCAAGATCTCGAACGGGGTGAAGGGCACGCAGATGCCGGCGTGGCAGGGCACGTTGTCGCCCGAGGAGATCCGGGCCGTGGCCTTGTACACCCGCTCGTTGCAGTAGCGGCCCGCCAGCCCCTTTCGCGCGGCCCCGGGCCCGGGTAGGGTGCCGACCTCCGACGGGTGCCCGTCGAGCTCTCCCTCCGGGACCCACGCGCTCCGCGCCCCGCTCGTCCGCCGGCGTCACGGCGGCACCTCTGCATCGCCGGCCGCCGCGCCGGCTCCCTCTTGCACGAGGAGCCCGCCATGCTCGCTGCTGTCCCGTCCGCGTCCCTGCTCGGGGTCGAGGGCCGCCCGGTGTCGGTCGAGGTGCACGTCGCCTCGGGTCTGCCCGGCTTCACCATCGTCGGGTCGCCCGACTCCACGTGTCGCGAGGCTCGCGATCGCGTGCGCGCGGCGGTCTCGTCGAGCGGCGTCGCGTGGCCGATGCGCCGCATCACGGTCAACCTCGCCCCGTCGGGGCTGCGCAAGGCCGGCGCCTCGCTCGACCTCGCGATCGCCCTCGGCGTGCTCATCGCCGACGACCAGTTGCCTCTCGAGGCGATCGCCGGGTGCGCGTTCATCGGTGAGCTGGGCCTCGACGGCTCGTTGCGCAAGGTCGCCGGTGCGCTGCCGCTGGTCGACGCGCTGTTCACCGATGCCGTCGTCGTCCCGCCGGCGTCGATCGTCGAGGCCGAGCTCGTCGGCCGCCACCGCGTGCGCAGTGCGACCTGCCTGCGCGAGCTGCTGGCGGCGCTGCGCGGCGACGAGCCCTGGCCCGACTTCGACCCGGCGCGCGCACAGGTCGACGACGTGCCGGTGCCGGATCTCGCCGAGGTCCGCGGCCAGGCGTCGGCGCGCAAGGCGCTCGAGGTCGCGGCGGCGGGAGGGCACAACCTGTTGATGATCGGCCCGCCGGGCACCGGCAAGACGATGCTCGCCCAGCGCCTGCCCGGGCTGCTCCCCGACCTCGAGAGCGACCAGGCGCTGCAAGCGACGCGCATCCACTCGGCCGCCGGGGTCGACCTGCCGCCCGGCGGCCTGGTCCGGCGTCCGCCCTTCCGGGCCCCGCACCACGGGGCGTCGTCGGTGGCCGTCATCGGTGGCGGTGCCGCGGTCCTGCAGCCCGGCGAGATCAGCTTGGCGCACTGCGGCGTGCTCTTCCTCGACGAGATGGGCGAGTTCGGCATCGACGTGCTCGACGCGCTGCGCACGCCGCTCGAGGAGGGGGTCGTGCGGGTGGCCCGGGCACACGCCCGGGTCTCGTTCCCGGCGCGCTTCCTGCTCGTGGGGGCGATGAACCCGTGCCCGTGCGGCGAGGCGTTGAAGCCGGGCGTGTGCCGGTGCAGCGACGCGGCGCTCGTGCGCTACAGCCGGCGGTTGTCCTCCCCGTTGCTCGATCGGTTCGACCTGCGCATCGAGGTGCAGGCGGCCGATCCCGCGCAGCTGCTGGGCGGTGAGCCAGGGGAGCCGAGCGCGGTGGTCGCCGAACGGGTGCACCGCGTCCGCGAGCTCACACTCGCCCGCGGCGTCGACACCAACGCCGTGCTCACGGCCAAGGAGCTCGACGAGGTCGCGCCGCTGTCGACCGAGGCGGCCGAGCTGCTCGAGCACGCGCTGCGCGCCGGCGCCCTGAGCGCACGCGGCCTGCGGCGCGTGCGCACCGTCGCGCTGACGCTGCAAGACCTCGACGCGGTGCCACCCCCGATCCTCGATCGTTCGATCCGCCTGGCGATGAACCTGCGCGTCGAGCCCCGCTTCCTGTCCCGAAGGAGGGCGGGCTGATGGCGCGCCGACGCCGCCACGACCCACCGCTCGTCGATCTCGCACGCGCGGCAGACCTGCCCGACGAAGCGTGGGTCACCGCGCTCTCGCTCCTCGATCGCATGGGTCCGAGGCGGTTGACCGCCCTGCTCGACGAGGATCGGCCCTTCGCCGCGTGGCAGCGCGTGCGCGACGGCATCGAGCTCTCCGGCGTGGGGGAGGCCCTCGGCGAGGCGCTGGGGACCGACGCCCGGCGGATCGTCGACCGCTGGACCCGCGACGCGCGGCAGCTCGATCCGGTCGCGGTGTGGGACCAGCACGTCGCCGCCGGAGTCGGCGTCGCGATCCGCACGTCGCCGGCGTACCCGACGCCCTTCGCCGACGACATCGAGCCTCCCGCCATCGTGTTCACCGCCGGCGACCCCGACGCGGTGGTCGGCGCGCGCGTGGCCATCGTGGGCACGCGTGACTGCAGCCGGTACGGCTACGACATCGCGCGGCAGCTGGGTGCCGAGCTGAGCGAGGCCGGCGTCAGCATCGTCAGCGGCCTGGCGCTCGGCATCGACGGCGCGGCGCACGCCGGCGCGCTCGACGCGCTCGGCGCCCCGCCGATCGCAGTCGTCGGCAGCGGCCTCGACGTCGTCTACCCCCGCCGCAACGCCGAGCTCTGGCAGCGCGTCGCCACGGCGGGACTGATCATGAGCGAGCACCCGCTCGGCAGCCAGCCGCTGGCGTGGCACTTCCCGGCGCGCAACCGGCTCATCGCTGCGCTCGCCGACATCGTCGTCGTGGTCGAGTCACAAGAGGCGGGCGGCTCGTTGATCACCGCCGACGAGGCCAGCCGCCGCGCCACCGACGTGATGGCCGTCCCGGGCCCCGTCACCAGCAAGGTGTCGGCCGGCACCAACAAGCTCATCTCCGAAGGGTCGTTGATCGTGCGCGACGCCACCGACGTCCTCCTGCGGCTCGGCATGAGCAACGGCGCGCGCCGCAAGGCCGTCGAGCGTCGCCCGCGCCCGTCCGACGAGGACCGCGCCCTGCTCGAGCAGTTCGACTGGCAGCCGGCGTCGTTCGATCAGCTGCTCCTGCGCAGCGGCCTCGACCTCTACGGCCTCAGCGACGCGCTCGATCGCCTCTGCGCCGCCGGCTGGGTCGACAAGAACGGAGGTTGGTACGAGCGCATCGCCAAGCCGGGCGGGTGATCATCGCCGGCCGCGGCGCGTTCGGCGTCCCGCGGCGAAGCCGCTGCGTCAGGTGATGCCGGCGAGCTTCTTCGCGTAGGCGAGAGGTCCGTCGGCTTGGTAGGCGCGGAGGATCTGCATCTTCTCGGCTTCGATCGAGCCTTCGGCGTGGACGGCGAGCACGGCGTGGTAGCCCCCGAAGTCGCGCGCCGTGAGGTCGCTGATGAGGTTCATGACGCGAAGGCGATCACGGGCCGGCGCCGCGCCCGCGAAGTACTTCTCGAGGACGGGGCGGATCTCGTCGCTCTCCCAGTCCTCGGCGCCCGGGCCGGTGACCAGGAGCCCGCCGGCGCAGTCCTGCACGAGCTCGAGCGCTTGGTGGTACTGCGTGGCGAAGGTGTACTTGGCCAGGTTGGTCGTCAGCGGGTCGGGGTACGCGATGCCACGATCGTCGACGATCGCCCGCGCCGCCGCCGACTCGGTCAGCGCCCGCACCGTCTCGGCGTAGATGACGAGCTGCGTGAGCTTGTCGCGGATGTGCCCGGCCTTGGCGACGCCGTTCATGTCGGCGATCAACGCCGCGCTCCCGACGAGGAGGTCGAGCAGCGGCAGCTTGTACGACACCGCCGTGAAGCGGTGGTACTCGACGAACGAGAGCGCGAGCGGGCCGGCCAGCTCGGGCTCGCGGCACAGGAACACGCGCTCCCACGGTACGAACACGTCGTCGAAGACCGTGAGCGTCTCGAGCATCTTGTGCCGGGACGACAACGGGAAGTCCCACGGGTCGCGATCGCCCGCGCCGTAGGACGAGATGTACATCGACAGGCCGGGGGCGTTCGCGGGCACGGCGAACGCGACGGCGTAGTCGCGATCGTCCGGTCCCATCGCGCGGGTGGGGAAGACCATGATCTCGTCGGCGTTGGCGCTGATCGACGTGTGGCACTTGGCGCCGCGCACGACGATGCCGTCGGCGCGCTCGTCGACCACGCGCACGTAGAGATCCGGGTCGTCCTGCTGGTGCGGACCTCGGGAGCGGTCGCCCTTGACGTCGGTCTGCGCGACCGCGACGGCGAGGTCCTCCTCACGGCATTGGGCGAGGAACCTGGACGCGCGCTCGAGGGCTTCGCCGTCGAGCACCCGCTGCAGCGCGAAGAGGCCGTCGGAGCCGATCTCCTTGATGAGGGTCACCATCGTGCCGCCGAGCGTGGTGCACAGCTCGATGAGCCGTGAGCGCTGGAGCAGGTCGTCGCTCGAGCGGGGCACGCGGTAGTAGGCGCTGGAGGTGACGCCGTCCTCGTCGACGACCGCCAGCGCTCGGTGCGCGGGGTCCTCGGCGACCTCGTAGTCGATGGCGGCGTGATCGACCGCCACCCGCAGCTCGGGGTGGGCGAGGATGTCCTTGATCCGCTCGCCTCGATAGAAGAGCGTGCGTCCGTCGCCGGACACCGCCGCGCGGTAGTCGTCGGGGGTTCTGAGGGGCATGTGGGGCGAGCCTAACGAGCGCACGTTCCCGCGAAGCGAGAACACGTTCTGCCCCACGACCGAGCCGGAGGGGCGCCGGGCCCGGCGGCGTCGGTGCACGACGGCGGCGGTCCGTGTGGCTACCGTCGACGCGATGCAACCGGCGCGCTGCGACGACCACCACGACGCGAGCGCCTGGCAGCTCGAGGAGTTCCTCGGGTCGCTGACGGCGTCGTCTCCCAACACGGTCAAGGCGTACCGCACCGATCTCGCGGCGTTCGTCGAGTGGGCCGGCCGCCTCGGCCTCGACGGGCCCACCTCCGTGACGCGCAAGGTGCTGCGGCGCTACCTCGCGCACCTCAGCACCCGCGGCTACGCCACGCGCAGCATCGCCCGCAAGGCCAGCGCCCTGCGCCGGTACTTCCGGTTCCTCCACCGCACGGGCGCCGTGGCCGTCGACCCCAGTGCCGGGCTCAGCGCGCCCAAGGGCGACGGTCGCCTTCCCCGCGTGCTCAAGGACGACGAGCTCACGACGCTGTTGGACCAGCCGCCCGCGCGCGTGCTCGACGACGACCCCTTGATCCGCCTCCGCGACGACGCCCTCCTCGAGGTGCTGTACGGCAGCGGCTTGCGCATCGCCGAGCTCTGTGCGCTGCAGCGTGATGACATCGACCTGGACCGCAAGCTGGTCCGCGTGTGGGGCAAGGGCGCCAAGCAGCGGCAGGTGCCGCTGAGCGCGCCGGCGGTCGTCGCGCTCGTCGCCTGGCTCGATGACGGGCTCCCGGCCCTGCGCGGCGCGGACACCCCCGACGGCGCGGTGTTCCTCAACCGGCGGGGCAAGCGGCTCACGCCGCGCGACGCGCGTCGTGTGCTCGACCACCGGGCGGACCAACCGACGCATCCCCACGCGCTGCGCCACACGTACGCCACGCATCTGCTCGACGGCGGCGCCGACCTGCGCGCGGTGCAGGAACTTCTGGGCCACGCCGATCTTTCGACGACCCAGTTGTACACTCACGTCAGCAAGGAGCGACTGCGCAGTGTGCTCGACGCCACCCATCCCCGGGCGTGATCGTCACGGCTCGGCATGGTCGTGCGGCGGGTTCTCGGTTCGTTCCCGCCACCATCGCCGGGTCGGACATGCGCAACGGCGCGCAGGGGGTCTCGCCTAGGATGTCCCGGCTACGCCCGCATCGACTCGTGCCACCCCGGCTCGTGACAGCTCTAGGGATCCGATGACCGACGACGCCACCGAAATCGAGCGGCTCTGGGCGCAGTACAAGGCCGACGGCGCGCGCGACGTCCGTGATCAGCTCATCGTCCACTACTCGCCGCTCGTGAAGTACGTCGCGGGTCGCGTGGCGGTGGGGCTGCCGCAGAACGTCGAGCAGTCGGATCTGGTGAGCTACGGCATCTTCGGGTTGATCGACGCGATCGAGAAGTTCGATCCGGCCCGCGGCTACAAGTTCGAGACGTACGCGATCGCGCGCATCAAGGGAGCGATCCTCGACGAGCTGCGCTCGATCGACTGGGTCCCCCGTTCGGTGCGGGCCAAGGCGCGGGCGCTCGAGAAGGCGTACGCGAAGCTCGAGAGCGAGCTGCATCGGTCCCCGACCGACGAGGAGATCGCCAAAGAGCTCGGGATGAGCGACGACCAGCTGCAGGTGACGCTGTCGCAGATCTCGTTCGTCGGTCTCGTGGCGCTCGACGAGATGCTCTCGGTCGGCGGCGACCGCGGCGAGTCGATCACGCTGGGCGACACCATCGCCGACGCCAGCGACGACGGCCCGGTGGCGGCCTACGAGGTCGAGGAGATGCGCCACATCCTCGCCGAGGCGATCAACCGCATGCCCGAGCGCGAGAAGATCGTGCTCACCCTCTACTACTACGAAGGTCTCACGCTCGCCGAGATCGGCCAGGTGCTCGGGGTGACCGAGAGCCGGGTGTGCCAGATCCACACCAAGTCGGTGCTGCAGCTGCGCTCGCGCATCCTGGCGTCCGAGCGCGAGCCGGCCTGAGCCTCCGGGCGGGTCGGGGGCGGGCGCGGGCGCGTTCGACCCTTGTTGCCTGTCAGCCCCCGTCGGTAGGGTGATGCCTGCGTCTCGGTCGTGGTGACCATTCGTCCGACGTGACGCCTCGCGGCTGGTCCGCCTCGATCCAGTGGTCGTGTGCGGAGGTCGGGACATGCGTGCTCGCAGGGGTTCACCCCTCGGGGCGGGGCGAGCTCCTCGCGCCCGTCGAGGTGCTGCCGGTGCCCACGGTGCTGAGGGTGCCGGCGTCGGTGGGGTCGGTCCGGATGCTCGGGTCGTGCGACGAGGAGGCGGCTCGACGTACGGCCGCTCGCCGCGCCGCGCGTGCGGAGGGGCGACGCGCCCGGCCGGCGCGCGCGTCCGGCGACTCGCGGCGGCGGCGGTGCTCGTGCTCCTGCCGGCGGTCGTCGGCCTCGCCGACGCGGCGGCCGCGGAGCTCGAGGCCTCACCCCCCGCGATGCCCGGGGCGGCGGCAGGGGCGAACGCCAGGGCGACGCCGCAGCTGGGGGCCGGTCGCCTGGTCGGGCCCGTCGCACGCGCGTCCGCGCCCTTCGTCGTGCCGGTGGAGGGCACGATCGTGGATCCCTTCCG
>CAYUOL010000235.1:3483-10606 GCA_964446345.1 uncultured Iamiaceae bacterium | reverse complement strand
CTTGGGATTGCGGATCGTGTCGCCCCACTCGATCCGATGATTGTCCTCGCCGTGCAGGAACATGTTCATCTTGGCCAGTGCCCAGGTGCTGCCGATCGATTCCTGGCCGTAGAGTGCGTACTTCTTGGTCCCGTATTTCGCTTGCACCCGCTGGCCGCACTTCATCAGCAGCGAGCCGGAGCCGCAGGCGGGATCACCGGCCTCCTCGCCCTCGACCATGTCCATGATCTCGGCCATCAGGGCCGACACCTCGGGCGGGGTGTAGAACTCGCCCGCCTTGCGGCCGGCGTCGGAGGCGAAGTTCTTGATCAGGAACTCGTAGGCGTTGCCGATCACATCGAGGTTGCCGATACGCGAGGGGCGCATGTTCAGCTCAGGCCTGGCGAAATCCTCCAGCAGGTGGCGCAGCAGATCGTTCTTCTGCTTTTCCTCACCCAGCCTGTTGGAGTTGAAGCTGATGTCCTGAAAGACGTCGCGCAGCTTGCCGATGTTAGCGTCCTCGATGGCGTGCAGAGCCTTGTCGACGCGCTCGCCGTTTCCGGGCTCGTGGCGCCGGTCGAAGAGGGCGTAGAAGCTGGCGCCTTCCGGCAGGACGAAGCGCTCGCTGCGCATTAGCTCGACGATCAGCTCCGGAGTGTCGCCGTATTCCTTCTGATAGCCGTCGTAATGGTCCTGCCAGACGTCGCTGATGTACTTCAGGAACAACAGCGTCAGGACGTAGTCCTTGTAGATGTCCGCCGCGACGGTGCCGCGGAAGGTGTCGCAGGCGGCCCAGACGGCGCGGTTGATGTCGTCCTGTTTGATGGCCTCGGCCATGGCTACTCCTCGTCGTGTGCGCGCAGCCCGGCGGCGAGCGCGTTCATTTGTTGTTGGCGGTTTTCGATAAGACCGGCGAGCAGGCGCTTTTCGCGCGCGGCGGCTTCGGCGAAGGCGACGATCGCGTGCTGCCGCGCCCGCGACGGGATCACGATCTCCAGGCGCTCGATGACCTCGCGCCGGATGTTCAGGATGTGCGAGCCTGTGGCCTCGCGCTGCAGATATTCCTGCGAGGGCGCCTGGTTGATCTGCCAGGCTAGGAATCGGGGATCGATCAGGGTCCCGCGCGGGCGCAGCACGAAGAAATGCGGCGAGCACACCGAGCGGAACGGCGGCGGGTCGAGGGCCACGGCATAGGTGCGGACGCCCCGGGTGGAAAAGATCACGTCGCCGCCGGCGAGCGGCTCGACCCGACGCGCAGGCGGCAGGTCGATCCGCGACACGGTCTCCCACGCCACGCCGAAATCGGGATCGACATTGCGCATCTGGATAACGCCTGTTTCGCCAGGCGGGAGATCGTCCACACCAGAGCGCAGAGGGTGACCTGCCGCGATTTCTACGACGTCCAGCAGCCCGCGGATTTTTGCAGGATGTCCCTTCATGCAAAATAGATAGTTATCCGGTTGGATCCGGTCAATTGATTATTTGCGTGAATAGAGTTGATGCATAAATTCTCGATGGCCTCTTGGCTCTTTGGGTACGGAACACACCCAACTCTCAAGCGAGGACCGCGAATGCCGTGCGCGACCAGGAGCCTGGCATCGCCGAGGCCGACCTCGACCGCATTTCCCGAAGTTTCCTCCACCAGTTGGGCGGATCGCCGCCGGACCGGCACGGGACTGGGTCTCGCCGTTGCCCTAGGCTTGGCCGAAACTAGGGGCGGCCCGCTCGCGGCGCGTCATCGAAACAGCGTCGACGTTGGCATCCGGCAATGCCTCAGTTCAGATTGGAAATGGCCCAGATCGGAGACCTGATTGCGTATCTGAAGTCGCTCGAATGAAGAGTGATTCGCGACGCCTCTCCCTCTGCGGCGCGGCTACCGCCATGGCGTGAGGCGTGAGAGCCGCGTATCAAGTAGAGGGGGAAGGGCGGAGATACGCCGATTGGGAAGCGGAACAGAATGCGACAAGATCGGACAAGCGCGTCCGACACAGTTCTCGACGCTATGGCTACCATCATGCCGCGAGGCGCGGGCTTTGCTGAAGTCTCCACCCCCACCGGAAACACCGTCATCGCCTCCGCGAGTGTCGGCACAGCATCTGCCCGCCTATTTAGGATCGCCCCGACCGTCGGCGGCGCCAACAGCGTCAACCTCAGAACGCGGCTGACGTAGGACGAATTGATCTTCTTGGCCTTGGTGATCTCCTGATCGTCTCGTGCCGGCCAGTCTCCAGCATTTTCTGCGTGGCGGCCGATGTTCGGCGCCAAATCTTCTGACCTCATGCTTTGCGTCTGGGCGGCCGCTGACGTTGATCACGGCGGTGCCGAGGTCGAAGCATCCAGAAGCTGCTGCTGGTCGCCCTGCGTGAAACCGCCAGGCAGGAGCGCTTCACGCATGAGCTTTCGCTTACGCTCCAGCAGATCGTGCAAGTTCTGATCAAACGAGCGGCGTCCTTCCCCAAGGCTCGCGATGGGGATGTGAACATGGACGGTGCGCGCCTGGCCAATGCGCAAGGCACGACCGGTGCATTGGTCCTCCACTGCGGGGTTCCACCAGCGCGAAAGGTGAATCACATGATTTGCGCGGGTGAGAGTGAGGCCGACACCCCCGGCGCGCGGCGAGAGGATCATGGCGTCGAAACCCTCTGGCGAAGCCTGAAAGCGGTCGACTCTCTGTTGGCGCCGGTGTCCTGCGACTTCGCCATTGATGATCGCAGGCGGGGAGGGCAGGCCATAGCGACGCTGGATCAGTCCTGCCAGACGCGACTGCATCTCGAGGCTGTCGACGAAAATCAAAGCCCGCTCTTCGCTGCGTGCAATGCGATCGAGGGCCTCGAAGCAGACCGACAAGCGGGCCGATGCGGCAACGAAATCCTCGTCGCTTGCATTCATGCCCGGCTCGGGATGGAGGGCTACGAGTCGTAGCCGCTGCAGTGCCTCTAGAACCGCGCCCCGACGATCCTGTCCGCGGATACTAGCGATGACGGTATCATATGCCTCCGCCTGCCGCGGAGGCATAGCGACCTCTTCAATGTGAATCTGGGCGACTGGGAGATCGGGCAGCTCATCTTCCTTCATGCGCCTTTTGAGCAATGCAGGCGCCCTGCCAAACGATCCTTCGAGGAGCGACTTTAGCTCCTTCAGATGCTCCAGGTTTGTTTCGGCCTCATAGCGGCGGCTGAACCCCTTGAGGTCGCCGAGCCAACCGGCGTGGATTCCGTCGATGATGCACCAGAGGTCGGCAAGCCGATTCTCGACCGGCGTTCCAGTCAGGGCGATGCGGAAATCGGCATTCATGCCCTTTATGGCGTCGGTGACGCGAGCGCCCGGCGTCTTGACCTTCTGGGCTTCGTCGGCAAGCAGCACGGCGAAACGGATCGCGCCAAAGTCTCGGTCGTAGTCGCGCAAGGTCTCGTAGGTCGTAAGCACCCAATTGGCCGCGCGAAGCCGCGCCGGATCAAGGCCGGGAACGTCACCGGTCGCAGGCCGCATCAGCGTGCGCAGCCCTGGACCATAGGCGGCGACGCACTCGCCCAGTCCCTCGCCACCGAGATGGCGATCATGTTCAGCCTGCCAGTTCGCAAGCAGACCGGTCGGCGCCACGATTAGGATCGGCGCTCGTGCGATTGTCCCCGCCTCCATCCCCGCGCGAATCCAGGCGAGAAAGGCGAGCCCCTGCAAAGTCTTGCCGAGCCCCATGTCATCGGCCAATAGGACGCCCGGCCGGCCCGCCAGCCAGCATTGCTGCAACCACGCGACGCCGTCGAGCTGATGCGGCTTGGGGGTCGTGCTCAAAGAGCGCGGTACGCCGACGGTTGGGCCGTGGCGCCTCACGAAGTCCTGGTTATGCTCGACCTCGCCCTCGTTGGTCAGGATCAGAAGGCTCTCGACGGGCTTCGGCTGTGGCTGTTCGAGCGCGCCCTCCGCGCGAGCCCGCGCGGCGGTGCGCTGGTTGGAGAGTTCGGTCAGTGCACGCCGCGTCTCCTCGTTGGCCGGAACGACGACGGGCGGCTCGCCCTCTGGAGCCCACACCGTTGCAGGCTCGCCGCGGCCGAGCGCGTCCTCTACACGTTCCCGCAGGGTTTCGGCTTGGGTTGGAGTGAGATCGAGCCGCCGGTCGCCCACCAAAAGTCCACCCGGCGCCTCGCGCCCCGCCGGTGCATCGGGGCCGAACCAGTCGGTGCCGACCCGCTGCACCCAGGGGACGACGCGCGGCGTCCAGATGCCGAGCCCGGTCACGCGGTCGGAATAGGCACGTGTCTCGACGAAGAGCGAGTCGATGCGGTCGACGAAAGTCGGATCGTCGGGCTCCTCGAGCGCCGCGCGCAGCACGGCCCGCGGCGCAGCCATCAGCGCGTGCTTCATGGACGCCGGGCCGGACTGGCGACGCCGCACCTCGGTCAAGGCGCGACGAAGCGTGGGCGCGAGGACTACGAAGCGGTTGCCGGGCAGTGTGTAGATCGCCCGCGCCTCGGCGAACTGATTGAACTGACGATCGCTGAAAGCGGCCTGCTGTTCAGGCGGCAGCAGCGGCGATGTCTCCCCGGCACGGTAAAGGATGGGCACCAGCCGAGTCGCAGCGCCCTCGCCCACGAGATCGAGCGAAAAGGCATCCGCCTGCACGATTTCGATGGCGGGCAGTGCCCCTCCCATCGAGGCGGAACCATCCTGGGCGGCGGCGGGAAGAAGTTCGCGAAGCCTGCCGACGGCCAGTAGGCGGCTCGCTGGATCGGCGCTGGCCTCGCCGATGGCGTAGACGGCTTCGGCGATGGCGAAGAGCGGCGAAGAGAGTCGGCCGGCGCGACCGCCGACACTCAGCCAGGCGCCGATCCGGTCCGCACCGATCAGCGCCTGGCCGGTATCGCGCCGCCATTCGATCGTCGCGGAGAAAGTTGGGCTGGTGACCAGCCCTGCTGTCGAGATTCGCGCGACGGCTTCTGACAGCGGCGGCAGCTTGAGCGCGGTGGCTTCCGCGGCAGAGAGGTCGGCAATCGCAGCGTGCTCGACCAGGACGATGTCATCATCGGAAATCGCCCGGTCCTCGGCGACGAGGCGGTTGAGGAGATCGACGGCCGACAGCAGGTTTGCGGGAGCGGCAATGGCCCATGAATCGACGGGTTGGTGTGTCCCCTCGGCGATCAGGCGGAACTCTGTGCCGGTTTTCGTAAACGCAAATTTGAGATCGATGCTCATCGGACACGCCAGTCGTCAGGTTCCAAGACGATTCCTTCTTTCCGGCGCAGGAGAGCGGCGACGCGACCTTGCCACACAGCGGTATGCGAGACGCCATCACTTCGCGTCGTTGCCAGATCCGGCCTGCCTGCAGGGGCCGGGAACTGCAGGCAATCCGCCTTCACTTCCGATCCTCGATATCTCAGTTCAAAGAGCCTCGGCGCATTCTTCCAGTCATTGGGCCATGCGCGCAGCTTTCCATTGTAGGTCCATTCTGAGAACACGAGGCCACCGATTTGCATGAGCAGGACCGAGTGATTGGGATCGCCGTCGATCAGGCGTCCGTAGCAATCTCGAAGCTCGGGTTTGTCGGCAATGGCACGGGCGACGTTGTCGCCAAGTACGAGCCAGCTATCGCTTATATGTCCCTTCTGCAGGCATGCGCCCCAGAATGCCTTGCGTGCCTTCCATTGATGGCCCATTCCGGCACTGCCGGCAAATCGGCCAACCACATCGAAGAAGGCGTCGAGGGACAGCTTCGATAGCCACCCCCTGACGGTCTGCCGCGTCCTGCTCGAAGCTTGGGCCCATCGCCCACGGTGATCGACCCTGGGATCTCCGAGGTGACGACGAAGGTAAGTCAGTACTTCGAGCTTGAGGCGTTCCGATGGCTGCCGGCTCTTCTGATGCCACGCGCCAACCAGCCCGTCGGCCATTGCTCCATTCGCGCGGGGTTCGTCGAATCGCAATTCTCCGTCCGGGGAATAGAAACGCGTTGCCCGTCCCAGCATGTCGCTGCCCGACTCTCCGGCTATGAACTCCGGGAGCTTGTCGCACAGCGCATGATGGACCTCCCGCAAATATCCGCTAACGGCCCGCACGGGAGTATCCAGCCGGCATGCTGTCAGCGTCCTGGGCTCTGGCTCCTTGAGCAGCCGAGAGGCCAATTGGGCGGGCCCCTGGGTGGCGTTGAAAAGATCATATGCCCGCTGGGTCTCCTTCCAGAAGTCGAGCAAGCCGACCTGCGGCGTTGCCAGATGCCGCTCGATCCGTCGGCCGACTTCAATGAAGCTGTCATCATCGGAGAAATGCAGTAGCCACGCATCGATGAGGCGGCGGAGTATCGATGTCGTGGTGCCTGCATGATCCATGATGGCACGCCGCAGTCGAATCCTATCGATGCCATCTTTGGCCTCCGGCCACAGCAGCCAGACCGCATCTCGAAGAATGGAGACAGGAAGCGACCAAAGGTCATCTCCGACCCGCTGGGCGGCCAGGATCGCTCGCCTTGCTGTCGCGAGGCGCTCTTCCGATACCTTCGTGACTTCGTCCCATTGCGCCAGCACTTGATCGGCCACACGTCGCGTCGGGCGAAGCTGATTGGTCGCAAGCACCCGCCGCTTCGGCAAGGTGCCGACCAGATTGCGCAGAAGTTCGAGCTCTGTGGCGAGCGCTTTCATAGTTATGGGCGTGCCAGCTTCTGAAGCTCAACCATGAGATCCTCCAGGCGGTGGATGCGGCCCTGTAAATTTCCGCGTTCGCCCGAGAGAAGGAAGCGCACTTCAATTCGTCGATTGCCCTCGTCGTTGCCTGGAATGTCAACGCGCGGGCGCGAATCGCCGTAACCCGCCAAGCCGACGAGGGGCTGCCCCGTATTGTTCCGGAGCTCGCGTAGTGACGGAGCCGATCCGCCCATCAGTTCTAGGAAGGCGCGGGCCCGATCGGTCGACAGCGTCCAATTTCCGCCGCGACGATCCGTGGGCAGGATGTCGGTATGACCTTCGATAAGGATTGTCTCGAAGATCGGCTGTAGCGAATTGCACTGGCCCGCGCTTGCGGAAGGCTTTGAATAGCAGGGAAGAAGGCGGCTCATTTCCTCGAGCAACGCCTTTGCGTTATCTCTACCCTTTGCGGTGAAATCGTCCTTGTCCAGTTCGAAGAGACCTTGGCTCGAGAGGCGGAGAATGCCCTGGCC
>CAYUOL010000235.1:1488-3383 GCA_964446345.1 uncultured Iamiaceae bacterium | reverse complement strand
CTTGACGACTCCCTGCAAGTCGTTGCGCTCGGCGGTGAGTGCAGCAACATGCTGCTTGAGCCCGATGATCTCAGCATCCCGTTCCTTCACAGTTGCCCTGAGCTGTTCGATCACTTTGTCCTTGTCTTCATCGGCATACTTGATCGCAAACACAGCAAGCATCAGGAGGAAGACGAAAAGTATTCCGACCATGAGGTCGCTGATGGAGGCAAAGTAACCATCTCCGGACTCTTCTGGATCTTCGCGCAGGCGGGCCATGACCTGTCTCTACTTCTGCTTTCCGGGAGGGCGTGTGTCTTCGTAGGTTTCGCGCAATTCGATTACGGCTCCATTGAGCGTAGTCACTGCCTTGGCCATATCGTTGTTGGTTTGGGTGACGAAGGTTGTGATCTGGGAGGCGAACCCGCTCAAGCCCTCGCGAAGATCCTTGAAGACCTTGCCGAGCGACGTGTCGAGCTCCCCGAAGTGGAGAAGTACGTTCTCCAGATTTTGGCTCAGGGTACCCAACCGTCGCTCTGCGTCGCCCAGTTGCTTCATGGCGCCGGTGATCGTCTCTGCTAGTGGTGCAATGCGTTGTGCAGCAACGGCAAGGTCTGCCGCCGTCTTCTGGCCGGAGGCGCCGAGTTTGACGAGATCGGCTGTCGCTGACTGCAACGGAGCCGTTGCATCGATTGACGCCTGACGCATCCCGGCAAGGGCGCGACCGAGTTCGAGCGCTTCGGTTTGGAGGGCCGCGATACGTTGAGCCATCTCGCGCGCCGGGGCCGCCAGTTCTCCGGCGGCCGCCTGAAGTCCACGACTGGCGTCCGTGCCACCCGCACGAATGGCTTCGCCGCCCTCTGTTCCGCCCGTCCGCAGCGCGGCGGCCGCGGCCTGAGCAGCCTCCGTGAGAGCACTGGCGCCGTCCCGGCCCTGCCGCTCGATGTGCTCTCCGGCCTTGCCCAAATTTCCCGCCAGGTCGGTCGCGAGACGCGCAAAGTGGTCCCGCAGTTCCTGAACCGCCGCCGTGAGTTTTTCTGCGGCGTCGCCCGCGCCACCGGCAAGTGCCTCTGCGACCTGGGCGGCGCTTCGCTCGAATCCAAGGGCGGCCTGCCCGATCCGCTCGGCCATGGCACGCGTTGCCTTATCGCCAGAAGCGCGGTTCTGTTCAGCCAGATCCTTCAGTGACGCAATCGCTCGGGTGATTT
The DNA here is from genome assembly GCA_964446345.1 of uncultured Iamiaceae bacterium. Lineage (GTDB taxonomy): Bacteria > Actinomycetota > Acidimicrobiia > Acidimicrobiales > Acidimicrobilacustridaceae > CAYUOL01. The sequence goes on along the minus strand of CAYUOL010000235.1, from coordinate 2,196 downwards.
CTTCCGTCATCCGGCGGGTCGCAGCTTCGGCTTCTCCGCCAAGCCGCGTCGTGATTCCCGCCACCGTCTCCTCGAGGCTGGTCGAAATGGCGCGAGCGGCCTGTGCGAAGGACTCGCCCGCCTCGGCGATGCGGGCTGCGGCTTGGGCCATGGCGTCGTTGCCAGCGGACCGGGATTGCTCGGCCAATGTTCGTAACTCGCCGACCAAGCCCTCCATCTGCTGGGTGATGCGGGCCATGGCCTGCTCGGCGTTGCGCCCCATCTGGTCGGCGATCTGATCGGCAGCACTCGCCATTCGGTCGGCGGCTTCTTTCAGGCCACTGCGGATCTGTTCCATGGCACCCGAGGTATCCGCCAGTGCGGCTGCCAACTTCTCCATATGACCTTGGGCGCTGCCTTGCAGCATGTCGCGGAACTGCTCGAGCAGCGTGCGCAGAGTGTCCTCGCTCTTGGTGCCGATACCCTGTGACAGGCGCTCGATCGCTTCCCTCAAGGGACCGATATGCTCACCAAGGCGATGGTCGAGGGCCGAGTCGAGACGGCCACCGATATTGACCGCGACTTCGGTAGCGAACTGCTCCTGCGTCGCGAGCGACTTCTCCAGGATCGCGTTGGCTTCCGCCTGAAGGCTTGCCGGCGTCGCCAAGGGAATGCGCTCTTCTAGCGCGGCGAGAAAGCGATCGAGTGCGCGCTCGGCCTTGACGAGCC
>CAYUOL010000235.1:0-1388 GCA_964446345.1 uncultured Iamiaceae bacterium | reverse complement strand
GAGATCGCGCGGCAAACGCTCGAGCTCCTGCGTCTGCCCGATGACGCACCGGGGGCGAAGTGGGGCGGGCTGGTCTTCCCTCTGCGGGATGGCGACTGGATCGAGGTGGCCGATCCGGGTGTGGTGCCAGGGGACTGCAGCCCGTTCGAAGGGCAGCCAGCGCCCTGGTCGCTCGCGCGGTCTCCCCACGATGGCGAGGCCTATCTCTTCGTCGACGGAACCGTGCAGGCCTGCAGGCAAGCCGAGCGACGGCTTACCCAGGCGGGATTCGAGGTTCTCCGCAGCGGTCCCAATTTGTCAGGTGGCGCTGGCGATTGGTTCATCCGCGTGGGGGCCATGCCAGACGAAAGTGTCGGGAAGCTGACGGATATTCTCCAGGACGTCCGGGCGGCAGTTGCGGTCGAGGAAGAGACGTCCCTGCGCGAAAGTTTGCTCGTCCAGGCATTGGTTACTGCACAAGCCTCCCAGTCGCGGCTTCGGGCCCAGCTCGAACAGGCGCGCGCCGTCGTGGCGATCCCAGCGCCGGATGAAACGCCGGAACTCCGGTCCCTGAGGGAAAGTCTCGGTGCATTGTCCGTCCGGTTTGCCGAAGTAGAGGCAGAGGCCACGGCGCTGCGGGAACAGCTGGAGTCCACGCCGCCGCCCGCCTCGAGTGCCAAAACTAGCAAGTTGGAAGTGGAACTGGCCGTTGCTGCCGCGGGATTGGTGCCCCGGCTGGAATTCGTCGGCAGCAGCATGCGCTTCATCGCGGTCGAGTTGCCCGACAGGGCCATCCTCTGGAAGGTGCTGGCCGCGCTCGACCGGCAGGAACGAGGACTGCCCCCGGGATGGAAATCGCTGTCAGGCCACGAGGGATGGTGGGAGCGGCATTTTTCGACCGGACAGGACAACCAGGGTCGGATTTACGCGCGGTTCGCGACCGCAACCGCGCGCTGGCAAGTGCTGGTGTCTCACAAGCAAGACCAGACCATGGATTTACGGCGCATTTGGCGGTTGTAGTCGAACAATTCGGGTGTGTTGGGCGACAAGGGTGCGGAGGAACAGGGGATGGGTGTTCAGGTCGAAGTATTGTTCGGCAGACCGCAGAAGGAGATCGCGTCCCGGCTGCGCGATCAAATCGCGCGTTGTGTGTCGGTCTCGATGGTGACTGGATTCGCAACGCCCAGCGGGATCGAGCAGATCGAAGATCCCGTGCTGTCCGACCCGGCGAAGCTCACGGCGCTCGTCGTGGGGGCCGGCACGTTCCGCGCCTTCGAGGCCCTCGACGGCTTGCTCGACGCCGAGGTAGCGCTCGGCAGCCTGTTCGTTCATCTCGGCATGAGCCGGATGACTGGAGGCAGGAAGAATCCGTTCGCGCGCTACAGGCCGATGCTTCACAGCAAGATTTA
>CAYUOL010000234.1:0-10632 GCA_964446345.1 uncultured Iamiaceae bacterium | reverse complement strand
CAGCCGGCGCCCCGCCGCGATCGTCACGGGCACGGTCGTGAGCCTGCAGGTGCTCGCGTCGCTCGAGTCGGGCATCACCCCGTTGGTGCTCGTCCTGCCCTTCGCCGGGTTCCTCTACCTCGTCGCCCGGTGGGCCGCCGTGCTCGAGGTACCCGAGCCCGAGGAGGTCGCGCCCACGCGGCCACGCCACCACCGCCACATCGGTCCGCAACCCACCCTGGGTGAGCCGGTCGACGTGCCCGACCTGCTCGCGGGCATCGCGGTCGACGAGGGGGCCCGAGCCGGGGCGGATGATCCGCGACGCGATCGCGGCACCGAACCCGAGCCGTCAGCCGGCGCGCTCGATCAGCTCGATCACGGCGGCGGCGTTGCGCTCCCAGCTGAAGGTCGCGGCCCGGGCGGCGGCGGCGGCGAGCCCTCGGCGTAGCGCCTCGGGGTCTTCGCGCAGCAGGGCGAGCACCGCGTCGGCACCGGCGTGGACGTCGCGGACGGGGAAGAGGCGCGCACCCGGGCCCAGCAGCTCGCGGTTCGTCGCGATGGCACTCGCGACGACGGGGATGCCCGACGCCATGGCTTCGACGACCGGGAACCCGAACGACTCGGTGATCGAGGAGAAGAGCATGACGTCGTTGCGCTGGTAGACGACCTCGACGCTCGGCACCGAACCGGCGAAGCGCACGCGGTCTTCCAGCCCCAGGTCGCGCGCCAGCTGCACCAGCGCCTGGATCAACGGGTCGGGATCGGTCGGGTCGACCGTGAGCTCGAGGGTGGTCGGCACGCCCTGGTCGTTGAGGCGGCGCACGATGCGCAGCGCGGTCTGGTGGTCCTTGTGCGCCGACGGAAGGCCCACGGCGGTGAGCCGCAACGGCCGATCGTCACTGACGGGCGGCGGCCAGTCCCGGGGCGAGAACGAGAAGCGCTCGGTGTCCACCGCGTGGTGCACGACGTGCACCGGGCAGCGGCGGGGGAACCCGTGCCAGTCGCGGAGCATCGCCGCCATGGCCGCGCTGGGCACGACGGCGCCGGCCGAGAACCGGAGCTGCGCGAACGCGAGCTGGCGCCGCGCCAGCGCGGCACGCTGCTGGCGCGCGGGCAGCGCCGTGACCCAGGCCCGGTCGAAGAAGATCGGGTTGCGCTGGTAGACGAGCGAGGGGCAGGGCGCCAGGAAGGGCCCGCTGTTCGTCAGGTTCAGCAGCGCCCGCGCCCCGCTCGAGCGCAGGCTGCGCGGCAAGGTGGTGGACTCCCACACGAGCCGTTGCGGCACCGAGAAGCGCGGCACCCGCGTGACGGTCACCGCGGCCGGCAGGTCGCCGACCTCGGCGCCCTCGCTCGCGACCAGGCGCAGGTCCCACTCGGGGCGTTGCGCGGCCACGGCCTGCAGGAACGGGGCGAGGTGGCGGGCGGCGCCACCCATCACCGCGCCGACGGCGTTGACGTGGACCGGTCCGTCCGCAGCTGGCCCCGACCGCACGGGCGCGGCGAGCGTCGCCGAGAGCGCCTCCCCGACGCGGGCGGTGAACGCCTCGCGGCTGTGGTGCGCGCGGACGAACGCGCGTCCCGCCTCCCCCATGGCCCGCACCGCGGCCGGGTCGTCCGCCCACGCCTGCAGCACCTCGGTCAGCGCATCGACGTCGCCCGGTTCGAGCAGGCGCCCCGTCTCGCCCTCGACGACGGTGTCGCCCGCACCGCCGGCGCGCGTGCCGATCACGGCCGCGCCCGCCGCGGCCGCCTCGAGCACCACGAGGCCGAGCCCCTCCCCGCGTGGGACCTCGCCCCGGCGGAACCGGCTGAGCAGCACGAGCACGTCGCAGGTGCGGTACTCCGCGAGCAGCTCGTCGTGGTCGACCCGACCGACCATCTCGATGACGTCCCGCTCGTCGCGCTCGGCGACGAAGCGGGCGAGGTCGTCCGACCCGCGGCCCGATCCGACGATGCGCAACGAGATGGGCCTGGTGGTCGCGACGCGCAGGACCGCCTCGACCAGCGTGTCGGCGCCCTTGTACTCGACGTTCTCGAGCGAGGCGACGAACGCGACGCGCAGCGGCGCGGCGCGGTCGCGCGCCCGGTCGGCGTCGCGGTCCTGGAAGAAGCTCTCGTCGATCGAGCCACCGAGGCCCGGGCCCACCGTCGCGAGGGGCTCGGCGCGCCGGACCTCGTCGCGCGTGAACGAGGAGATCGGCCACACGCGGTGCGCGTGGCGCAGCGTGCGCCGCAGCAGCGCCGTGCGCGGCCCCCAGATCTCGATGCCGTACGCCATGACCGCGTAGCGGCCGCCGGCCGCGCGCCACGCGAGGCCGATCGGCCCGAGCCCCACGTGGCCGAGCACGAGCAGGTCGGGCCGGCGCTGCGCCAGCACCGCGGCGGCGCGGGCGAAGGCCTTGGCCTGGTCGGCCGCCGAGCCGGACAGCACGAGGTTGAGGGTCTCGACCTCGGCGTGCGCCCGCAGGGCGTCGATGACCGCCCGCGAGTAGCTCGGGATGCCGCCGACGCCGTCCAACTTCGCGCCGACGTACAGCACGCGCGGGGTGGGCTCCCGGGAGGCGCGGCGACGGGTCGAGCGCATAAGAGCAGGCAGCATAGGAGTCTGGTGAACGAGGTGGATGCCAGGGCGGCGAGGCGCCCGCCAGGCGAGGACGCAGGTTCCGCCACTCCTCGTTGCGGTGCCGACAACCGACGACGCTGCGTGGCGGGATGCGTCGCCGTCCTGGCGCCGCCACGTTCGACACCCGCCTCCTCGGGCTCCCTCGGGCTGGCTCGGAGCGGACGGCCTGCCGGGCTACTCTGGTGGGTTCTATGGCCGAGAAGACCGCCCCGCTCGAGTTGGATGTCCGGGATCACCTGCTGGTGCTCGTACGACGCAAGTGGGTGGTCATCGGCTCGGTGGTGATCATGACGGCGCTGGCGCTCGTGTGGTCCTACCTGCAGACGCCGGTCTACGCCTCGAACGCCCGGGTGCTGATCCAGAAGCCGTCGGCCAACCCCTCCGATCCCACCAAGGGCCCGACCAACTCCGACCTCATCGCCGAGATCGAGCTGCAGTTCTTCAACGGCGACGTCGTCAAGCGGGCGGCCGAGACCAAGTTGGGCTACCCGGCGACCGCCAGCGCCGTCGTCGTCGGTCGCGGCTCGGTCCTGCAGATCAACGTCAACGACACCAACGCCCAGAAGGCGTCCGACATCGCCAACCGCTACGCCGACGCCTACGTCGAGACCCGCCGCCAGTTCAGCGTGGACGACTTCGCCTCCACGGCGCAGATCACCCAGGCCAAGCTCGACGACATCGACCGCCAGCTCAAGGCGCTCGACGACGCCGATGCAGCGGCGCCCGTGGCCACGACCACCACCCGCGACCCGAAGGACAAGTCCACGCCGGCCCCCTCGGTCGCCACGACGACACCCGTGTCGAACCGGGCGCAGCGCGACTCGCTCGCCGCCCAGCGCGAGGTGCTCGAGAAGAACCTGTCGCAGCTGCAGATCAGCCAGCAGTACGCGGAGACGGGGGGCCCGCAGATCATCTCGCCGGCGAAGCCGGCCGGCGGGCCGAGCAGCCCCGCCCCCAAGCGCGACATGATGCTCGGCGCCCTCATCGGTCTGCTGCTCGGCGTCGCCGCGGCGTTCCTGATCGACTTCCTCGACGACTCGATCAAGGGCCGCAACGACCTCGAGGCGGCCACCGACTCGGCCCCCCTGCTCGCGATCATCCCGTACCTGCCCGAGTGGAAGAGCCGCACCGAGGCGCACCTCGCGTCCATCGAGTACCCCTCGTCGCCGACGTCCGAGGCGTACCGGACGCTGCGCACCTCGGTGCAGTTCGCCGGCCTCGAGCAACCGATCCACGCGCTGCAGGTCACCAGCCCCCGCGCGCAGGACGGCAAGTCGACCACGTCGGCCAACATCGCGGTGGCACTGGCCCGCGCCGGGCTGCGCGTCATCCTCGTCGACTGCGACCTGCGCCGCCCGAGGGTGCACGAGTTCTTCAACGCCAGCAACGCGGTCGGGTTCACCTCGGTGCTGCTGGGCGAGACGCCGCTGCAGAACGCGCTGCAGCAGGTCGACGGCATCCCGACCCTCCACCTGCTGGCGTCGGGCCCCAACCCGCCCAACCCGTCCGAGCTGCTCTCGGGCCGTCGGGCCGCCGACCTGGTCCAGCTGCTCAAGGACAACAGCGACATCCTGGTCTTCGACACCCCACCGGTGCTGCCCGTGTCGGATGCGCTCGTGATCTCCGATCTCATGGACGCCGTGATCCTCGTGGTGGCGGCCGGCTCGACGACGCGCAAGGAAGCGCACCGCGCGTTCGAGATGCTCAACCAGGTCGAGGCCCCGATCATCGGCACGGTCATGAACAGCGGGCCCGGCCAGAGCGGCTACGGCTATGGGTACGGCTATGGGTACGGCTACGGGTACGAGGGCACCGAGTCGAAGCGCTCCGGGCTCGGCCGGCTGGTCGGGGGACGCTCCCAGGCGCCCGAGGCCTCGGTGAGCCCCTCGAAGAGCAAGGTCAACCAGAAGACGTCGGCCTGACCGCACTCGTGCCGGTGCCGGTGCCCGTGTCGGTGCCTGGGTCGGCGCTCGTCTCGGTGCCTCGGTCGGTGTCGGTGCCCCCGGTGTCGGCCGTGGTCTCGCCGGCGCGACCGCTCGACCCATCGTCCGACCCTTCGTTCGACCCGCCTCCTGACCCGCCGCGGCGGCGCAGCCGATCGAGGCCGCGTCCGGCGACGGTGCGCACCGCGCGGATCACGTCGACCACGTCCTGCCCGCGCGGCACCAGCGCCAGCGGCTCGTCGCCGGCGGCCCGCCGCAGGCGCACCAGCAGCACCACGACCGTCGTCGTGTAGCCCACCATCGAGGCGAGCGCCGCGCCCACGATCCCGAGCGGGCGCAGCAGCGCCGCCAGTGCCAGCGCGGTCGCCGCCAGCCCGATGAGCTCCGACCACAGCACCTCGGCGGGCCGGCCGAGACCGCGGAAGCCGTCCTGCAGCACGCCGGCGACGGCCAGCACCCCGCCCGCCGTCACGAGGATGAGCGCCGCAGGGATGGCACCGTCGAACGCCGGCCCGAACAGCAGCCGCACGCCGAACGGCGTGACGACGAGCACCAGCGCCACGACCGCGGCGGACACCACGATCACGGCCCGGAAGCCCTTCGCCATGAGGCGGAACCGCTCGGTGGGCTCGGTCTCCGATGCGATGCGGGGGAAGAGCACCGGGCCCAGCGCGCTCAGCGCCGGGTACAGCACGCTCGTCCACGCGACGGCGGCCACGTACAGGCCGAGCTCCTGCGGGGCGACGAAGGCGGCGAGCAGCATCTGGTCGAGCCGGAGGTTCAGCAGCTGCGGCACCGTCCCCAGCACGCTCGGCAGCCCGAAGCGCAGCAGGCCCCCGAACCGCGCGGGGCGGACGCGGAACGGGCCGCCGGCGGCGCGCATCCCGACCGCCGAGGCCACGACGAAGAACACGACCTGCGTGGCGAAGAAGCCCCACGCCAGCACCGCGACCGACAGGTGGCCGGTGGCCCACGCCCCCACGACGAGCACGAGCCACATCCCCGACGCGAGCACGCGCATCACGTTCCACGAGGCGAACGCGTTCAGGGCTCGCAGCGCCTGCATCGGCAACGGCGAGAGCGCGTACACCGGGATGATCAGCACGAAGAGGCGAGCGAGCTCCTTGGTGGCGTCGCTCTGCTCGTGCAGCAGGCTCGGCACGACGAGCCACGCGATCGCGGTGAACACCAGCGACGCCCCGAGCACCACCACCATCGCAGAGGCGATCGTGCTGCCCGCCTCGTCGCGCCGCCGCGACACGAAGTACACGACCGACTGGTCGACGCCGAGCACCGCGATGGTGCCGAGGACGAACGCCCACGTCTGCACCGCCTGCAGCTCGCCGCGACCTGCCGGCAGCAGCAACCGGGCCAGGACGATGCCCGTGACCGCGTTCATGGCGGCGAGCACCAGGTTGGCCCCGAACGTCACCGCGACGTTCTGCTGGGTGTCGTTCGCCACCGCTCCAAGGTAGTGGTCCGCGCCCCGGGTCCCGGCGCCCCGACCGAGCACTACGCTGCCCGGCGATGCGGGCGATCTGCGTCGCCGGGGCGCGACCCAACTTCATGAAGATCAAGCCCGTGCTGACCGCGCTCGAGCAGCGCGGCGTCGAGGTGATCCTCGTGCACACGGGCCAGCACTACGACCAGGCGATGAGCGACACGTTCTTCGCCGAGCTCGATCTGCGCGCCCCGGACATCCACCTCGGCGTCGGCTCCGGCACGCATGCCGAGCAGACCGCGCGGGTGATGACCGCGTTCGAGCCGGTCGTCGACACGTACCGCCCCGACGTGGTCGTGGTCGTGGGCGACGTGAACTCCACCATGGCCTGTGCCATCGTCGCCGCCAAAGGGGGGTCGATGGTCGCGCACGTCGAGGCCGGCCTGCGCAGCCGCGACTGGTCGATGCCCGAAGAGGTGAACCGCGTCGTCACCGACCGCATCAGCGACTACCTGTTCGCGCCGTCGGCCGACGCCGTCGACAACCTGACCCGAGAGGGCTACCGACCCGATCAGATCCACCTCGTGGGCAACGTCATGATCGACACGTTGCGCGCCAACGTGGCCCACGCGGAGGCCCGTCCCGTGCTCAGCGTGATGGGCCTCTCCCCCGGCGACTACGGGCTCGTCACGCTGCACCGCCCGGCCAACGTCGACGACGTCGAGGTGCTCCGCGGCCTGCTCGGGGTGCTCGACGAGCTCGCCGGCGAGCTGCCGCTCGTGTTCCCGCTGCACCCGCGCGCGCGGGCCGGGGTCGAGGCGATCGGGGTGCGCGGCGACATCCGCCTCATCGACCCGCTCGGCTACCTCGACTTCCTCGCCCTCGAGGCACGCGCCCGCCTGGTGCTCACGGACTCGGGCGGTGTGCAGGAGGAGACCACGGCGCTGGGCGTCCCCTGCCTGACCCTGCGCGACAACACCGAGCGCCCGATCACGGTCGAGCACGGCACGAACGTGCTCGTCGGCCGCGACCCGCTGCGCATCCTGGGCGAGGCCCGCGCCATCCTGCGCGACGGCATCACCCCGCGGTGCCCGCCGCTCTGGGACGGGCACGCCGCCGAGCGCATCGCCGACGTGCTCGCGGCACCGGCGCCGACGACGCGACGCCGCCCGACCGACCTCTGACCCGCCCGCGGGGCCTCCCGCCGTTCGTGCGAGCATCCGCGTCGGAGAGACCGACGCGAACCCTCGCCAGAACGGGGTCATGAGGCTCGGGTGGCTACGATGCCGCCCGTGCTTGCCTGGATGGATCTCGAGATGACCGGCCTCGACCACACGAGCGATGTGATCGTCGAGATCGCGACGCTGCTGACCGACGACGACCTCGAGATCATCGCCGAGGGCCCCGACCTGGTGATCCACCAGCCGCCCGAGAAGCTCGCCACCATGGACGACGTCGTGGTGAAGATGCACACCAAGAGCGGGCTGCTCCCCGAGATCGAAGCGTCGACCATCACGCTCGAGGAGGCCGGGGCCCGGACCCTGGCGTTCCTCAAGGAGCACATCCCGACCGAGCGCACGGTGCCGCTGTGCGGCAACTCCATCGGCACCGATCGACGCTTCCTGGCGGCCTACCTCAACGACATCGAGGAGTTCCTGCACTACCGATCGGTCGACGTGTCGACGATCAAGGAGCTGGCCAAGCGCTGGAACCCCGCGGTGCTGACGAACGCCCCCCGCAAGGCCGAGGGCCACCGGGCGCTCGACGACATCCGCGAGAGCGTCGCGGAGCTCCGCTACTACCGCGAGGCGCTCTTCATCCCGGCGCCGACCGTGCCGCCGCCGGCCTGACCCGGCGGAACCTCAGCGCCGCCGCGCGTACACGTACGACACGCCCGGATCGGTCGGCGCCGCCGCGACCCCGTCGTTGTCGGTCTGCTCCACGGTGAACCCGTGGGCGCGGTAGAGGTCCACGAGCGCGGGCACCGACCCGAACGTGGGATGGACCTCCATCGCGACCTGGTCGACCTGGTCGAGCCACCCGAGGTCGTCGGCGGGATCGAGCAGGCTGAACTCCCCACCCTCGATGTCGATCTTGAGCAGCGCGATCCGATCGATGCCGAACTTCGCCAGCAGCTCGTTCATGCCCAGCTCGACCGGGGCCGAACCGTCGGTGTGGGTGGCGGTGCGCCAGCGCTCCTCGTCGGTGAGCACACCGGTGGCGCCGATGTCGGCGCGGTTGCTCTTGATCAGCGCCGTCACGACGTGCACGCGGTCCTCGACGCGGTTCAGGCGGGCGAGCGCGGCGATCTCGTCGGCGAACTTCGGCTGCGCCTCGACGGCCACGACCGGTGCCCCCATCACGGCGCACAAGGTCGAGAACATGCCCTGGTTCGCGCCGAGGTCGACCACCCAGCCGCCCGCGCGCACCTCGAGGCCGCGCCGCAGGTACACGTTGCGGCAGTAGATCTCGCGGGCGGCGCTGAACGATCGGCCCGGGACCAGCGCGACCTGCCCGCTCGGCACCTTCAGGCGCGTGATCCGGTCACCGACCACGGCGTCGGCCGCCACGAGCCCACCGGTGCGGACGATCTCGGGGGACCGCAGCACGAGCCCCGCCAGCCAGCGACCGAGCGTCACCCCGTCGACCGTGCGCGCGACGCCCGTGACGTCCTGACGGAGGCGTGGCAGGCGGGACAGGAAGCGCACCCGCCGAATCTACCGAACTCCCGACCGGGCTCGGGACCAGCGCTCGGCCTCAGGACCAGGGCGCACGGTCCTTGTAGTTCTTGAGCAGGTTCCGGGCGACGACCATGTGGTGCACCTCGTCCGGCCCGTCGTAGATGCGCCCGTAGCGCGCCTCGCGGTACATCTTGTCGAGGGGCGTGTCGCTGGTGACGCCGAGGGCCCCGTGGACCTGGATCGCCCGGTCCACCACGTCGTGCAGCATCTGCGCACCGTGGAACTTCACGAGGCTGATCGCGACCCGGGCGTCACCGCCGGCGTCGAGCGCCCGCGCCGCGTCGAGGGTCATCAAGCGGGCCCCTTGGATCTGCGCGGCGGACTCGGCGATCATCGTCTGGATCGCCCCCTTCTCCGCGAGCAGCGACCCGTGGGCGTGGCGGGACAGCGCCCGATCGCACATCAGCTCGAAGGCCCGCTGGGCCTGACCGAGCCAGCGCATGCAGTGGAAGATGCGGCCGGGCCCGAGGCGCTTCTGGCTGATGAGGAAGCCCTCGCCCCGGTTGCCCAGCAGGTTCTCCTTCGGCACGCGCACGTCGTTGTACACCACCTCGCAGTGCTGCCCGCCCACGTGGCCCATGGTCGGCACGGCCCGCTGGATCAGGTAGCCCGGCGTGTCGGTGGGGACGATGATCGAGCTGAACTGCATGTGCTTCTCGGCGTCGGGCTCGGTCTTCGCGAACACGGTCGTGAACGCGGCGCGCGAGGCGCCCGACGTGAACCACTTGTGGCCGTTGATGACCCACTCGTCCCCGTCGAGGTACGCGGTCGCCTGCATGAGGGTGGGGTCGCTGCCGGCCACCTCGGGCTCGGTCAGCCCGACCGACGGGTACACGTCGCCGGCCACGAGCGGCTGCAGGAAGCGCTCCCGCTGGGCGTCGCTGGCGTAGAGGTTCAGCATGATCGAGTCCTGCATGCTCACCGAGCCGACCGCGAACTGGCCGTACTCGGAGCGACCGATGATCTCGTTGAGGTAGACGAAGTCCATGAACGGCAAGCCGCCACCGCCGATCTCGGTGGGGTGCCCGAGCGCCCACAAGCCGCGGGCCTTGGCCTCGGCCTTCAGGTCGGCCATGAGCCCGGAGCGGTTGCGGCTGCCGGCGTCGCCCGGGCCGCGCACGCCCCGGGTCGTGTCGTCGCCGCGCTCCTCTGCCAGTTCGTAGAGCTCGAGGGGCAAGCCCGTGTCGGGGTGGTAGCCGTGCTCGGCCTGGCGCTCGAGCTCGGGCTCCGCCTTGATCACGACGTCGTCGATGAGCTCCTTCATGCGCGCCCGCAGCTCGCGGACCTCGTCGCTCATGCCGAACGAACCAATCCCCGACCCAGACCCCGAACCTGCCGTCGAACCTGCCGTCGAACCTGTCATGACAACCCCCCGAAGCCCCGCGACCGGTAGACGAGCCGACGCTACCCGCCGGATCGACGGGTCAGGCCGAACGCAGCCAGTCGCCGCTCGAGATGTCGGCCTTCTCGATGCCGGCGAGCATGAGCCCGACCTGGTCACCGACCGTTGCCGTGTCCATCGTCTTGCGGAACGCCTCGATCGCCTTGCACGACGTCGCCTTGGTCCCGCCGGGCCCCTCGATCACGAGCGGGTCGCCGACCCGCAGCGTGCCGGCGTTGATGGTCCCCGTCGCGACCGTGCCGCGCTTCTTGATCGAGAACACGTCGTCGACCCGCATCGAGAACGGCGCCGACGGATCGCCCGCGGGCGGCGGCTCGACCGACGGTGCGACCTCGACGCCGGCCCCGTCGGCCACCTGCGCGAGCGGGATCTTGCAGAACGAGCACTGGTTGCCGACGAGCGTGAGCGGCGCCCCGCAGTTCGGACACACCTGCGCCTTGAAGACCATCGCTTGCTCCTATGTCAAGCCGCCTGCTCGAGGCAAGTCTCGGCGGCAGGTTGGG
>CAYUOL010000233.1:0-10712 GCA_964446345.1 uncultured Iamiaceae bacterium | reverse complement strand
GAGCACCTCGTAGCGGGCGAACGTCAGCGCGAACGGGTTGAGGACCTTGTCGACCCGCGCCAAGAGGATCTGCTCGACGCGCATCACCGAGGTGACGGCCGCCATGGCGTCGGCGACCTCGTCCCAGCCCCGCTCCTGCCAGTGGCGGCGGGCCTCGACGATCGGATCGAACGGGAGCGAGTCGCCGGCAGCCATGGCGGGGCAGGGTAACAACCGCGCCCGGGGACGCCGTCCGACGACTGCGCCGCGAGCACGGCACAGGTCTCGATCCGTCGGGGCGGCGACCGGCGTGGCTGCACCCCCGGAGCGGAGCGTCCATGATGGCGCGGCTCGTCAGCTCGAGCGGAAGAGGCCGAGGGGGACCCACCATGATCGATCGCGCCAGCAGCAACCCGGCGGTCATCGACACCAGCATCGACGCCCGGGCGGCGTCGTTCGAGAACCCGAGCGGCGCCCGCGACGCCGCCGGGCAGGCACACGGCGGCCGCAAGGGCGCTCCGAGCAAGCTCCTGCGGGCGGACGAGCGCGTGGTGCTGGCGGACATCCGCGGCCCGGGCATCGTCCGCCACCTCTGGATGACCTTCCCGGCGGCGCCGCCCGAGCACCTGCGGGGGCTCGTGCTCGAGGTCTTCTACGGCGACGCCACCGAACCGAGCATCTCGGTGCCGGTCGTCGACTTCTTCGGTCTTCCCCACGGCCGCCTCGCCCCGTACACCTCGAGCCTGCTGTCGGTGCTCGAGGGGCGCGGGTTCAACTCGTACGTGCCGATGCCGTTCCACGACCGCATCCGCATCGAGTTCTGGAACAGCGGCCGCGGGCGGACCTTGCTGTACTACCAGGTCGACTACACGTTGCAGCCGTCGCTCCCCGACGACCTCGGCCTGCTGCACGCGACGTTCCGCCGCGAGAACCCGACGACGATGCGCCGCGACTTCGTCATCACGGAGGGCCTTCGCGGCCCGGGCCGCTTCCTCGGCTGCAACGTCGGCGTGCGCGTCATCGACGACGCCGACTGGTACGGGGAGGGCGAGGTCAAGGTGTACCGCGACGGCGACACCGACCGGCCCACGATCTGCGGGACGGGCCTCGAGGACTACGTCGGCAGCGCCTGGGGCCTGGGCCGCTTCCACTCGCCCTACAGCGGGGCCCCGCTGATCGTCGCCGAGAAGGAGAACGAGCGTGGGCCCATGGCCGGCAACCCCGATCTCGTCGGCTTCTACCGCTGGCACGAGCTCGACCCGATCATGTTCGAGCGCGAGCTCACGGTGACCATCCAGCAGATCGGGGCGAAGGCGTTCCCCCTCGGGCAGGAGGCGGAGCTGGCCGCCTACGAGCAGACGAACCCGCCGGCCGGCGGCGGGTGGCTGAAGGGCGTGTTCCCGGGTCTGCTGGCGTGGGGCATCGCCGAGCGCGTCGACGACTACTGCGCGACGGCCTACGTCTACTGCACCGAGGCGCAAGCGGTCCCCCGCGTCGACGTCGCCGCGGCGACCGCGGACATCGCGCGGTTCGCCTACGAAGCACCGTCACCGTTCGAGTCCCTCGGCACGGCGCTCACCGCGACGCCATAGACCCCGTCCCCGATCACTGACCCTCCGGGTCGGCGGCCACCACGTCAGCGGTCCCCGGGTTGCTGGCGGTCAGTGGATCGGGCAGCTCAGGTCGTCGAGCGCGCCCGGCGACAGCCGCCGGTAGTGGACCGCCCCACCCCGATCCGCCGTGAAGGTCGCGACATCGGGCGCGTTCACGAGGAGCGTGCCCGAGATCGAGCCCCTCGCCTCCGGGCGGGCCTCGCGCCAACCGGCCGGCAGGCGAACGTGCGACGCCCACGTGCGCTCGCCCAGCCACAACGAGCCCGGACGGTCGCAGACCGCCACCGGCACGTCGACCCGATGCGCCGTCCCGGGCCGATGCGGATCGGTGAGCTGCGCGACGGTGAACACGACCGGGGCGGCGAGCAGCAGCACCACGAGGCCGGTCGCGGCGACCCGCCACCGTCGGCGCAGGCGGCGCTGGCGCGCGAAGAAGGCGGGATCGAGGAGGTGCTGGTCGATCGGCGCGACGGCCATGCCCATCACATGACGCTGGCGGCGCCGCCATTACACGGCCGCGCCGCGGGCCGAGCCGGTACCGTCGGCAGATGCCCCAGGACGACCGTGACCCCCAGGCCGACCAGGACGACCGCCGTGAGCAGGACGACCAGCGCAGCCCGGAATCGCCTGCCCGAGGGGCGCACCCCGAGGGGGCCGACGCGTCCGCCCTGCGAGCGCAGCTGCGCGCCGCGCTGACCCAGGCCATGAAGGCGCGCGACGCCGTCGCCGTGCGGGTGCTGCGGACGACGATCGGCGCGGTCGAGAACGCCGAGGCCGTGCCCGCCGGCGCGTTCCTGAGCACCGACGCCCCGCCGAGCCACATCGCGGGCGCCGCCACCGGCGTCGGGGCCACCGAGGCCGCCCGGCGCGAGATGTCCGTGGACGACGTGCTCGAGATCATCGGTCACGAGATGCGCGAACGCGTGGTCGAGGCCGACCAGTACGAGGGCGGCGGCCACGGGGAGCGGGCGCAGTCCCTGCGCGCCGAGGCGGCAGTGCTGGCGGCGTTCCTGACCGACGAGCGCCGGCGGCGCTTCCTGCGCGCCCCCGAGCTCACGCTCGCGGACAAGACCGTCGTCGACGCGGGCCAGGACGCGCCCGAGGACACCGCACGGGGCGCCGGGAGCGCGAGCTGAGCGACCGCCCGCGCAGGGCCGAGAGGAAACCCTCCCGCCCCGCGAAGCCCGTCCTGCCAGGATGCACCGATGCTGAACCCGGAGCTCGACCGCGGCGGCAGCAACATCGCCGCCTTCCTCGCCGCCACCGCCGGCCGTCACGGAGCGGTGGCCGACCTCCCCGGCGGCGTCGCCATCGCCGGCCCGATCGCCTTCCCGAACGGCTTCGTCAACGCCGCGGTGAAGACGACTGGCGAGGCGCCCGTCGACCCGTTCCTCGACGCGGCGCAGGCCTTCTTCGCGACGCACGAGCGATCGTTCGTGCTCTGGGCGCTGGCCAGCGAGACGGCGCTCACCGGAGCCGCCCTCCGGCGCGGCGCCGTCGCCGATCCCGTGCCGTCGGTCGCCATGTCGGTCGCGGCGCCGGTGTCCATGCCGGACGCCGCCCGCACGCTGACGATCACCGAGGTCGGGTCCGATGCCCAGGGCGAGGTGTTCGCCGACGTCGCCGAGCGGGGCTACGGCATCCCCGGCCTCGCGTGGCTGCTGACGAACCACGACGCGTTCGGCGCGCCGGACGTGCTCTGGGCGATCGTCGGACGCGGAGAGCAGCCGTTGGGCGTGGCGTGCGGCTTCGCCACCTCGGATCCCGCCGGCCGGGGCGACGTGGGCGGCGTGTACTACGTCGGCACGCCGGAGGAGCACCGGGGCCAGGGCGTCGCCGCCGTCGCGACCGCGTTCGTCACCAACGCGCAGTTCGACCGGGGCGCGACCTCTGTCGTGCTGCAGGCCAGTGCCATGGGCCGCGGCGTCTACGAGCGCCTCGGCTTCGTCCCCTACGACGAGTACGTCAACTACGTGTTCCCCGATCCCTGACCGCGCCCCGGGTCCGCGCCGGCCCGGGTCGAGGCGGCCGTCGCGGCCCTCGGCCTCCGATGGTCCGCGCCGGTCCGGCTCACCGAGGCGCCGGCACGGCTCGTGCGAGCGCGGGACGAGCTCGAGCGTCCGCGCGTCCACCACGAGGAGCTCCTCCTCGATCCCGAACGTCGCGAGCGCCATCCAACCGTCTCCGTCCACCTCTCGGCGCCCCACGCCGGGGCGACCCACCCACGACGCGCGGTCGTCGTGGACACGGCGCACGTACCCCCTCGGAGCCCGCCCTACGCCTCGAGCCGCTCGATGCCTCACGGCGTCTCGACGGGAGGAGCCACCGCGGTCAGGTGCTCGGTGGTCCCAGCGCCTCGTAGAGCTCGTTGAGCTGCTTGACCTGCCACTGCACGAACGTGGTGTCGGCCGGCGGCGACTCGGTGATGGCGACCACGGGGACGTTCGCGCTGCGGGCGGCGTCGCGGATCTGCTCGGGGATCGCGCCCTCGGTCTGCGCGTTGAAGAGCAAGACGGTGACCGCCCCCTCGCGCATCGCCGACGAGAGCTCGTGGAGGTCACCGGGCGCCACCTCGGACTCGTTGGCCGCCGCCCGCCGGTAGCCCGCCGGCGTGGTGTCGCGCAGGCCGACGGCGGTCGCCATCAGGTCGTAGACCGACTCGGTGGCCGCGAACGTGCGGCTCACGCTGCGGCCCTTCACGGCGTCGATGGCGCCGCGGTACGGCTGCAAGGCACGCTGCCAGTCCGCCGCGCGCTCGTCGAAGTAGCCCCCGGCGGCAGGCGCCAGCGTGCGCAGCTCGCTCGTCACGGCGGCGGACACCGCATCGACCGCGCTCGGGCTGTACCACAGGTGGGGGTTCGCACCCTCCGCCGCCCCCACGACCGCGCCGGCATCGACCACGGCCGGCGCCGCGCTCAGCGTGTCGACGGCCTTGGCGGCCCACCCGTCGTACCCCGCGCCGTTCATGACCACGAGCTGCGCGTCACCAAAGGTGCGCACGTCGCCGGTCGAGGGCTCGAACTCGTGCGGATCGACGCGGCTGTCGGCCAGCACGGTGGTCACGCGGACGCACCGGCCACCGAGGTTCTGCACGACGTCGGTCCACTGGCTGACGCTCACGACCACGCGGATCGGGTCCACCGGGCACGGGCCACCGGGCACGTCGGAGCTCCCCGGCGTCGTCGCCGGGCCCTGCGACCCGACTGCATCACCGGAACTGCACGACGCGGCGACGAGCAGCGCCGCCACGAGCACGAACACGCGCCCGAAGCGCGCCGAGGGTCGAGAGGTCATGCATCGAAGACTATCGAGAATGATTCTCATTTGCAACACCGGCGGTTGCTCCCCCAACGACGCCGTGCTAACCAGTAATGGAATTCTCGTTCTTGCCGATGCTCCAGGGGGGACCATGACCGACACCGACGATGCCGGGCGCCACTACACCATCATCTCGGCCGACACCCACGCCGGTGCCAGCCACGCCATGTACCGCGAGTTCCTCGAGAGCAAGTACCACGAGCAGTTCGACGCGTGGCGGGGCGAGTACAAGAACCCGTTCAACGACCTCGGCGACGAGCGGCGCTTCCGCAACTGGGACGACGAGATGCGCAACCGCCAGCAGGACACCGACGGCGTCGTCGGCGAGGTGATCTACCCCAACACCGTGCCGCCCTTCTTCCCCAGCTTCGTGCTCTTCGCCCGGCCCCCGAAGCCCGACGAGTACGAGCTGCGCCTCGCCGGCATCCGGGCCCACAACCGCTGGCTCGAGGACTTCTGCAGCCGGGCCCCCGAACGCCGCGCCGGCATCGGGCAGATCTTCCTCAACGACATCGACGACGCGATCGAGGACGTCCGCTGGATCAAGGAGCACGGGCTGCGCGGCGGCATCCTCCTGCCGACGATCCCGCCCGACGTGGATTGGATCAAGCCCCTCAACCACCCCGACTACGACCGGTTGTGGGCGGTGTGCGAGGAGCTCGAGGTGCCGATCAACTGCCACGGCGGCACCGGATCACCGGCGTATGCCCGCGTGCCGTCGTCGGCGCTGATCATGCTGGCCGAGGTGTCGGTGTACTCGCGGCGCCCACTGATCTTCCTGCTGCTCGCCGGCGTGTTCGAGCGCTTCCCCGGCCTCAGGTTCGTGCTGACCGAGCAGGGGTGCGCCTGGCTCCCCGGCATGGTCGCCCAGCTCGACATGATCCTGAAGGGCGTGCGCGAGAAGGGGGCGATCGGTGAGCTGCGCTTCAAGCCCGAGCACGTCCTGCCCCGCTCGGCGACCGAGTACGTGCAGCAGAACGTGTGGTTCGGGGTGAGCTTCCCGCAGCACGCCGACGTCGCCGCGGCCCGCGACGTGCTCGGCGTCGAGCGGTTCATGTGGGGCAGCGACTACCCCCACGACGAAGGGACGCACCCGTACTCGGTGCTGGCGCTGCGCCAGGTGTTCCACGACTGGCCCGAAGCCGATCTGCGCAAGGTGCTCGGGGAGAACGCCGCCGACCTCTACGGCTTCGACCTCGCGGCCCTCGCGCCGGCCGCCGCCGCCCACGGTCCGACGGTCGAGCAGATCGCCGAGCCGCTCAGGGAGCTGCCAGCGGAGCCCAACGAAGCGCTGCTGCGCAACGCGTCGGCGGCCTGAGGCCTCGCCGGAACTCGTGCGCACCCACTCGACCCGTGCGCCGGACGCGCCCGCCCGGACCTTCCCCGACGCCGAGTCGCTGCGGCCCGACAAGCGCGAGCGGCGCGACCGCATCGTCGCCGCGGCGCAGCAGCTCATGCTCGACGTCGACTACGAGCGGATCCAGGTGAAGGACGTCGCCGAGCGTGCCGGGGTCTCGCTCGGCACGCTGTACCGCTACTTCAACTCCAAGGAGCACCTCTTCGCCTGCGTGCTGCTCGCGTGGTCCTCGAGCTTCGGTGCGCACCTCGACCAGGCGGCGCCGGGGCCCACGCTCGACAACGTGAAGGCGGTGTACCGCCGCGCCGCCCGGGCCTTCGAGCGCCAGCCCCGCGTGTACGCCGTGCTCATCCAGGTGCAGGGCAGCGCCGACCCTCACGCCCGCGAGGCGTACCGCGAGTTCGCGCAGCGTCAGAGCGGCGCGTTCGCCTCCGTGCTCGACTCGTCCCGGCTCTCGGAGGACAAGCGTCGTGACGTGATCGCGGTGATGAACGCCGTGCTCGATCAGAACCTGCGGACGTGGCAGCTGGGTCTGCAGCCCGCCGACGCCGTGGCCACCGCGATCGATCGCGCCGCGGACCTGCTGCTCGGCCGCTGACGCCGGCCCGTTCGGGCCTGGCTCCCGGTCGACGGCCATGACCACGAGATGGAGCAGCGAGATCGGGCAGCGAGATCGGCCAGCGAGATCGGGCGGAACGCTCGAGCGGCGAGATCTGGGTGCGGCACTTGCGTGGTGCGGGCGTCAGGGGGCGACGTCGGCGCGGAGCGCCCGCTGGTCCATGCCCTTGAGGCCGTTGGACGGGCGCAGCGGAGCGATCTCGGGCGTCGGCGCCGGCGCGTCGATCACCGATCGCATGTCGGAGGCCGAGCGCAGCGTGGCGACGAACACGACCACGGCGAGCGCCACGACGACGAGCGGGACCGGACCCAGCCCGAACAACGCGGTCGAGGCGGTGATCGCCACGGCGAGCTCGACGCCGATCGTGATGCGCCGGACGGGCTCGCGCCAGGCGTCGAAGCGCCGGTGGAACGCGATCAGCGTGTCGGGCGACGTGATCGAGCGACCGAGCAGGATCGCCGATCCGCGCACCAGGCTGAACACGAGGGCGACGAGCAACGCCTGGGCCGGTGAGGCGGTGACGGCACCGGCGACGATCATGAGGTACACGGCCGCGGTCACGATGAACGTCGCGAGGCCGACCCCGATCTGCCAGCCGAAGCCGGCGCCGTAGACCCACGAGCGGTACTGGTCGAGCCACCCCTGGTTCACCTGGCGGATGTGGCCGGGCAACGTGACCCCGAGGATGCGGCTGTCGGACACCGCGGCGACCAGCGCGGCCACCGCCAGGATGCCCAGCGCGACCGAGGTCGAGAGCCCGACGGCGGCAAGTCCGGCCGCGGCGAGCGCCATCCCGGCGCCGATGGTGGCGCCTCCGGCCAACGTGCCGACGACGAACCACGCGGCGGTCGAGCGGAAGCGGTGCCCGCGACCCTGCTCGGCCAGCGGCGTGATGCTCGACAGCATCGAGAGCCCGCACGGCGACCATGTGGACCGCGCGGCGGCCACGACGGCGACGGCGAGGGCAAGCACGAGCAGGACGGACATTCGAGACGCCTCCGGTGACGAGGGAAGGTGCCCGAGCTTAGGTCGCCGCCCGCCGTGTCGGGGGCCGCCGACGCCCCAGGACCCGGCCGCGAAGCGGATCAGCGCGCCGACGGTGTGTCGACCGGGGCGAGGCGGCCGACGTCGACCACGTGCCGCCACCCGTCCGCGGCCAGGGCAGCGAGCAGCTCGTGATCGCCGGCGTCGGCGACGACCAGAACGCCGACGTCCCCGCGGTCGAAGGCTGTGCGGACCGCGCGGTCGAGGAGCGCCGCCCGATCGACGCCCTGGACGCGGTCGATGACGCACGTCGGGCCGCCGGGGTCGTAGATGGGCGGCGCCGCAACCGGTGGGGAGGCCACCACGACCCCGTCGCCCCGCCAGACCTCCATCGCCATCGCCGCCGGGTTCCCGCTCCACAGGGTGTGCGCCGGCGCCTCGAGCGCGGGATCGACCGGGTCACCGGACCTCGTCAACCGCACGCCCTCCCCGTGGGTCGCCGGGTCCGTGCGCAGCAGCCAGTAGGAGCTGACCCAGGACACGCCGGCGGCGTCGGCGGCCGAGTGGAGCTCCGCATCGCCGGCGGGCACGCAGAGGAGGGCCGGGTGCTCGGGGATCGCCGCCAGCAGCCGCACACCGGCATCGGGCCCGCGACCCGGGGCCACGGCGACGTCGTCGACGAAGGTCTGACCCCCTTGCGGCACCGAGACCGCGAAGGCGCAGATCACGTCCTCGTCGACCACCACCCGCGTCGGGGTCTCGGACTGGATCAGGTACTCGAGCCACATCCGGTGCAGCAGGTCGGCGTCGGCCGACGGGTTCCAGAACTCCGGCTGCCAGGCCGCCAGCTGCGCCCGGCGCCGCTGCGTGAGGGCGACCACGGCATCCAGGTCGTCCGCCGCAGCGTCGCGCACGCGCAAGCCCGCTCGGTGCTCCCGTTCCCCCATCGGGCGCACCGTACCTGCGGAGAGGATCGGATGCGGTGCGCCGCGGTCAGGGCACGCGGCGGCCGGAGACGGTGTGGGGGGTGATGACGATCCAACGCGTCTTCTTGGCGTCGACCCAGGGCGCGTCGGCCAGCTCCTCCAACGCCATCAGCTCGGCGAGGTGCACGGGCTCGCGACCGCTGCCCTTGACCACGACGCTCCAGCCCTTGCGCGTCTCGTGGTCGAAGTGGTCGATCTCGAACGCCGCGGTCGTCATCATCGTCGCCGCCGCGAGCTTCGTCCCCGCCTCGGTGTGGATGACGATGTCGCCGTCCCGGACGAAGTAGTTCACCGGGAAGATGTCGGGCGTGGTGCCCACGGACACCGCGAGCCGCCCGACGGTCGACGCCGCGAGCAGCTCCCAGCACTCTGCGGGCGAGAGCTCCACCAGACCCGTGCGGGCCTCCGGCTCGGCGCTGTTCGGGACGACGTTCGGGTTCGTCATGGTCGGCTCCTTCATCACGGCCCGGGCCGGGCCGGGCCTGTCGCGGGTGGCGGGCTGGCGCTCCCCCATTGAGCCTGCCGAGCCAAGGAGGGACCAGGGCCGAAGGTCCCCGATCGGCGCCCCGACACCACCGATCCGCCGGTCGGGCCTGCTGCCGGCCCTCGAGAGGAGCCTCCGGCCGGGCCGTTGCTGGGGCCGCGACTGGCTACTGCCGGGCCGACTTGTGGCGCGAGGGCGTGGGTGCCTGCTTCGCGGTGTAGCGGTGCTCCTCCACCAGGGCGAGCAGGTCGTACGCGCTGACGATGCCGGCGACGCGGTGGTGATCGACGACCACGACGTGGTGGAGGTGGTGGTTGCGCATCACACGCGCCGCGACGTGCGGGCCCTCGTTCACCGGCACCGTGTATGCCGGGGAGGACATGAAGCTCGACACGGGGCTCGCAGGGCTCCGGTCGGCGAGCAGATCCGTCGCGGTGACGACGCCGAGGGCCTCGCCGTCGGGACCGACCACGGGCAACGCCGAGACCTTGTGCTTGCGCATGAGGTCGGCCGCATGACCGGCGGTCTCGTGCTTCGTCACGGTCATCACCTCGGTCGTCATCAGCTCGCCGACGGTCACGTTCACGATGGAGGTCCTCTCTGACCCGGGTCGATCGACGGCCTCGCCGCAGCGACGAGGCGAGGGCGCCCCGGGGCGCCTGCCCGCACCATACGGAGCGGCCCCGACGGCGCTCAGGGCCAAAGGTCCCTTCTGACGATCCGACCGTGGCCCCTAAGCTCCCGGGCGACGTCGGCCCCCGGAAGACGCTGGCCCCGAGAAGGAACCGACCCCAGGAAGAGAGCTCGTTCGATGGCCCGTGCGCCCAAGACCACGCCCCGCCCGGTTTCCGCCGGCGACCGCGCCCCCGATCTCAGCCCCGCCGGCATCCAGGACTTCGTCGTGCGCGAAGCCACCGACGAAGCGCGTGGCTCGCGGCTGCACGCGATCCGCGACGTGCTCTCCCATGCGGACCGCTCGGAGGTCGTCGAGGTGGCGAGCTGGCTCGACGCCGTGTTGGCCGGCATGTCCGCCGACGACCTCCCGCTCGTGCGCGAAGCCCTGCTGGCGAGGGACGAGCCGGTGTACGGGGAGGTGCCGCTGAGCGACGACGACGAGCTCGTCGCCAACTGGCACAAGGGCGCCTACCCCTACAAGAACCTGATGGCCCGCAAGTCCTACGAGGCCCAGAAGTACCAGTTGCAGGTCGAGCTGCTGAAGCTGCAGTCCTGGACGAAGGAGAGCGGCCAGCGCATCGTGATCCTCTTCGAAGGTCGCGATGCCGCCGGCAAGGGCGGCACCATCAAGCGCTTCATGGAGCACCTGAACCCGCGCGGCGCCCGGGTTGTCGCGCTCGAGAAGCCGACGGAGGCG
>CAYUOL010000232.1:0-10730 GCA_964446345.1 uncultured Iamiaceae bacterium | reverse complement strand
GGATCGTCATGGGGGTACTCGTACCCCGCGCCGTGGCCGAGAGACTTGGCGCCCTGGTAGTGGGCGTCGCGCAGGTGCAAGGGCACCTCGCCGCTCGGACCGTCCTTCACGTCGGCCCGGGCCTTGCCGATCGCACGGGTGACGCTGTTGGACTTCGGCGCGGTGGCGAGGTGGATCACGGCGTGGCTCAGGTTCAGCTGCGCCTCGGGCAGCCCCACGAACTCCACGGCGCGCGCCGCCGCGTCGGCGACGAGCAGCGCGGTGGGGTCGGCCATGCCGATGTCTTCGGACGCCAGGATCACGAGGCGCCGCGCGATGAACCGTGCGTCCTCTCCGGCTTCGAGCATGCGCGCCAGCCAGTAGAGGCCCGCATCGGGATCGGAGCCGCGCAGGCTCTTGATGAAGGCGGAGATCACGTCGTAGTGCTCATCGCGCCCGTAGCGCAGCGCCTTGGTGCCGAGTGCGGCCTCGATGTCCTCCAGGCCGACGGCAGGGGCATCCGGGTCGCGCGCGGCGGCGAGGGCGACGGCGACCTCGAGGCTCGTCAGCGCGTTGCGACCGTCTCCGGCCGCGCGGTCGGCCAGCAGGGACCGGGCCTCCTCGGAGATCGTGGCGCCCTCCTCCTCCACCCCGCGGTCGATGAGCCGGCCGAGCGCGTCCTGGCTCAGCAGCTCGAGCCGGAAGAGCGTCGAGCGCGACAGCAACGGCGGGTTCACCTCGAAGTAGGGGTTCTCCGTCGTGGCGCCGACGAGCACCAGCAGACCCGACTCGACGGCCGGTAGCAGCGCGTCCTGCTGGGCCTTGTTGAAGCGGTGGACCTCGTCGAGGAAGAGGATCGTCCCTTGCCCCCGCTGGCCGAGACGGTCCTGGGCCGCCGCCGTGGTCTCCCGGATGTCCTTGACGGTGGCGGTCACTGCCGAGAGCTGGATGTAGGCCTTCGCCGTCGTGTGGGCGATGAGCTGCGCGACGGTGGTCTTGCCGGTGCCCGGCGGCCCCCACAGGATCACCGACGAGAGGCGGTCCCCCTCGATGAGGGTGCGCAGGGGCCGGCCGCGGCCGAGGAGGTGCTCCTGACCGACGACGTCGTCGAGCGATGTCGGACGCAGCCGTGCCGCGAGCGGCGCCCGCTGGGCCAGACGCTCGTTGGCCGCCGCGGTGAACAGGTCGTCGGGCATCGGTCGGAGGCTACCCGGCGCCCCTCGTCCCGCCCGCCGCGCCTCCGCTGTGCCAGCATCGGCACGTGGACATCGCCGACGTCTTGCGCTTCTTCTTCTACCTCTGGCTGCTCGTCGCCATCGTCTACTGGATCCGCCGCGCCTACATCCGCTTCACGCGCGGGGCGGCGGACGACCTCGCCGAACGAGCGACGGTCGGCACCCCGGAGGGCGCGGACTCGTCCAGCCGTTCCGCCGCATCGGCGAAGGCCTCGGGCCGACGCACGATGCGCGAGGTGCTGGACCAGCAGGAGGCCGCGAAGAGGCCGGACCCCAAGGCCCAGTCCGGCGGCCTCGTGGACGCGGTCATCAAGGAGGAGATCGCCGCGCGCAAGGCGCGCGAGGCCGGCGGCGAGCAGCCCGCCGTGGACGCGGGCGCCACGTCCGACAGCACGAGCGGCCGCACGACCGGCCGCGCCGCAGGCGGCACCGACGAAGCCGCGGGCGAGACGTCGGAGCGGCGCGGGCTGTTCGCCGCCGCCACCGAGCCGTCCGCCCCGGACGAGCGGGCCGCCGTCAGCGCGCTGCTCGAGGGCATGGACATGCCGTGCGACCTCGTGCCGCTCATCAACGCCGACACGACCCCCACGCCGCACCACGTCGTCTTCGTGTCCACCGGCCACGCCCCGGCGGCGATCGGCGCCGCGCTCGGCGACGAGCTCGAGCGCCTGGGGTTCACGCTCCGCAGCGAGAGCGACACCGAGGTCGTCGCCCTCCGGGACGGCGACAGGCTCCGCGTGATCCTCCACCCGGACGCCGCCACCGAGCGCGCCGACGGCGAGCGGCGCTTCCCGACCGTCCCGGGCGGATCCGTCGCCGTCGAGTTCCTGTCGTAGCTCCGACCCGATGCCTCGCGCTCGCGCGGCGACTACTCGGGCTTGGGGAGGAGCCGCAGGCCCAGCTCCTCGAGGTGCGTGGGATCGATCGGCGTCGGGGACTTCGTCAGCGGGTCGGCGCCGGATTGCGTCTTGGGGAAGGCGATCACCTCGCGGATGTTCTCCTCACCGGCGAGCAGCGCGACCAGACGATCGATGCCGAAGGCGAAGCCGGCATGCGGCGGGGCGCCGTAGCGGAACGCCTCGAGGAAGAACCCGAACTTCAGCTGGGCCTCCTCGTCCCCGATGCCGAGCAGCGAGAAGATCCGCTGCTGGAAGTCCGAGCGGTGGATCCGCACGCTCCCCGAACCGAGCTCCCAGCCGTTGAGCACGAGGTCGTAGGCCTGGCTGCGGATGGCGAGAAGGTCCTGCGGGTCCTCCGAGTCGAGCAGGTGGAGGTCGTCGGGGTGGGGCATGGTGAACGGGTGGTGCATCGCCACCGGGCGGCCGCTGTCGTCGATCGACTCGAACAGCGGGAAGTCGACGACCCACAGGAAGTGGAACCCGCCCTCGGTCACCGGCGGGCGCCCGAGCTCGAGGCGCAAGAGGCCCAGCACGTGCTGCACCGCGCGACGGTCGTCGGCGACGAGCAGCAGCAGGTCGCCCTCCTCCGCCTCCATCGTCGTGAGCAGCGCCGCCTGCTCGGCGTCGCTCAGGAACTTGGCCACCGGCGACGTGAGGGACAGCCCGGAGCCCGTGGCCTCACCCTCGGCGGCGGCTTCCACCCGCATCCACACGAGGCCCTTGGCGCCCCACCGCTTCGCCTGATCGGTCAGCGCATCGAGCTGGTTGCGCGTCTTGGCGCCGCCGCCGGGGACGCGGATGCCCTTGACGCACGCCGCCTTGAACGCGTTGAACCCGGTGTCCGCGAACACGGGCGTGAGCTCGACCAGCTCCATGCCGAAGCGGACGTCGGGCTTGTCGGAGCCGAATCGCTCCATCGCCTCGTGCCACGTCATGCGCGGGAAGGCGCTCACGCCGTCGGCGTCGTCGGCCAGACGGGGCCGCTCCCCCGTCGCCGCCTCGGTGGCCGCCGCCACGGCGGTGGAGATGAACTCGATCACCTCGTCCTGCGTCACGAAGCTGGCTTCGGCGTCGAGCTGGATGAACTCGAACTGGCGGTCCGCGCGGAGGTCCTCGTCGCGCAGGCACCGGGCGATCTGGTAATAGCGGTCGACGCCACCGACCATGCACAGCTGCTTGAAGAGCTGCGGGCTCTGCGGGAGGGCGTAGAACGCACCCGGCGTGAGCCGCGAAGGCACGACGAAGTCGCGCGCCCCTTCCGGCGTCGACGCGATGAGCATCGGCGTCTCGATCTCGACGAAGCCCTGCTCGTCCATCGAGTGCCGCAGGGCGCCGTTCACCCGGGCGCGCAGACGAAGGTTGCGCTGCATGCGCTCCGTGCGCAGGTCGACGTAGCGATGGCGCAGGCGCACCATCTCGTCGGTGTCGGTGCGGCCGCTGATCGGGAACGGCGGCGGCTCGGCCTCCGACAGGATCTCGACCTCGCACTCCTTCAGCTCGACCGCCCCGGTCTCGAGCTTCGGGTTCACCTTGTCGGCGTCGCGCGCCGTGACCGTGCCCGTGACCCGCACGACGTACTCGCTGCGCAGGTCCGCCGCGCCGTCGACGACGCACTGCACGAGACCGCTGCGGTCGCGCACGTCGATGAAGGCGAGGTGCTGGCTGTGCTCGCGGCGGGCGTTGACCCATCCGCAGATCGAGACGCGGCGCCCCACGTCGCTCGGACGCAGGTCGCCGCAGTAGTCGGTGCGGAGGCTCTCAGTCGTGTCGCTCACAGGGGGGGATCCTTCCATTTCGAGGTCCGATCGTCAGATTGGCGGCGACCCACGAGACCGGGCGCGAGGCGGCTCGAGCCGGTGCCGGCCCCGCCGGGCGACGGGCATGTTCGCTGCGGCGCTGCTCAGTGCGCCAGGCGGGCGCGCAGGTGGTCGACGAGCTGGTTTCGCGCCACCGTCTCCTGGCGGGGGCGTTCGTCACCGGCCTGGCCCTGCAGGTCGCGCACCGTCACGGTGCCCGCGGCGACCTCGTCCTCGCCGACGATGATCGCGAACGCGGCGCCCGACCGGCCGGCCGACTTCATCTGCGACTTCATCGAGCGCGGCTGGAACGCGGCCGCCGCGAACGCGCGATCGGCGCTGATGCCGGCGCGCCGCAGGAGGAACGTGAGGTCGCGCGCGGCCTCACCGCCGGTGAGGTCGGTGACGTAGACGTCGACGGCCCGTTCGACGACGGGGAACACGCCCTCGGCATCGCAGGTGGCGAGGACCCGCTCGATGCCCGTGCCGAAGCCGATGCCGGGTGTCGGGTCGCCTCCGAGCGACTCGACGAGCCCGTCGTAGCGCCCGCCCCCACCGATGGTGTTCTGCGCGCCCCCGAGCGCCGCGGACTGCATCTCGAACGCGGTGTGGGTGTAGTAGTCGAGCCCGCGCACGAGGCGGGGCTCGATGCGGAACGGGATCGCCAGCGCGGTGAGCCCGCGCTGCACGCGCTCGAAGTGCTCCTTGGCCTCGGGCGACAGGCTGTCGATGAGCAGCGG
This sequence comes from uncultured Iamiaceae bacterium, assembly GCA_964446345.1. Classification (GTDB taxonomy): domain Bacteria; phylum Actinomycetota; class Acidimicrobiia; order Acidimicrobiales; family Acidimicrobilacustridaceae; genus CAYUOL01. The sequence goes on along the minus strand of CAYUOL010000232.1, from coordinate 6,081 downwards.
CGCATCGGCGACGACGGGCAGGCTCTGCTCGCGCTTCGTGTCGAGCACGCGCATCGGGTGCGCCTCGACCTTCTCCTGGTCGTCGGGCGCCAGCTCGCGGATGCGTCCGACCAGGTACGAGCGCAGCTGGTCCATGTACGCCGTGCGATCGGCGGGCGTGCCGATGGAGTTGATCACCAGCTCCACCTGGCGCAGCCCCAGCTCTGCGTAGAAGTCCCACAGCAGACCGATCACCTCGACGTCGAGATCGGGGTCGGCGGGGCCGATCGCCTCGACCCCGAGCTGGTGGTGCTGGCGGTAGCGGTTCGCCTGGGTGTTCTCGTAGCGGAAGCTCGGGGCGGCGTACCAGACCTTCCACGGCGGCGTGGGGTGGTGCTCGACGAAGGCGCGCGCGACGCCGGCGGTGCCCTCGGGACGCAGTGCCAGGTGGTGCGGCGGGTCGCTCTTGTCGAGGAAGTCGTACATCTCCTTGCGCACGACGTCGGTGCCCTCGCCCATGCGCTTGAACACCCCGAGGTCCTCGAACATCGGACCCTGCACGAACCCGTACCCGGCCCGGCGGGCCGCTCCGGCGAACGTCGCGATCAGGTCCTCCCAGCGCGCCGACTCGGGCGGGAGCACGTCGTGGGTGCCGCGCGGCGCCCGGAAGGGCTCGACGCGACGCCCGTCCTCGAGGGGAACGGGGTCGCTCGGTGCGGGCAGATCGGCGTCGGCGGGCGCAGGCACGCCCCGGAGGTTAGTGGAGCCCTCCCGCCCCGAAGACCGGGTTGCCCGCTCAGCTCGGGCCCTGCAGCGCGAAGGCGACGATGAACCCCAACGTGGTGAGCGGACCGACGAGCCGCCCGCCGTTCTTGAACGCCTGGGGCATCATCGTCGACGCCAGCATCGTGAGGATGGCGCCGCCCGCGAACGCGTCGACGAACGCGACGGTGTGAGGCGCGGCGTCCGCGAACACGGCGTAGCCGAGCGCCGCCGCGAACGCGCACACCACGACGATGGTCGACCACAGCGTGAGGATGCGTCGCGTCGACCAGCCGTCGGCGCGCAGCTCGGAGGTCGCGGCGATCCCCTCCGGCAAGTTCGACACGAAGATGGCGACGAGCACGGCGATGCCGATCCCATGGGCACCCACGAGGGTGAGCCCGAGCACGATCGACTCGGGGATGCCGTCGAGCGTGGCGCCCATGGCGATGGCGAGGCCGGTGCCCCCGCGCTCGGGGGCCGACGACTCATCCCGGCGCAGGCCGTCGATCATGGCCTCGTCGCCGAACCGCCGGGCGAGCAGCAGGTCGCCCGCGAAGTACACCGCCGAGCCGCAGAACAGGCCGATCGCGACGCCCCCGCTGCCGGCGGATGTCGTGACCGCTCCCTCCACCAGCTCGTAGGCGACCGCGCTGATGAGGACCCCGGAGCCGAAGCCCATGACGAGCCCGACGGCCCGATCGCTCGGCCGCAGCCCCAGCGCGACGAAGGCGCCGACGAGCAACGACGACTGGCCCAGGAAGGCCCACGCGAAGGCCGCGCCCATCAGCGAGCGCCTTCACCCGGGGGAGGTGCTGGGGAGGCGAGGTCGATGCTCAGCAGCCGTTGGCGGTGTAGTCCGGGTTGAAGGTCACCGAACCGCCGGCGGGCACGACGGCCGCAGCCGGGTACGACTGGTCGGGGTTGCCGGTGTTGGCGCCGTTGGGATGGAGCAGCACGTCGTAGGTGCCGGCCGGCAGCCCGGGCAGGGAGTACGTGCCGGCGCCGGACACCGTGGTGGAGCCGACCGCCCCGCCCGGATTCTGCGTGGCGGTGAGCAGGAACGAGTCGCCCTGGTCGAGCACGTGGTCGCAGACCGAGACGATGCCCTCCAGCGTGCCGCCCACCGGAGGTGGCGGATCGGTGGCCGCCGCCGCCGCGTCGACGGAGAAGATCGCGGGGGTGACCCAGGCGGCACCGATCACCCCTGCGCCGAGGGCGACGACTCTCCGTCGCGACGCGCCCGCAGGCCGCTCGCCTGACGACGCGTCGTGCTCGTGCGTGTCCACCCGTCCTCCTTCGTCCACCCCACCCGTCCAGCAACGGCCCGAAGGCTACCGGAGCGTCGCCCCGCACGAGTCGATGCGGCCGTGGGGCGCCCGGTCCTCGCGAGGGCCGACGGTGGATCCGAAAGGCGCCGATGATCGCCCCGCGCGAGTGGGCATACTGGTCGGACCGCGGCGCGGGTGGGACTCGACGAACGGAGCACACCATGAACGAGCGTGAGAAGGAAGACCTCGGCAAGCTGGCCGGGGCGACGGCCGGGGCGCTCACGGGGGCCCGGCTCGGCGCCACCTTCGTCCCGATCCCCGTCGTCGGCGTGTTCGCCGGCGCGCTGGCCGGTGGCGTGGTGGGGACCGAGATCGGCAAGCGCGTCGGCAGGGCGATGCTCGACGGCGCGGGCGCCTTCGTCGACTCCATGCGCGCCGAGCCCGCCACCGACTGATCACCACCGGGCCGCGCGCCCGGACGCGACCGCAGACCCCTTCGGGAGGCAACATGCAGGAGCACGAGAAGGAAGAGATCGGCAAGATGGTCGGCATGGGGTTGGGCGCCGCCGGCGGTGCCCGCTTGGGGTCGATCCTGATCCCCATCCCGCTCGTCGGTGCCTTCACCGGCGGCGTCCTGGGCGCGGCCCTCGGCAGCGAGGTGGGCCGCAACGCCGGCCGGGCGGTGATCGACGGCGCGCTGGCCTTCGGGGAGACCATCACCCGCGAGCTCCGCGGCGAGCCGCTCGCTCCGGCACGGCCGGCGCCGCCGCAGATCACCCGCGGCGGTTACGTCTGACCCACCCGAACCGCCAGCGTCAACCCCGGAAGTGCGCGTCGCGCAACGGGTAGCGGCGCTTGATCGCGCGGCCGATGCGTCGCTCGAGCCACGCGGTGAACGAGGGCTCCTCCTGCACGGCCGCCGCGGCGGTCTCGTCGAGGCGCCACACGGGGGGATCGGGCACGGTCGTCTCGATGTACTCGAAGGAGGCGAGCCGGTGCACGCGCACCACGGCCCGCCCCGTCAGGTCGACGTCGGCGACCGCATCGGCGGCGATCTCCTCCGCGAGCGCCCGCATGCCCACCCAGTCCTGCGAGCTGAGGATCGAGTCGAAGTCCACGTCGTCGCCCGGGAAGATCTCCGCGATGGCCGAACCGATCCCGCCCTGGCCGGCGCGACGCAGGAACTCGTGGTAGGCCGCCGGGAGCACCGCCGCCTGCTGGGCCTCCGCGATCTGGCCGAGCTGCTCGTCGGAGCAGCCCCGGAACGCCGACGCGAGCAGGTCGAGCTCGTCACGGCCCCAATCCAGCAGGGCACGGACCTTGGCCCGAGCCGCGTCCTCGTCGAGCGAGGATGCGCCTGCTGCGAGATCGGGGGCGGCGGGGCCCGTCGTCTGCTCGATCATCGTGGTCTGGTCCCGCGTTCGCTCATCTCCGCACCCTCGTGCCCGCGTCCCCGATCAGCGCGCCGGGCTCTGCCGGTGCCGTGACTGACCGCTCTCTCCCGATGCGAACAGGATGCCCGAAATCGCGGCAGGCCGCCCCCTCACGGCTCGGGGTCGGCGGGCGGCTTCGTCGTCGGGGTCGTCGTCGTCGTGGTCGAGGTCGTCGTGGTGGTGGTCGGCTTCGGCTTCGTCGTCGTCGGTGCCGGCGGCAGCGGGGTCGGAGCCGGGCCGGCCGCCCGCGAGACGAGCTTGGCCAACTCGATCTGGCCGGGTTCGCGCAGGTGGATGTGGTCGTCGTAGGTGTACCCCGGCGTCGGCGAGAACGCCGCCCAGTCCGCGACGACGATGTTCGGGTAGCGCGTGGCGGCGTCCTTGATCGCCTGGTTCGACTCGACCTGGCCCGGCGACCACTCCGCGCACGTCACCCACACCACGCGGTCCGCGCCCTTCAGGTAGTCCATGAAGGAGTCGATGTACTTCGCGAACCCGCCGCCGGCCTGGTAGTTGGTGCAGAGGTTGATCACGATCACGCGCCCGATCACGTCGATGACCGACGGCGCCGGGTCCTCCTTCGGCGGTGGCTTGCCGGCGTCCTTGTAGGCCTGCTCGAGCTCGCTGCGGGCCAGGCCCCGCAGCCGGTCGAAGTCGAGCTTGTGCGCCTTGAGCACGTCGAGGCTGTTGTTGATGAACCGGCTCTCCTTGGCGTCGAACGTGACGTCCCAGCCGAGGAGCTCCTTCGGGATCTGGTTCTTGGCCCCGAGGATCACCGAGTCGCCCAGCACGAAGAGCTTGTTCGACCCGGGTGAGGAAATGGGTGGCGAGGGTGCCGGCAGGGGCGGGGGCAACGAGGTCGTGGTGGCGGCGCTCGTCGGCGTCGTCGCACCGGACCCCGGCGGCACCGTCGCGCCGGCGGTGGTGGGCGCCGGTTCCACCGTGGTCGGCGGCGCGGCGACGTCCGCGCTCGAGCAGGACGAGACCGCCAGCACGCCGCCGACGGCGGCCAGCGCGAGGAGGGCACGCGTTCGCATCAGGCGTGCACCGTAGCGGCGACCTCGCTCCGCAGCGGCTCAGGCACCCGACCCGGGCAGCACGCGGTAGGCGTCGTAGATGCTGTCGATCTGCTTGATCGTGGAGATCAGCGAGTCGAGGTGCGAGGCGTCGCCCAGCTCGAAGTCGAAGCGCATCGTGGAGATGCGGTCGGAGCCCGTGAGGGTGTTGCACGAGATGATGTTCACGTGGGCGTCGGCGAGCACGGCGCTGACGTCGCGCAGCAAGCGCGAGCGGTCGAGGGCCTTCACCTCGATCGACGCGACGAACGAGCCGGAGCTCTCGCTGTCCCACTCGACCTCGATGAGGCGGTCGCTCTGCCCCATGGCCAGCGACACGGCGTTGGCGCAGTCGGTGCGGTGCACGGAGACACCCCGACCGCGCGTGACGAAGCCCATGATCTCGTCGCCCGGCACCGGGGTGCAGCAACGGGAGAGCTTGACCATGACGTCGTCGAGCCCCTCGACGTGCACGCCGCCGTTGTCGACCGAGCGGGTGCGGCGCCGGCGCGGCTCGAGCACGGTGACCGGCAGCTGCTCCTCGCGCTCGGGGTCGACCACCTGCAGGCTGCGCTTGACGCGCTCGGCGACGGACTTGCCCGACACGTGGTTCTCGCCGATCGCCGCCTTCAGCGCCTCGAGATCCGTGTAGTTCATGCTCTCGGCGATCTCGTCGAGCACCTTCGACTGCTGGATCTTCTGGACGGGCAGGCCCTCGCGCCGCATCGCCTTGATGAGCTCGTCGGTGCCGGCGGCGACCGCATCGACGCGGCGCTCGCGCGAGTACCACTGGCGGATCTTGTTGCCCGCACGGTGCGTCGCGACGAACGAGAGCCAGTCGCGCGACGGGCCGGCGCCCTCGATCTTCGACGTGAAGATCTCGATGGTGTCGCCCGACTCGAGCTTGGTGTCGAGGGGCACGAGCTTGCCGTTGATGCGCGCACCGATGCAGGCGTGCCCGACCTCGGTGTGGATCGCGTACGCGAAGTCGATGGGCGTCGACCCCACGGCGAGCGTGACGACGCGGCCCTTCGGCGTGAAGACGAAGACCTCGTCCTGGTCGAGGTCGACCTTGAGGTTCGCCATGAACTCGTCGGGGTCGGAGGTCTCGCGCTGCCAGTCGACGATGCGGTTGAGCCAGGCGAGGTCGGCCGACGAGCCGTGGTTGTCCTTGTAGTTCCAGTGCGCCGCGAACCCGTACTCCGCCCGCTGGTGCATCTCCCACGTGCGGATCTGCACCTCGAGGGGCTTGCCCTGCGGTCCGATCACCGTGGTGTGCAGCGATTGGTACAGGTTGAACTTGGGCATCGCGATGTAGTCCTTGAACCGCCCCTGCACGGGCTTCCACGTGGCGTGGATGGAGCCCAGCGCGGCGTAGCAGTCCTTGACCGTCTCGACGGTGACCCGGATGCCGACGAGGTCGAAGATGTCGTCGAACTCCTTGCCCTTGACGACCATCTTCTCGTAGATGCTCCAGAGGTGCTTCGGGCGACCCGTCACCTCCGCGTCGATTCCGAGTTCGGTGAGTTTCTCCTCGACCTCCCCGATGACCTGCTGGAGATACAGCTCCCGTTCGGGGCC
>CAYUOL010000231.1:0-10807 GCA_964446345.1 uncultured Iamiaceae bacterium | reverse complement strand
ACAGCAGCTCGAACACCGTCGGGTTCGCCTGGGCGGCGAGGCGGACGAACTTGCGAACCGAGCTCGTCACGCACCTTCGGGAAGTACTCCTCTTCCTCCTCTTCCACGTGGTGGCGCACGTTCTCCATCAGCACGGTGACCTTGGCGTCGAACCGCTCGTCCTCGGGCGACATGGTCTCGAGCTCGTTGAGCACCCACTTGACGATGTGGTGCTCTTCGAGGCTCTCGAGCGCGATGTCCTCGGTCTCGGGGACGGTGGCCCGGGTGACCGGGTAGAAGAGCTGCTCCTCGATGGCAGCATGCACCGACAGCTCCTCGATGATGCTGTCGACGATCGCACGCTTGGTGGTGTAGGCCTTGTCACCGGCCTTCTCGAAGCGCTTGAACAGCTTCTCGACGTTCTTGTGGTCTTCTTTGAGCAGGGTGATTGCGTCCATGCGGCGCTCTTACCCAGGCCTCACGAACAAAGTCGCGAGTGGCCGGTTCTCACGCGCGCAACCCCCGTCTAGATTCGCCATCGATGAGCCAGACGACCAGCCGCCCGACGCTCTTCACGGTCATGTCCCCGCCGCTCAACTGGTTCGAGCTGTTCTACGACCTGGTGTTCGTCGCGACGATCATGATCTTCTCGAACGCCTTCTCGCACGAGGCGACGTGGGAGAACGCCGGCCGGGTCGCCGGCGTGTTCGCCTCGGTGTGGTTCGTGTGGCTCCTCACCGTCGTCTCGTTCAGCCAGTTCGCGCACGACGACCGCCGCCATCGCGGCTTGATCTTGCTGCAGATGTTCCTCGTGACGTTGGTGGCGGTCGCGGCGGGCGACGGCGTCACCGACCACACGATGTGGATCGGGTTGCTGGCCGCGCTCCTGACGATCGTGACCGCGCTGATCTACGTGCGGGCCGCGCTGCAGGTGGGCGATCCGGTCGACGCTCCCGTCCGTCGCCAGGTCGCGCAGCGCGTCGTCCTCGCCCTGGTCGTGACGGCCGGGTTGTTCGCGCTCAGCGGCTTCCTCAACGGCGCGACGTCGGTCGCCGTCGCCTGCGCCGGGCTGGCCGTGCTCGTGGTGACGGCGCTGGCCGTGGTGTCCGTGCGCCACCCCGACTTCCCGGGGCTCGACCGGGCGCACCTCAGCGAGCGCCTCGGCGCGTTCACGATCATCGTGTGCGGTGAGTCGTTCGTGAAGGTGGCGCTCACCGCCGCCGACGGCACCCTCGACGGGATCGACGTCTGGGTGATGGCGTTCGAGTTCGCGCTCGTGTTCTCGGTGTGGTGGGCGTACTTCGACGACATCCCCCAAGCGGGCGTGCCCGAAGCCGGCGCCCGCCGCTCGAGCTGGGTGGGCTTCCACCTCCTGCTGCACCTCGCGCTCGCGGGCGTCGCGGTCGGGGCGAGCAAGTACATCGTCGCCGCGACGGACCAGCAGCTCTCGGTGAAGCAGCTCGTGATGCTCGCCCTCCCCCTTGCGGTCGTGTACCTCGCGCTCGCCGGCGTCGGCTGGCTCTCGCCGCGCCGATCCTCGGCCTGGCTGACGGTCGTGCGCGTGAGCACCGCGGCGCTGATCGGCCTGGTGGCCGTGACCTGGTGGCAGACGCACCCCACCCGGGCCGAGGCGCTGATGGGGACGCTGGCGGCGATCACCTTCATCGCCGCGACGGCGTCGAGCCAGATCATGCTGCCGACGCGCGAGCACGAGCAGCACCACCACGGCGGCCATCACTGACGACGCTGCCGGTCATGCCTTGGCTCTCGTGCCGAAGCGACCCGAGGCGTTCGCTCACGTGGGGGCGAAGTACCCCACCGCATCGGCCACCAGGTCCACGTGCCCGCTGGTGTTGTGCAGATCGACGCCGTGGCCTGGCCCGATCGCGGTCATGACCAAGTTGGGGATGGTCTGGTCGGCGCCGAAGTTGAGGTTCGAAGCCGTCTGGGTTCCCGAGCCCGAGGGGAACACGGTCACGAACGAGTTGGCCGTGGGGTTCGTGGCCGTGACGTTGGCGACGAGGGCCGTGGCGTCGGCCGGCACCGGCGGCGTCAGCGTCAGCGTCCGGGTCGTGTTGATGCCCCACGACCCCTTCAGGCCGGTGCCGACGCGGTCGTCGAGCACGCGCGTCGGGCTCATCGGGTGAAAGCGGGCTCCGGATCCCGGGCGGAACCACCCGGTCACGTCGACCACGACGTCCGTGCTCCCGGTGTGGGTCGCGAACGAGATCTCGTGGTTCGCGCCGATGGGGATCACGGCGAGGTTCGGGATGGTCTCGCCCTTCGCGAAGTTCAGGTTCGACACGCCGGGCTGGGGGAGGCCGCTCGGCCAGGCGGTGAGGTACGAGGCGGCACTGGAACCGGTAGCTGTGATGTTCGCGACGACAGCGGTGGCGTCGGCGGGGACCATGGGCAAGGCGAGATCCTGCGGGGTGCCGGCGACGAGGCTGCCGGACCAGCTGCCGGTCACCGTCCTCGAGTCGAGGGCGCGGACAGGGGCGATCGCGTTGAAGCGGTCGCCCGATCCCGTGCCGTCGTCGTACCAACCCACGAGGTCGGCCACCACCTGCGTCTCGCCCCACGTCGTGGCGAACGAGACCGCGTCGCCCGCTCCCAACTGCACGGTGACCAAGTTCGCGATCGTCTGACCCGGCCCGAAGTTCAGGTTGGACGCCAGTGGCTGGCGGTCCCCCGCCGGCCAGACCGTGAGGTAGGACGGCTGCGAGGGCTCGGTGACCGTCACGTTCATGACGACTGCGGTCGCTTGGGCAGGAACCACGGACGGTCCGAGCACCAGGTCGCGAGGCGTCGAGAACAACGGCCCGCTCCAGCCTCCGGTGGCGGTGCGTGAATCGAGCACGCGCGTGGGCGCGACGGGGTGGAACCCCGCACCGGCGTGCGGCACGACGGGGTTCGAAGGCGCGGACGCGACCCCTGCGCCGTTGGCCGAGGTCGCGCGCACGGAGAAGGTGTGCGCGGTGCTCTGGCTCAGACCCGAGACGACGCAGGACAAGGGCCCGCTCGTCCACGCACAGGACGCGCCGCCCGGAGAAGCCGTGACCTCGTAGCCCGTCACGGGCGCGCCACCGTCGATCCCCGGAACCCAGGTGATGGTGGCGGATCCGGTGCCGGCCACCGCCGTCGGAGGTGGCGGAGGGCCCGGCGCACCGAGCACCTGGGCCCGCCCGATGACGACGCTCCCGAGCGTGTAGGCGGTGAACCACAGCGCGTCATCGGGTCCCACCGTGAGTCCGCCGAGGTACGTCAACGTTTCGGGGACGGAGACGGTGGCCAGCTCCCCCTGCGTCGTGAGCCGGCGGAGCGCGTGGGCGCCGCTGTCGGTGTACCAGAGCCCCCCGTCGGGACCACTGATCAGGTGCTGGGGCGATCCGAGGTCGGTCGTGCGGACGAGGGTGCGCACCCCGCTCGTCGTGAGGCGCGTGATCGACCCCACGATCTGGTCCGCGTACCAGAGCGCGCCGTCAGAGCCGGACGCGATGGATCCGGCGAAGGGCGCCGCAGCATCGGGGTACAGGGTTGCGACGCCGGCGGTCGTGATGCGGCCGACCAGGCCGCCACCGACGAACCACAGCGCGCCATCGGGACCGACGACCATGTCGGCCGGGAACACGGTCGCGTCGATCGGGAAGATCGTGACCGCCCCGAGGGTCGTCACCCGCCCGACCTGGGTGTGACCGTCACCGAAGCCGGTGAACCACATGGCGCCATCCGGCCCGGCCACGAGGCCAGTCGTGAGCGTCATCGGGATGTCGGCCACGCGTGACAGCTGCCCGCTCGTCATGATCCTCGCGATCGAGTTGCTGCCTGCATCGGTGATCCACAGCGCACCGTCGGGGCCGGCGGCGATTGCACTCGGGTACGCCAGTGACGGGTCGCTGTAGGTGGTCAGCGCACCCGTCGTCGACGTGCGCACGACCTTCGAGGGCCCGTTGACCGGCTCGAACTCGGGGTCGATGGACCACAGCGCACCGTCGGATCCCGCAACGATGTCGGAGGCGAGCGTCCCGACGGACGGAAACGTCGTTACGGCGCCCACCGGCGGGTCCGCCGCGGCGGCGGACCCCGCCGAGGTCACGGACGCTCCGGTCGCGCAAGCTGACCCGACCACCACCGTGGCCAAGGCGGCACGCAACCAACTCATCACACGCATGGCACGCCCACCTCCGCTTCCTCGTTCCGCGTCCAACGACCGGCGGCTCTGTCCACATGTGCTGCTCGACCAGCATGCGACCGGAGATCGGGAACACGCACCGCGCAGCCCCCAAGCACCGTACCGGCACCACACACAGACGTCTCGCCGCCGTCGAGGTTGACGCAGGCGCTTCGCGGCCTCGTCGACGGGACCGCTCGTGCGCGGTCTCGTCATCTCCCGTTCCTCTCGTCAGCTGCGGTCGATCTCGAGCAGCAGGGCCGCGGTCGCCGCCGGTGCCGTCAGCATGAGGTCGTGGCTCGTGGCGATGTCGTACGTCGGCCAGCCCGCGTCGAGGGCGCGGGCGAAGGAACCATCGAGACTCGGAAGCGGCGGGTCGGTGTGGCGGACGTACGCCTGGGTGATCGCGGAGAGAACCGCCTCGTCGAAGGTCGTCGGATCGGTCACTGCACGGAACGGGAAGTCGGTCAGGCGCGGGGCGACCAGGCCGCGCAGCGCCGGATCGGTGACGCCCCATTGCGCCAGGAACGCGTCCGACGCCGGCACGCGCCACCCATCTCCCTCGTTCGCGGCGAGGTCGCGGTAGCGCGCCGCGGTGTCGGGCGGCTCGACGTCGAGCAGGCACTCACCCGAACGGGTCAAGAACGCGCCGACGTACGTGATGCGCCCGATGCGATCGTGGGCGGTGTCGGCGACCGGGCCGGCCAGGATCCCGGCGTAGCTGTGCAGCACGAGGTGCACGTCGTGCAGGTCCTCGAACCACAGCAGCTCGGTGAGGTCGTCGACGTGGGTGGTGACGCCGACCTCGGGCGTGAGCAGGTGGCGGCGGTCGCCCTGCCCCGTGAGCGTCGGCGTGTGCACGACGTGCCCGACGCGCTCGAGCAGGGGACGCACGTCGCGCCAGCACCACCCACCGTGCATCGCGCCGTGGACGAGGACGAAGGTCGACATGGGGCTCCTCCCGGTCGCGGCGGGCCCGATCCAAGACGCGCCCGACGCGCCGAACCGTACCGGGAGCGCGCCGAGCGCGGCGGACCGTGCCCTCGCCGGCCGCCGCGGCCGGGTGGGAGAACGCGAAGGGCGTCCGGTACCTTTGCGTCCCTATGTTCGAGCCCTTCCCCGACAAGCCCGACCACGCCGCCATCGAGCTCGCGATCCTCGAGCGCTGGGCCGAGGAGGGCACGTTCGAGCAGGTCAGGGCCAAGAACGCGGACGGGCCGAAGTTCAGCTTCATCGACGGTCCGGTCACGGCGAACAAGATCCTCGCGGTGCACACGGCGTGGGGGCGCACGCTCAAGGACGCGCTCCAGCGCTACAAGGCCATGCAGGGCTTCCACCAGCGCTACCAGAACGGCTTCGACTGCCAGGGCCTGTGGATAGAGGTGGGCGTCGAGAAGGACCTCGGCCTCAACTCCAAGCGTGACATCGAGGAGTACGGGCTCGCCGAGTTCGCCCGCAAGTGCCGCGCCGTCGTCGAGTGGTCGGCCGCCGAGCTGACGAAGGGGTCGATCCGCCTCGGCCAGTGGATGGACTGGGAGCGCAGCTACTACACGTTCGCCGACACGAACATCGAGTACATCTGGCGGTTCCTGCGCGAGACCCACGACCGCGGCTGGCTGTACATGGGCCACCGCCCCACCGAGTGGTGCCCGCGCTGTGGCACGTCGATCTCGGCCCACGAGCTGATCGGCAGCTACGAGGACCGCGAGGACCCGTCGCTGTCGGTGCGCATGCCGATCGTCGAACGGCCGGGCGAGTCGCTCGTGATCTGGACGACCACGCCGTGGACGCTGCCCGCCAACGTCGCCGTCGCCGTGCAGCCAGCGGCGCAGTACGGCCGCGTCGACGGCGACTGGATCGCCGTCGAGCGCGCGCCCGAGGGCACCACGTTCGACGAGGTGCTGCCCGGGTCGGAGCTCGTCGGCTGGCACTACACCGGCCCGTTCGACTCGTTCGGCAACGCGGTCGATCACCGCGTCGTCGGCTGGGACGAGGTGTCGTTGGAGGAAGGCACCGGCCTGGTGCACATCGCCCCGGGTTGCGGTGGCGAGGACTTCCAACTCGCCAAGGAGCACAACCTGGCGGTCATCGCGCCCGTGGACGAGTCGGGCGTGTTCTACGACAACTTCGGGTGGCTGAGCGGTGAGAAGACGAGCGAGGTCGCCGATCGTGTCATCGAGGACCTGCGCTCGCGCGGCCTGCTGTACGACGCGGGCACGATCGTCCACCGGTTCCCCGAGTGCTGGCGCTGCCACACGCCGCTGATCTTCCGCCTCTCCGACGACTGGTTCATCTCCGTCGACGAGATCCGCCAGCCGATGCGCGACGCCAACGACACCGTCGAGTGGACGCCCGACTACATGGGCAAGCGCATGGACGACTGGCTCGTCAACATGGGCGACTGGAACATCTCACGGCGCCGCTACTACGGCCTGCCGCTGCCCTTCTACCCCTGCTCGTGCGGCCAGCTGAACGTGATCGGCTCACGCGCCGAGCTCGCGGAGCGCGCGGTCGGTTCGCTCGACGGGCTCGAGGAGCTGCGCCGGCCGTGGATCGACGACGTGCTCATCCGCTGCTCGGCGTGCGACGAGCCGGTCAAGCGCATCGAAGAGGTCGGCGACGTGTGGCTCGACGCCGGCATCGTGCCGTTCTCGACGCTCGGGTGGGAGAACCCCGAGACGATCCCGGGCGGACTCGGCACCGGCGCCGCCAAGAGCCTCACCATCGCCGACCTGCCCGACCACGCGTACTGGGAGGAGTGGTTCCCGGCCGAGCTCGTCTCCGAGATGCGCGAGCAGATCCGCCTCTGGTTCTACGCCCAGCTGTTCATGTCCGTCGCGCTGACCGGCCGCGCGCCGTACCGGCGCGTGCTCGGCTACGAGAAGATGCTCGACGAGCACGGCAAGGAGATGCACGGCTCGCACGGCAACGCCATCAGCGCCGACGAGGCGTTCGAGAAGATGGGCGCCGACATCATGCGCTGGCAGTACTGCGCGCAGCCCCCGAACCAGAACCTGCTGTTCGGGTTCGGGCCCGCGCAGGAGATCCGCCGCAAGCTGCTGACGCTCTGGAACAGCGCCTCGTTCTTCGCCCGGTACGCCGCGATCGAGGAGTTCGTGCCGTCGTACACCGCGCTCGAGACCGGGCCGACCGGGTCGTTGCAGCCCCTGGACGCCTGGGTCGTCGCCCGGACCCAGGCGTTCGTCGACGAGGCCACGGCCGGCTTCGACGACCTGCTGACCGTCAACGTGCTGCGGGCGTTCGAGGCCTACGTCGACGACCTTTCGAACTGGTACATCCGTCGCTCCCGCAGCCGCTTCTGGAGCGGTGACGACGCCGCGCTGCAGACGTTGTGGTGGGCGCTCGTGCAGGCCGTGCGGGTGATCGCGCCGATCATGCCCTTCCTCGCCGAGCACCTGTGGACGCGCCTCGTCACCGACGTGTGCCCCGACGCGCCGTCGTCGGTGTTCCTCGCCGGCTGGCCGTCGCTGGGCGCGCCCGATGGCGCGCTGCTCGACGAGATCGCCGCAGTGCGCACGATCGTCGACCTCGGGCGCCAGGCCCGGGCGTCGTCCGAGATGCGCCTGCGCCAGCCGCTGCGGCGCCTGGTGGTCGAGGGGCTCGACATCGCCGCCGGCCACACCGACGAGATCGGCGCCGAGCTGCGGGTGAAGTCCGTCGAGCTCGGCCCGGTCGACGCCACCCAGCTCAAGGTGCGCCCCAACCTGAAGGTGCTCGGCCCCCGCTTGGGCAAGGAGGTCGGCCAGGTGCGCAAGGCGCTCGAGGCCGGCGACTTCGAAGAGCTCGCCGACGGCGGCTTCCGCGTGCTGGGCCACGACCTGAGCGCGGACGACGTGCTGGTCGAGCGCACCGAGAAGGAGGGGTGGGCCGTCGCCACCGCCGACGGGGTGACGCTCGCCCTCGAGCTGACGCTCGACGACGAGCTGCGGCGCGAGGCGCGCGTGTACGACCTCATCCACCACGTCAACGGCATGCGCAAGGACCAGGGCCTCGAGCTCAGCGACCGCATCCACCTGACGCTGCCGGCCGGCGACGCCGACCTGCTCGACCACGTCGAGTGGATCAAGGCCGAGACGCTGGCGACCGACGTCGCCGTCGGCGACGGCGACGGCACGGAGCCGACGATCACGAAGGTGTAGCGGCGCCCGCCCCGCGGCGGCGCCCGGGCGGCGGCGGGCGGCGGGGGGCGGGGCGGTCTCTTGCCGCTCACCACCGGAGACCGACGGTCACGAGCAAGAGACCTTCCGGCCCGACGCGCGGCGCGCGGCGTCGGGAAGGTGGCGGCAGTCTCTTGCCGCCGGCCACCGGAGACCGACGGTCACGAGCAAGAGACCTCCGACCCCCTGACACGGCCGGCGCCGCCCGGTACGTTTTCCCGGCACGCACGCCGCGCTCGGCCCTGGGCCCTCGTCTGCACCTGCTGCAAGGGAGCGCTGCCCATGTCCGACGCCGACCGCGCCGTCGCCCTGACCGCACACCGTCAACACGGTCTCATCACTCGGCGCCGGGCGCTCGAGCTGCTGTCGAGCAGCGCCATCGATCGCCGCCTCGCGGCGGGAAGGTGGCAGGCGCTCGAACGCAGCGTGTACGTGATCAGCGGCGCGCCGATCACATGGCGGACGAAGGTGCTCGCTGCGTGCCTCGCCACCGGCGGCGTCGCGTCGCACCGCAGCGCCGCCGTGCTGCACCGCGTGGACCGCTTCCGTGAGGGTCGCCCCGAGATCAGCGTTCCCGTTCGCTCGCGCTTCGACGTGGTCGACGCGCGGGTGCACCAGAGCAGCGACTTCGACCGCTTCCGCCTCGTCCGCATCGACGGCATCCCGGTCACGCCGCTGCCGAGGATGGCGGTCGATCTCGGCGGGGTCGTCGCCTACCCGTCGTACCGCGCCGCGATCGAATCCGTGATCGGCGACGGCCGGGTCAGCTGGGAGCAGTTGGCGCAGGCCTTGATGGTGCATGCGCGCGCAGGGCGCACGGGCGTGGGGGCGTTGCGGCGCTTCCTCGAGGCCAACATGGGCAAGGAGCTCGATGCGTCCGCGCTCGAGCGAGCGTTCTTCGGCCTCTGTCCCGACTCGTCGCTCCCGGTTCCCGAGCGGCAGGTCTCGATCTACGACGACGAGGGCTTCATCGCACGGGTCGACTTCGCCTACACCCGGTGGAAGGTGGTGATCGAGCTCGACAGCCGCACCTTCCACCTCCGCTCGGAATCGTTCGAGTCGGATCGCGCGAAGCGCAACCGGCTCGTCGCCGCCGGGTGGACGGTGCTCGAGATCACCTGGGACGCCGTCATGCGCAACCCGCAGCGCGTGCTCCGCCTGATCGAGCGCACCCTCGCCCGGTGCGCCTGACCCGCTGAGGTTCACCGCTCTCTTGCCGTTCACCACCGGAGACCGATGGTCACAGCCCAGAGAGGCCTCCCGCTCGGTCGCGGGTGGTGTCGGGCGCCGGGCGATCGTCGAGGCGGCGCTGCAGCAGGACGAGATCCAACCAGCGCCCGAACTTCGCGCCCACCTCCGGCAGGCGGGCGACCTCGACGAACCCGAGTCGTTCGTGGAAGCGGATCGACGCGTGGTTCTCGGCGTCGACCGCCGCCACCATCGTGTGGGCGCCCCGCTCAAGCGCAGCGGCGACGAGCGCTTCCATCAGCTGCCGGCCGACGCCCGTCCCCCACCGGTCATCGCGCACGTGGATCGTGTTCTCGACCGTGAACCGGTAGCCCGGGCGCACGATCGCGTCGCGGAACCACCCGTAGGCGGCGACGGCGACGACCTCGCCCTCGTCGTCCGCGACGAGCACGACCTCGTGCTCGTCCATCCAGCGCCGGACGCCGTCGGTGGTGTGCGGCGTGTCGGTCCACTCGATCGTCGTGGTCGCCAGCAGCGCGTTGAGCAACGTGCAGATGGCATCCGCGTCGTCGATGGTGGCCTCGCGGACGAGCATGCCGAGATGTTCGCAGACGTCCGGGGCGCGATGCCGCCGCGGTCGCTGCCGTAGCCTCGCCGCCGTGGCCAGCACGAAGGACGACATCCTGGGGACCTCCGACTACGTCTTCCAGCGGACGCAGCAGCGGCTCGCCGGGTTGTCGGACGACGAGCTGCTGTGGGAGCCGGTGCACCCGTGCTGGTCCGTGCGGCCCGCCGACGACGGGACCTGGCGGGCGGACGGCTCTGACGGCGCCGGCGACGGGCCGTTCACGACGATCGCGTGGCGGTTGTGGCACCTGACGGTGTGCTACGGCAGCGGGCGCAACGCGGTGTGGCTGGGCGTCGACCGGGGCGGCGAGGGCTTCGAGCAGGACGGCCCGGTGCCGGCCACCACACCGCAGGCGCTCGCCGCGCTGGACGCCGCGCACGCGTGGTGGCACGACGTGCTCGACGCGCTTCCCGCCGACGCATGGGGCGAGCCGCTCGGCGCGATCGCCGGACCGTACGGCGGCGCCGACAAGGTGAGCTTCGTGCTGCACATGCTCGACGAGCAGATCCACCACGGCGCCGAGCTCGGCCTGCTGCGCGACCTGCATCGCTCGATGCGCTGACGTCCTCCGGGATCGGTCGCCGCGTCACGGGGCCGCACCCACCGACCGCCGCCCGGCAGGTGACGGCGCCCCACCCAGCGCCGCTGCCGTCAGGCATGGGC
>CAYUOL010000230.1:0-10858 GCA_964446345.1 uncultured Iamiaceae bacterium | reverse complement strand
CAGGTGGGCGGTGTCCTCGACCGTGGTCGACGCGCCGGCGGCGGGGCTCGGGTTGCTGACGCCGCCGAACGTCGTGCCCCGGAACCCGAGCGGCTCGGCGATCCGCTGGCGGAACGCCGTCTCGAAGTCGACGCCGAGCACGACACCGACCAGGTACCCAGCGACGTGGTAGCTGGCGTTGCCGTACGAGAACTTCGTGCCGGGCACGAACTCGAGCGGCGAGGACGCCAAGGTGCGCACGCACGCCGCCATCGACGCGCCGACCTGCCAGAGGCAGGGCTTGTCCCGGATGCCCGACGTGTGGTTCAGGAGCTGGCGCACCGTGATGCGCTGCTCGTCCCCGTCTCCCAGCTCGGGCAGCCACCTCATGACCGGGTCGTCGAGCGCCAGCCGGCCCTCGTCCACGAGGGTCATGACGAGGGCCGAGGTCATCCACTTCGCGGTCGAGGCGACCCCCATCGACGTCGCTCGGGTGACGCCGCCGAACGACTCCTCGTGCACGACCTGCCCGTCGCGGACGACCAGCAGGTACCCCCGCCCGCCGGTGGTCCCGACCCGGCGCTTCATGGCCGCGGTGGTCGCGGCGAACGCAGGGTTCGTCACCGGTGTCCCGGGGGCGACGCTGCTCGGGACCGGGCCGGGCGAAGCGGTCGGCGCCGTCGACGGCGCCGAGGCGGGCGCCGCGGGCGAGGGCTTCGTGCCGCCCGGCCCCGCAGTCGTTCCCGGGTTCTCGGCCGCCGGAGGCGGCGCCGCGGACACCGGTGGGGCCGGGGGCGCGGTCGTCGCCGAGCCCGCCCCTCGGGCGCGGGCGTCGCCCGCGGCCGTGCCGGACCCGTCAGCGGGAGCGGCACACGCGGCCGCCGCCGCGACCGCCAGCGCGGCCATCGCGCCGACCGCCCGAGCGCCGCACCGCCCGCGCCTGCTCGACCGGCTCCCCATCGCCACGACGATAGGCAGCTGGGGATCTCCGGCGCACGGCGCGCCACCCCCTGCGACCTACACGAGGACCGGCTCGCCTTCGGGCACCCGAGCCGGCGCCTCTTCGGCGACGACCTCCAGCTCCGGCTCGGGCAGGCCGGCCTCGCCGTCGATGTCGATGGTCGGGAGCAGCCGGTCGAGCCAGCCGGGGATCCACCAGTTCGCGTCGCCCAGGAGCTTCATGGACGCGGGCACCAGCACCATGCGGACGACGGTCGCGTCCACCAGCACCGCGGTCGCCAGGCCGATGCCGAACATCTTCGTCGACGGGTCGTCACCGAACGCGAAGGCCAGGAAGACCGAGATCATGATCAGCGCCGCCGACGTGATGACTCGTGCCGTGCTGGCGATCCCGTGGATCACCGACCGCTCGTTGTCGTGCGTGGTCAGGTGCTCCTCGCGCACCCTCGAGAGCAGGAACACCTCGTAGTCCATCGACAGCCCGAACACGATGGCGAACATGAACATCGGGATGAACGGGATGATCGGAACCGTCGCCTCGAGCCCGATCAGCCCCATGCCCCAGCCCCACTGGAAGACCATCACCATGACGCCGTAGGCGGCGCCGATGCTGAGCAGGTTCAGCAGCGCGGCCTTGAGGGGCACGAGCACCGACCGGAAGACCATCGTCAGCAGCACGAACGACAGCAGCACGACGGCGACGATGAACAGCGGCAGGCGATCCTTGACGCGGTCGCCGAGATCACCCCAGCTCGCGGTCGACCCGCCCACGTGGGCATGTGCGGGGCTCCCCGCGAGCACCGAGGGGAAGACCTCGGCCCGCAGGCGCTTGACGGTGTCGAGCGTCGCCTCGTCCTGGGGCGCCGTCTTGGGCAACGCGATCAGGGTGGCCACCCCCGCATCGGCGTTGATCGCCGGCGGCGCGACGGCGGCGATGCCGGGATCGGCGGCGATCGCGTCGCTCAGCGGCTCGACGACGCCGGGATCCCCTGACAGCGCGACCGCGATGACCAGCGGGCTGTTGGTGCCGGGCCCGAAGCCCTCGGCGACGAGGTCGTACGCCCGCCGTTCCGTCCGGCTCGCCGGCAGCGTGCCCTCGTCCGGGAACCCCAGCCGCAGGGACAGCACCGGCGCCGCCAGTGCGAGCAGCAGGACGGTCACGCTCACGGCGTAGGCCGCCGCGTGCGCAGACACGTGGGCCCCCCACCGTTCCCACCGCGGCGTGACCCCGGCGTGCGCGACCTGCCGCTCGGCGCGGCGGGACCGACCGCGCCGGCGCAACCCGTTGATGCGATGACCCGCCAGCCCGAGGAACGCCGGCAGGAGCGTGATCGACGCGATGACCATCGTCAGCACGATGAACGCGATGGCGACGCCCCCGTTGGTGACGAACGGGATGCCTGCCACGGCGAGGCCGAGGATGGCGATGACGACCGTGCCGCCGGCGAAGACCACGGCCTGCCCCGCCGTCGCGACCGCACGGCCCACGGACTCCTCGACGGTCATGCCGCGCCCGAGGAACTCGCGGTGGCGGGTCACGAGGAAGAGCGCGTAGTCGATGCCCACACCGAGACCGACCATCGTGCCGATCTGGGTGGACCAGCTCGGGATCTCGATGACGTACATGAGCAGCGACATCGCGCTGACGCTCACCGCGAGCCCGAAGATCGCCATCCCGATCGGCAGCCCCATCGCGACGACGGAGGCGAACGCGAGGACAAGGATCACCACGGCCGCGATCAGCCCGATCGCCTCGCCCAGGCCGGTCGCCGGCTGCTCGAAGGCGAAGAACAGCTCGCCGCCCATCTCCACGCGCAGCAGGGAGTCGGCAGGCACCTGTGCGCCGAACGCCTTGAGGTGCTGCAGCTCGACCGCGCTGACCTCGTCGCGCACCGGGTACTGGACGCGCACCAGGGCCACGCGACCATCGGCCGACACCGTCCCGCTGCGCAGCGCAGCCTCCTTCCCCTCGCCGAGGGCGGCGGCGGGGTCCGTGGCACCGAGCACCTTCGGCAGGGCCACCAGCCCGGCGCGGAGCCCGGCGAGCTCGGTCCGGGCGCCCGGCGAGTCGAAGTAGGTCGCCGCGGGGTCGCGCGGCGTGGCGACGACGTAGGCGGTCAGGCCGGCGGTGTCCGCCTGTGCCGACGCCAGCAGGTCGACGGCCTGTTGCGAGTCCAGACCCGGCAGCTTCACCGAGTCGTCGAGCGGGCGGCCGAACGACCCCGCCGCCGCGACCACGGCGATGGAGACCAGGAGCCAGGCGCCGATGACGGTCCACGGTCGGCGGGCGGCGAACCGGCCCATGCGGTACAAGGCGTGTGACATCGGGTGCTCCTCGGCTGAGCGATCCGGGGCAGATCGCGGGTGTGCCCTCACCCTGGAGCCCGGGGCCGATGACGTCATCGGCCCCGGAGCCAGACCTGGTCGCCGATCGGTCGAGGGGGGCCTCGTCCTTTCGGCCGATGTCGGGGGCGATGGGCGGCATCTACGCTTGGGCCGTGATCCGAGGCGCCGTGCGATCCCTGTGGCAGGAGCCGCGCGCGGCGGATCCGCCGCCGGTGGGGTTGCTCGACCTCCTGCTCGTCGGCACGCTCCTCACGGCCGCCGTCCTCGAGGTGCTGCTGCGGCCCGGCATCGAGCTGCGGCTGGTCGCCCTGGTCTTCGGCGCGCTCCCCATCCTCACGCTGCTCTGGCGGCGCTCCCACCCGCTGGTCGCGGTCGTGGTCGCCTTCGGCACCCATGCGATCGTGAGCGCCCTGCCGATCTTCGGCCACCACCACGACACCGACTCGCTGTACGCACTCGTGTTCGTGCTGCTGCTGCCCTACGCCTTGTTGCGATGGGGTTCCGGGCGGGAGGCGGTGATCGGCATCGCCGTGATCCTCCTGAGCCACGCCGCGGTCATCCCGCGGGAGCCGTCCGGTGTGCTCGTGGCCGTCGCCGGCGTCGCCGTCCTGCTGCTCCCCGCCGCGCTCGGTGCCTCGGTCCGCTACCGCGTGGCGTACCGCGTGCGAGAGATCGACCAGGTCAAGCTCCGCGAGCGTGAGCAGCTGGCCCGCGAGCTGCACGACACCGTCGCCCACCACGTGTCCGCGATCGCCATCCAGGCGCAGGCCGGCCGCGCCGTCGCGGCGTCGAACCCCGACGCCGCGGCCAAGGCCCTCGAGGTCATCGAGGCGGAGGCGTCGCGCACGCTCACCGAGATGCGCGCCATGGTCGGCGCCCTGCGCCAGGGCGACGAGCCCGAGCTCGCGCCGCAACGGGGCGTCGCCGACATCGGGCAGCTGGCCCAGCACACCGGCGCCCCGCGCGTAGAGGTCGCCCCGACGGGCGATCTGGACGACCTGACGCCCGCCGTCGACGCCGCGGTGTACCGCCTGGCCCAGGAGTCGATCACCAACGCCATGCGCCACGCCCGGCGCGCCACCCGGATCGAGGTGGCCGTCGCCGGCGAACCCGACTGCGTGCGGCTGACCGTGAGCGACGACGGCGACGTGAGCCCGTTCGGCGCGGGCACCTCCGCCGGCTTCGGCATCGTGGGCATGACCGAGCGGGCGACCCTGCTCGGCGGCACCCTGCACGCGGGGCCGAACGACGACCGCGGGTGGACGGTCACCGCGGTGCTGCCCCGGACCACCCCGTGACGGCCCAGCCCCCGACGATCAGGGTGCTGGTCGCGGACGATCAAGAGCTGGTGCGGACCGGCCTCACGATGATCCTCGACGCCCAGCCCGATCTCGAGGTGATCGGCACGGCGGCTGACGGGCGTGAGGCCGTCCGGTTGGCGCGCGAGCTGCGCCCCGATGTGTGCCTGTTCGACATCCGCATGCCGGTCATGGACGGCATCGAGGCCACGCGGGTCCTCGCCGGCCCGGCCGTGGCCGATCCGATGGCGATCGTGATCATCACCACGTTCGACCTGGACGAGTACGTGCACGGCGCCCTCAAGGCCGGGGCGCGCGGGTTCCTGCTCAAGGACGCCGGTCCCGCGCTGCTGTCCCAGGCCATCCACGCCGCCGCGAACGGCGACGCCCTCATCGCCCCCAGCGTGACCGTCCGGCTCCTCGCCGCCTTCGCCGAGTCCGGCGCCGACGCCGTGCCGGTCCAACCGATCGATCCCCTGACCGAGCGGGAGGAAGAGGTCTTGCTCACCGTCGCTCGCGGCCGCACCAACGCCGAGATCGCGAGCGACCTCCACATCAGCCTGAGCACGGTGAAGACCCACCTCGGGAGCCTCATGGCGAAGCTCGGCGCGAGGAACCGCGTCGAGATCGCGATGTGGGCCTACGAGACCGGTCGCATCAAGCGCTGACGGCCCGCCCGCGGCGGGCCTTCGAGTGCGATGCTGTTCGCGCCGCGCCGGCCGGCGCGGCCATGCCGGCGAATGGCGTGGAACCCCAGGAGGGACGTCGTGGACTTCGACGAGCTGATGGGCGCGGTCATGCGGATGAGCGTCGAGCTCGAGTGCCTCGCCGTGGCCGGCACGCACCTGCGCGCCACGGTGGGGGCGGTCGAGACCGACCCGGCGATCGATCGCTCGTTGCGCGACATCACGGCGCTGATCCTGCCGGGAGCCGACGCCCTGCCGGTCGCGCAGCGCGAGACGTTGGCGGGGGTGATCGTCACCATGTTCCGGCAAGCGCACGACCTGGTCCAGAACCCGGAGCGACCGCCCGGCTGGACGTTCGACGAGCCGACGATCCTCCAGTCCACCGGAAGGGCGTCGATGTCGGTCTCGGACGTGCTCGCTCAAGTGACCCCGCAGCTCGGCGACCTCGCGTCGCGGCTCGGGCGACCGGACGGCGCGTTCCTCGACGTCGGCACCGGGGCCGGGTGGCTCGCGGTCGGCGCGGCCGGCCACTGGCCCGATGCCCGGGTGTGCGGCATCGACATCCACGCGCCCGCGCTGGCGCTGGCGGCGACGAACATCGCCGACGCCGGCGTCGCGCAGCGGGTCGAGCTGCGGGACCAAGACGTGCGCCGGCTCCCCGACGAGGACGCGTTCGACCTGGTGTGGTTGCCCGGGCCGTTCCTCCCGGTCGACGTGGTGCCCGACGCCCTCGACGCCTGCCGGCGCGCGCTGCGGCGCGGCGGCTGGCTGGCCTTCGGCATGTACGGCGGCCCGGACTCGACGCTGGCGCGCGAGCTCGCGGACCTCCGCACGATCCGCTCGGGTGGGCACCCGTGGGACGACCAGGACACCGCGGCGCTGCTGACCGAGCACGGCTTCGACGAGGTGCACGAGGTCGCGCGCACGTGGCAGGCACCCGTGCGCCTCATGGTCGGCCGCGCACCCTGACCGGCACCCCGGCGGGTGGGGTTCGGCGGCGACGGGTCGTCAGCCGAAGCCGAGGTCGGCCGGCGGATCGGGCATCGTGCGCTCGTCTTGGCCCGGGACCCAGCGCCGGTACGTCGACTCGTCCACGGCGTAGCGGAAGCGGTGCTCCCCCGACCCCACCTCGACCGGCGCGCCGAGATGATCGGGCGGATCGATCAGCGCCGACGTGTTGGGCGGGACCACCACCTGCAGCTCGACACCCCGCCCGGCGAGCGACCACCTGACGGCGATGCGCCCGTACGGCGCATCGAAGGCGAGGTCGGCCGCCGTGATGCCGCGGGCCGGCTCCGGGGCGACGCGGAAGCGTCGATAGCCCGGCTCGAGCGGCGCGAGCCCGCCGATGTGCTCGTGCATCCAGGCACCCACCGCGCCGAGCGCGTAGTGGTTGAACGAGAGCATCTCCTCCCCCGCGTTGAGCGTGCCGTCGGGCCGCAGGGCGTCCCACCGCTCCCAGATCGTGGTGGCGCCGTGCTCGACGGCATAGAGCCACGACGGCGCCTTGGTCTGCAGCAGCATGCGGAAGGCGTCGCCTCGGTGGCCGGCGGCGGAGAGGGCCGGCAGCAGCTCGGGCGTCCCCAGGAACCCCGTTGCGACGCGGTGCCGCTCGTTGCGGACCAGCTGGCGCAAGCGATCCCCCACGACCGCCCGGTGCTCGTCCTCCACGAGGTCGAACATCAGTGCCAGCGCGCACCCGGTCTGGGTGTCGGCCACCACCCGGCCGGAGGGCGCCACCCACTCCGCTCGCAGCGCCGCCCGGATCTCGTCGGCGAGCGCACGATGGTGGCGAGCCGTGGCTTCGTCGCCGAGCACCGCGGCTGCGCCCGCGACCAGATCCGCCGAGTGCGCGAAGTAGGCGGTCGCGACGTAGTCGGCATCGGTGCGCGCGGCTTCCGGGGTCTGGGGATCGACCGTCGGATCCACCCAGTCGCCGAACTGCAGGTCGCCGCGCCACAGAAGACCGGCACCGGCGCGTTCCTCGATGCTGCGCACCCACGCCGCCATCGACGGCAGCTGGCGCCGGAGCAGCTCGACGTCGCCGTAGCGCTCGTGCAGCACGCTCGGCACGACCGTGGCGGCGTCGCCCCAACCGGCGCCGTAGATCGGGACGGTCTCGCCGAGGATGTCGGGCACCACCGCCGGCACCCGACCGTCGGGCCGCTGCTCGGCGGCGAGGTCCTCGAGCCAGCTGCCGAGGAACCCCGCGGTGTCGTAGAGGAACGACGCCGTCGTCGCGAACACCTGGATGTCGCCCGTCCACCCCAGGCGCTCGTCGCGCTGCGGGCAGTCGGTGGGCAACGACACGGTGTTGCCCCGCCACCCCCAGACGATGTTCTCGTGCAGGCGGTTCACCCGCTCGTCCGAGCAGGACAGCCAGCCGGTGCGGCGCATGTCGCTGTGGTGCACGAGCGCCTCGATGTCGTCCTCGGTCAGCGATCCCGGCCACCCCTCGACCTCGGCGTAGCGGAATCCGTGCGAGGTGAAGCGCGGGCACCACTCCTCGACCCCCGCGCCGGCGAGCGTGTACGAGTCGGTGGCCTTCGCGGCGCGCAGGATGCGCGTGCACAGCTCGCCGTGCTCGAGCACCTCGGCGTGGCGGATCGTGATCGTGGTGCCCGCCGGCCCCTCCACGCGGAACCGGACGACGCCCACCAGGTTCTGGCCGAAGTCGACGATCGTGCGGCCCGACGGTGAGGTCGAGATCGCGACGGGCCGCACGACGTCGGTCACCCGCACCGGCGGGGACGCCTGCGGGACCAGTGTCGAGCGGTCGCGGGCCACCGTCACGACCGAGCCCCACGGACCGGGTCCGACGCGGGCGTCGAACGTCTCGCCGTCGTAGAGGTCCGCTGCGAGCACCGGGCCGCGAGCCGCCTCCCACGTCTCGTCGGTCGCCACGACCTGGCGCGACCCGTCGGCGAGGTCGATCTCGAGCTGGGCCAGCAGCGCGACGCGGTCCCCGTAGACGTTGCGGTTCCCCGCGAAGCCCAGGTTGCCGCAGTACCAGCCATCCGCCACGACCGCCTCGAGCGCGTTGGGCCCCGGGGCGACCAGATCCGTCACGTCGAAGGTCTGCACGTGCAGGCGGTGCCGATACGCCGTCCACCCCGGGGCGAGCACGTGGTCGCCGACGCGCTCGTCGTTCAGCGTCGCTTCGTAGACGCCGTGCGCCGTGACGTGCAGACGGGCGCGCGCGACCTCACCGTCGATCGCGAACGTCGTGCGCAGGTGCGTCGCCGGCTGCGGACCCGCCGCGTCGCCCTGCTCGCGCGCAGCGACCATCTCCGCGCTCCAGTCGCCCTCGTCGAGCAGTCCCACCTCGAAGCGGGCCGTGTCGCTCCAGGCGCTGGAGGTTCCGTCCTCGCCCCAGACCCGCACCCGCCAGTCGCATCGGTCCCGGGACCGGAGCGTCGGTCCGCCCCACGGCACGAGCACCGAGTCGGCCCCCTCCTGACGACCCGACGCCCAGCGGCGCACGCCGGCGGGGTCGAGCACCTCGACCTCCCACGCCGCCTGCCGCCACGACGGCACGGCGGTGTCGGCTCGCCAGCTCAACCGCGGACGGGCGGTGGCCAGCACGACCGCATGGGGCGAGGGCGGCGCGTGCTCGGCGCGCAGGCCCACCACCTGCACACCCTCCTCCCCCGGTGGCTTCGGGCTGGGATCGTCGTCCGCGCGCTCGTTCACACACCTCTTGGTAGCAGCCCGGGCGCGCCGCCGGCGGCAACGACGGACCCATCGGACGCGAGGGGCCCGTCAGCCATCGCGATCGACGCCGCAGGGGCCCCGCCACCCGGGTCAGCAGAGGGCGGCCGGCAGCTCGGCGAGGGCGGACTCGGGCACGCGGATGTCGTTGATGTCCGTCGTCGGCGCGAAGCGCAGCTCGCCTTCTTCGATCAGGTCACGGATGCGACTCGGGGTGCTCCGAAGGCGCGCGGCGACCTCGTCGACCGTCAAGGTGACCTCGTGGTCGGTGCGCATGAGCCACAGCTTCGGCCCCGCGGCCCCCGAGCAGACAGAGGCGAAGGTCCCGGGCGCGCGCGTCGAGCGGTCTCGGGTGCGGCATGGTCGTCGCCCGGCGACGGCCTCGTTGTGGACGATCCGTCCGACACCCATCGCCGCGCGAAATCGGGACCTTTGGCCCTGGTGCCCGTCCCCGACGTGCGTTGCAGTCGCCGCACCTGTCACGCGCTGGAAGGGTCTGCGGTGCGGCGCATGTCGGCCCCTTTCAGCTCCTGCCACACCGAGGGAGATGATCCGATTGCGCCGTGGTCCCCCGGCCGACGCGACGCCGGCACCACGAGCGACGCAGGGACGCACGACCGCAGGCGCGGGCCGCCATGGCGGCGCGGCGACCACCCTTGCCGGCGAAGGACCCAGCTGAGGCGGGCCGAACCCCAGGAGAAGAGCCCATGACACGCGCACCGGCCGTCGCCGCGCTGCCCGACCCCGAGTACCTCCCGCGCCACAGCCTCGCCGACCGTCGCGCCCACGGGCTCGACCGGGCCCAGCGGACGCCGCACGAGCGCCACGCCGAGTGGGTGCCGCCCGAGACGCGCGCAGATCCCGTCGCCATCCTCGAGCAGCAGGGCGCGAGCCGCATCGAGGAGCTCCTGCCGATCCGCTACGGGCGGATGGCCGCGTCGGCGTTCGCGTTCTTCCGCGGCGGTGCGGCGATCATGGCGGCCGACCTCGCCGGCACCCCGACGGGAGGTCTGCGCGCGCAGCTGTGCGGCGATGCCCACCTCATGAACTTCGGGTTGTTCGACACCCCCGAGCGGTCGCTCGTGTTCGGGCTCAACGACTTCGACGAGACGTTCCCCGGCCCCATCGAGTGGGACGTCAAGCGGCTCGCGGCGAGCATCGAGATCGCCGGGCGCGACCTCGGCTTCGACCCCGCCGACCGGCGCCGCACCGTGCGGGCGACCGTGCGGGCGTACCGCGAGGCGATGCTCGCGTTCGCGGAGCAACGCAACATCGAGGTGTGGACCGCGCGGCTGCAGGCCGACGAGCTGCGCCAGCGCCTGCAGGGCATGGCCGACCGCCGGTCCCACCAAGCCGTCGCGAAGTCGATCGAGAAGGCGCTGCGCCACGATCACCTGACCGCCTTCGACAAGCTCATCGACCGCGACGGCGCGGACGTGCGCTTCGTCAGCGACCCGCCCCTCCTCGTGCCGGTCGAGGAGCTGCTGAGCCACGAGCAGCGTGCCCGCTACGTCGAGGTGGTCTCCGGGTTCCTCACGCAGTACCGCGAGAGCCTCAGCCCCCACATGCGGGCGTTCATCGAGTCGTACCGGTTCGTCAGCCTGGCCCGCAAGGTCGTGGGGGTGGGCAGCGTCGGCACCCGCGCCTGGGTGGTCTTGTTCGAAGGTCGCGACGGCGGCGACCCGCTGTTGCTCCAGCTGAAGGAGGCGCAGCGCTCGGTGCTCGAGCCGTACGCCGGCGGCGCGTCGTTCTCGTCGCAGGGACGCCGCGTCGTGGAAGGCCAGCGGTTCATGCAGGCGGCCAGCGACAGCCTGCTCGGCTGGTACCGGCTCGAACGCCCTGGCAATCTCGGCACCCACCCATGCAGCGAGATCGGCA
>CAYUOL010000229.1:0-10988 GCA_964446345.1 uncultured Iamiaceae bacterium | reverse complement strand
CCAAGGCGGCCGAGGTCCCGATCATCGTGGCGATCAACAAGATCGACCGCGAGCAGGCCGACCCCAACCGCGTCATGCAGGGCCTCAGCGAGTACGAGCTGGTGCCCGAGCAGTGGGGCGGCGACACGGTGATGGTCGAGGTCTCGGCCCTGCAGAACCTCGGCATCGACGATCTGCTCGAGAACCTGCTGATCGTCGCCGAGCTCGAGGACCTGCGCGCCACGCCCGAGGGCCGCGCCCGCGGGCTCGTGCTCGAGTCCCACCTCGACATCGGCAAGGGCCCCGTGGCCACCGTGCTCGTGCAGTCCGGCACCTTGAAGGTCGGCGACCCCGTCGTCGCCGGTGCGGCCCGTGGTCGCGTCCGAGCGCTCATCAACGACAAGGGCCAGCAGGTCAAGGAAGCCGGCCCGTCGATGCCGGTCGAGGTGCTCGGCCTGTCGATCCCGGCCACCGCCGGCGATCGGCTCGTCGTCGCCCCGGACGACAAGACGATGACCAAGGTCGCGGACATCCGCGAGCACTGGAAGCGCGTCGCCACGCTCGGGCGGGAGGCGCACGCGATGTCGGGCGGCGCCAAGCTCGAAGACATCTTCCAGCAGATCCAGGCCGGCGAGACCGCCACCCTGAACCTGATCGTCAAGGCCGACGTCACCGGTTCGCTCGAGGCGTTGACCGAGAGCTTGAAGAAGCTCGAGCGCGACGACGTGAAGCTCGCCTTCGTCCATCGTGGCGTGGGGGGCATCACCGAGAACGACATCCAGCTCGCCGCCGCGTCCAACGCCACGATCATCGGCTTCAACGTGCGCCCGGAGCGCAAGGCCCGTGAGCTGGCCGAGCAGGAAGCGGTCGAGATCCGCACCTACGAGATCATCTACGCCGTCCTCGAGGACATCCAGAACGCCATGCTCGGCTTGCTGGCCCCCGAGTACGAAGAGGTGGTCACGGGCGACGCCGAGGTGCGCGAGATCTTCCGGGTCCCGCGCGTCGGTGCGATCGCCGGCTGCATGGTGCAGAACGGCACGATCACCCGCGGGTCCAAGGTGCGCTTCCTGCGCGAGGGCACGATCATCTGGAAGGGCGCGATCAGTTCGCTGAAGCGCTTCAAGGACGACGTGCGCGAGGTGCAGGCCGGGTTCGAGTGCGGCATCGGCCTCACCGACTTCCAGGACCTCAAGGCCGGCGACATCATCGAGACCTACGAAGAGCGCGAGATCCCCCGGGTCTGACGCGCACGGTGCGCTCGTCCTGAACGCACCGCAGCCAACACCCCCCCTCGGCGGCGCTGACGTCAGCGTCGTGCCGAGGCGGCGCCCGGGCCGTCCTCGGCGCTCACGTCGCCTTGGTCGCGAGCAGCACGTCGCGGGTGATCGTGCGATCGACCTGGTGGGCGAAGCGCCCGTCGTTGCCGGCGTCGGCCAAGTCGAAGCCGGCGTCGCGTACGAAGGTCTCGAGGTCGCGCCGGGGCAGGACCTTGGTGTTCCACGCCAACGCCATCGCCCCGCCGAGCCGCAGCACCTGGCGCCACGCCGGCAGGGCCTCGGCCAGCATCGTCGCCGGGTTGCGCGACGAGCCCCACTGGTCGTTGCGCGTGGCGTGCTGCACCCCGTAGGGCAGATCGCCGACGATGACGTCGACGCTGGAGCGGGTGAGGAACTCGCGCGTGTGGATCGTGTCGCCGTAGATGACGTCGACGCTGAGCTTCTCCGTCGTCTCGACGGGGCGGTGCCCGGGCGGCGGCGTGATGGTGAAGGTCGTCCGCGCGGCCGGCGCCGCCGGGCCCTTCTTCACCGTGAACGACTCTGACGAGTGCTTGACGCGGTGGTCCTGGAGGTACTTCTTCAGGAACGCGACGTAGAGCTCGTGGTCCTTCTTCGCCGCGTCGATGCCGACGGCGTCGAGGCCCTGCATCACGGCCTGGTTGAGCGTGGTGCCGCGCCCGCACACGGGATCGAGGACGCGGAACCGCTGCTGCTCGCCCGTGGGGATGCCGCCGCCCACCAGCGCCGCGATGCCGCCATCGCTGGCCGCCAGCGCGAGGTTCAGGAGGAGCTTGGTGAACTGGTCGTTCGTCTTGCCGCTGTAGCGCAACGTCGAGAGCAGGTCGTCGTCGAAGAGCGCGGTCGGGGCGCACGCCAGCGGGAGCAGCGCGCCGTCGTCACGGGCGGCGAACAGCGTGAACGTGGACGAGAGCTCGGCCAGCAGCTGCAGGTCCGCCGCACCGAGCTCGTCGTCCGTGGTCACGTCGAGGTAGTCGACCCCGCCCCGGCGCACCTGGGTCGCGGGCTGGAAGCGACCGGGCCGCGCGAGCGCCGCGATCGTGTCGAGCTCGGCGGCACCGATGGCGGCGGCGCCCTTCGCGTACACGCGGTTGAAGCTGGGTTGCACCAGCAGGCTGTAGGTCGGCATCGCTCGCTCTCGCCGCAGGGATCCGATGCGATCGCACCGGGCCGCCAAGTCTGTCCCACGACGACGCGCGACCCGAACCCGTCGTCCCGGTCGCCGCGACCGGAGGGTCGGGGTGCTCAGTCG
Organism: uncultured Iamiaceae bacterium; assembly: GCA_964446345.1. Lineage (GTDB taxonomy): Bacteria > Actinomycetota > Acidimicrobiia > Acidimicrobiales > Acidimicrobilacustridaceae > CAYUOL01. The sequence continues at coordinate 8,459 of CAYUOL010000229.1, read as the reverse complement.
GCGGGACGCACGGATGACGCTGCGATGTCCTCGGCGTCGCCGATGAAGGCCCGCACGCCTTCCGGGCCCACGAGGCGCTCGACGATCGTGCCCTCGCGATCGGCGACGATGGTCGTGGGCGCCCGGCGCACTTCGTACTGCGCGGCGAGCTCGGGTTGCTCGGTGGCGTCGATCTTGATCACCCGGTGGTGCGGGAAGTGGCGTTCGAGATCGGCTTGGACGGCGCTGCAGCTCACGCAGAGGGGCGTGGAGAAGATGACCCAGGTGGCCGGCGCGATGCTGTCCGCCGCGAGCCCGGTGGGGGCGACGGTGATGGCGTTCGGGCCTGCGAGCTGCAGGTCGCCGCGCAGGAGCGGGGCCGGCAGGAGCGGCCACCGCGCCGCGCCGGTTGCGTCGTCCGTCGCTCCGAGCTGCGCGTCACGGTCGCGGCGCCGGCGGTACCACACGGTCACCACCGCACCGATGCCGATCAGCACCAGCAGGATCAACAGACGCACTCCCACATCCACGGGCTCGGCCTCCTATGCCGCCAACGGCACGCCGCGGCGCCGAGCCACGAACAGGTAGATCTCGCACCCGACGCAGATGCCGGTGGCGGCGGCGAGCCCGGCGAGCGCGGCGACGATCAGCGTGAGGACCCAGCCGAGCACGGTGGCGCCGGCCACGAACGCGATCGTCGCCGCCGCGAGGAAGATCACCCCGACCGTGGCGGCGAACCGCGGCGGGCGGGGGTCCTCGAGCTCGGCCGGCGGGCCGAGTCGGGGCTTGATCGCCGTGGCGTAGAGGCGCAGGAACGGGCCGTAGGCCGGGCCGAACGCCGCCCCGATGAAGAGCACGACGGCGAAGACGGGGGCGACGTACCAGAACTGCAGGACGAACCCCAGCGCCAACCCGATCGCGAGCACCGACTGGTTGAACCGGGGGCCGCGGGGATCGATCGGCTTCGGCACGGGTCGGGAGGTGGTGGCGGGCGTGCTGGACATGGCTCCAGCATAAACCCGACTCGGTTGGTCGGGTATTCCGCGCGGCGCGATCTCTCGGATCGGGTTCAGGGCAATGCGGTCGGGGGCCTCCGGACCGACGGGTAGCATCGCCGCCCTGTGACCGTCCACGTGCTCGCTGCGACCATCGATCTGCACGTGCCGCACGCCCATTCCCTGAAGGACAAGCGAGCTGTCGTGAAGACGATCCTCGAAGGCGCCCGCAACCGCTACCACGTGGCGGGGGCCGAGACCGATCACCAGGACAAGTGGCAACGGGCCGAGCTGGCGTTCGTCGGCGTCTCGTCCTCGGCCGGCCACGTCGAGGACGTCGTCGACGACGTGGAGCGCTTCGTGCGGTCGTTCCCGGAGGCCGAGGTGCTCGACGTGGTGCGAACGTGGATGGAGACGGACTGATGGGCGCCCGTGGGTGGGCTGCCCGATCGACGGTGCCCGGGTTCGAAGATGGAGACGGACTGATGGGCGCCCGTGGGCGGGTGCCCGTGCGACGGTGCCCGGGTTCGATGATGGAGACGGACTGATGGCCAAGCGATCCAAGCGACGGGCCTCGTCGTCGCGCCCGACGACCACGCGTGACTACCCCCGCACCGCCCGGCTGAACGAGCTGGTGCGCGAGATCCTGGCGGAGGAGCTCGAGCGGGTCGACGACAGCCGCCTCGAGCTCGTCACGTTCACCTCGGTCGACGTCGATGCCGACCTGTTGAACGCGAAGGTGTTCTACGACACGCTCGAAGGCGAGGACGGGGATGCGGAGGCGCTCGAGGCGCTGGACGAGGCACGCATCCAGCTCCAGCGCGCGATCGCTCGGCAGGCCCACATCAAGCGCACGCCCCATCTCACCTTCGCGCCCGACCCGGCGATCCGGGCGGGGCTGCGCATCGAATCGATCCTGCGCGACATCCCGCCGCCGAACCCGGCGAACGCCGACCTCGAGGAGGAGCGCGCGGGCGACGACTTCTCGGGCGAGGCCGACGGTCGATGATCGCGGCGGCCGACCAGCGCCGCGACGGGGTGGCGATCGTCGCCAAGGAGGCCGCGTGGACCTCGCACGACGTGGTGGCCAAGGCGCGGGGCATCTTGCAGAACAAGAAGGTCGGGCACTCCGGCACCTTGGACCCTGACGCGACCGGGGTGCTGATCCTCGGGGTCGGCCGGGTGACCCGGCTGCTGCGGTTCCTGACGGCGCTGCCCAAGTCCTACGTCGGCGAGATCGTGCTGGGCACCGAGACGTCGACGTTGGACGCCGCCAGCGACGTCGTGGCCACCCATGACATGGCGCACGTCAGCGATGCCGACGTGCGCGCCGCCGCCACCGGCTTCGTCGGGCCCATCGAGCAGATCCCGCCGATGGTGTCGGCGGTGAAGGTCGACGGCAAGCGGTTGCACGAGCTCGCCCGTGAGGGCAAGGAGGTCGAACGGGCGCCGCGCCCGGTGCACGTCTACCGCTTCGCGGTCGATCCGGTGCCCGACGAACCAGGGGTGTACCGGGCCGAGGTCGACTGCTCCTCGGGCACGTACATCCGCACCTTGGCCGCCGATCTGGGCCATGCGCTGGGGGGTGGGGCGCACCTGCGCTCGCTCGTGCGCACCGGCATCGGTTCGTTCACGCTCGACGACGCGCTCCCGCTCGTCGACGTGGAGGTGCTGGCGCCCCGCGAGGCGATCCGCGACTACCCCGCGATCGTGGTGCGCGGCGACGTGGCGACCGCCGTGCGCCACGGCAAGGTGCTCCGCCTCGCCGAGCTGGGCATCCCGGACGCCGTGTTGCCCCCCGCCCGCACCAGCGGATGGCCGATCCGCCTCGACGGGCAGGTGGTGTCGGCCGGCGAAGGGCCCTGGGCGGTGCTCGACGGCGACGGTGACCTGCTCGCGATGTACGAGGCCCATCGAGGGGCCACGGCGAAGCCGTCCGTGGTCCTGCGGCCGTCGGCGACCTGACGGCTGGTCGCCGGGGGCCGGATCGTCCGTCGTGGCCCCGCGCCGGTAACCTCACGCCGTGCAGATCCTCCGCGACCCTGCGTCGTGCCCGCGACCCGAGCAGGGCGCCGTCGTGACCATCGGCGCCTACGACGGGGTCCACCGCGGCCACCTCGCCGTGATCGATCGCGTCAAGCGCCTCGCCGCGGCGCAGGGGCTCGCCACCGCGGTCGTGACGTTCGACTGCCACCCCGCCTCGGTCGTGCGGCCGGAGTCCGCCCCGCTGCTGCTCACCGACCTGGATCAGAAGCTCGAGCTGCTGGCCGCCACCGGCCTCGACTACGCGTCCGTCATCCACTTCGACCTCGAGCGCGCGAGCGAAGCGGCCGAGACCTTCGTCGAGGACGACCTGGTCGGGTGCCTCAACGCCAAGGTCGTCGTGGTGGGGGAGGACTTCCACTTCGGCAAGGGACGGCGCGGCAACGTGGAGCTGCTGCGCACGATGGGCGACGAGCTGGGCTTCACGGTCGCCCCGGTCGAGCTCGTCGGCCTCGACGGCAGCCCGGCGGCGGGCGATGACGAGAAGGTGTCGTCCACCGCCTGTCGGGCGGCGCTTAAGGCGGGGGACCTCGCCGCTGCGAACGCCATGCTCGGGCGCCCGCACGAGGTGCGGGGCGTCGTCGGCGACGGCGACAAGCGGGCGCGCGACCTCGGGTTCCCGACCGCCAACGTGAACGTGCCCGACGAGACCTGCCTGCCCCGCGACGGCATCTACGCCGGTTGGTACCTGCGGCCCGACGGTGAGCGGGTCGGCTGCGCCATCTCGCTCGGTCGGCGGCCCACGTTCTACGACGATCAGCCCTTCTCGTTGCTCGAGGCGCACCTGCTCGACTGGAGCGGCGATCTGTACGGCGAGGAGGCCCGGGTGCAGTTCGTCGTGCGGCTGCGCGACGAGCTGAAGTTCGACTCCGTGGACGCGCTCGTCGCCCAGATGGGCCGGGACTGCGACGAGGCCCGGCTGCTGTTGTCCTGATCCCTCGACGGCGGGCGATGGGGGTCGGTGGGCGATCGACGGCGGATCGACGGGGGGCATCGTCGGGGGGCATCGTCGGGGGGCATCGTCGGAGGATCGGCCCTGGATCGTCGCCGAACCGCAACAGTCGCAAGCCACCAGCACGGTGGCGGGGCCACTTGTAACCCGAACGTGATTCTCAACGCTGTACGGTGTTCAGGCCTCCCCGCCGGCGGAACCGACCCGGAACGCACGCAGCGGCTCCGAAGCCAGGGGCAGGGTGGCGCCCCACGGTCATGCTCCACCGCATGCGTCTCCTTGCGAGGTCGTTCGAAACGTGTCGACATCCACCACGGGATCCAGCCGAGGGTCCACGCCCGGATCCCTGCCCGGGTCCACCCCGAGGAACCAGGCTCCGGCGAACATGACGGGCGTGGAGGAACCGATCAAGGGCCCGGCGAGCGAGCCACCGGTGCCCGTGCCGCTCTCGGTCCCGCGCTTGGCCCGCCACACGTTCGAGCTCTCCGACGGGCATCGGATCGGGCTGGCCGTCAGCGGGCGGGGGGTGCCCCTCGTCGTCGTGCACGGCTTCACCGCCGAGGGGTTCCTGTACGCGCAGACGTTGCACCGCCTCGTGCGCAAGGGGTTCCGGGTCATCGCGATCGACATGGCCGGGCACGGCGGCACGCAGGGGCTCCCGCAGACCGGTGCCCACCTCGGCGACTACGCGGATCTGATGGGTCGGGCGATCGAGGAGCTCGGGATCAAGAAGGCCGTCCTCGCCGGCCACTCGATGGGGGGCCGCGTGGTGGCCCAGCTGTCGGCCCGCCGGCCCGAGCAGGTGATCGCCGCGCTGCTGATCGACGCCATCGTCGGGGACCAGTGGGATCTCATGGTCAACGTCTTCCGCGTGAACCCGCTCCTGATGGGGGCGTTGGGGAGCGTGCTGTTCCTCGACACCGCGTCGACCGTGCCGCTGCTGCGCGACCCGAACCAGGCCGTGAAGCTCGGCCGCCTCGCGATGCCGACGGCGCTGGGCCACGCCCTGCAGCCGTGGCGCCTGCTCTCCCCGGCGATCTCGATCATGCGATCGAAGGGGAGCCGCAAGATCCTCGAGGCGCTCGCGGTCAACCAGGTCCCCACCTTCGTCATCCACGGCGATCGTGACCTCATCGTGCCGTACTGCACGGCGGAGTCGGCGGCGCGCCGCTCGCACGGCCAGTTGGTGCGGGTCAAGCACGCCGCGCACTCGTGGTTGCTGAAGGACCCCGAGACGCTGCCGGCGATCGTGAGCGAGCTGCTCGAGGACAAGCTCGGCGCGGCGATCCGCCAGTCGATCACCGCGGCCGGCGCCCGCTCGGTCGACCAGCTCGAGGACATCTTCTACACCGACGACGCGCCGATCCTCGGGCTGACCCCCGAGCTCACCTGGACCCGTCTCGACGAGTCGCACCGACGCCCCCGCTACACCTGGGACGTCCGCGAGCCCCAGCCCGCCTGACGACCGCGTCAGCCTCGCTCGGGGAGGAGGGTGCGCTCGAGGAAGGCGACCGTCTGCGCCCACGCCGCCTCGGTGGCGACAGGGTTCCAGAACATCTCGGCGAACGAGTTCTCGAACGCGTGCCCGGCCTCGTGGTGGATGATCACCTCGGCATCGGCGCGGCCGGAGAACGCGTCGCGGATGGCCGCGGCCTGCTCGGTCGGGATGAACGGGTCGTCGTCGCCGAAGTGGAACAGGACCGGGCACGTGATCTCGCCGGCGACGGCCAGGCGGTCGGCGATGCCCGAGCCGTAGTACGAGACCACGGCATCGGGGAACGCGGCGACGCCGACCTCGTACGCGAGGCGACCCCCGAGGCAGTAGCCCATCGCGGCGACGCGGCCCAGCACCAGCGTCCGCAGGTGCTGGAGGGCGGCGGTGAGATCGGCCGCGGTCAGTGCCGGGTCGAGCTCGCCCCAGGCCCCGACCAGCTCGAACGCCCGGGCCATCCCGGGTTCGTCGTGGGCCAGCGCCACGTCCCGTTCGATCCGCCAGAAGACGTCCGGGCAGGACACCACGTAGCCGCGCGCGGCCAGCGCCTCGGCCCGGTCGAGGAGGAACTCGCCGACGCCGAAGATCTCCTGCAGGAGCAGGATGCCGGCCCCGTTGGGGGTCTCGGGGCGCACGACCGTGGTCGTGAACGAGCCCGATGCGGCGGGATCGCCGGCGGCGGCGGCGCTGGTGGTGACGGTCTCGGTCGAGGTCGAGGACATCCGGGCATCGTTCCCGGTCGGCGGCGGCGCGTCAACGACGCGGGCGCGAACTACCTGTTCGGGGGTCGGTGCTGCTAGATTGACCGGGTTGCTCTCCGGGGGTTCGTCGTGCCGCTGTGTGCGGCGCGGGCCGAGCCACCCGATCACGAGAGCTCCAAGGCTGCTGGTTGCGTCACCCGATGCGCCCCGCCTCCGACCGCAAGACCGATCGGATCACCGATCCCTCGCGCGGGTGCGGGCGATGCGCGAGTCGGCGAACGGGCCGAGCGGCCGGGTCAGACACCCACCATCCACACGAAAGCACCTCTCGAACAATGACGAACCGCCTGCCCGCGAACCTGCCTGCGAAGACCGGCACGATCGATCAGCACAAGCTGCACGACTCGGACACCGGCTCTCCCGAGGTGCAGATCGCGCTGCTCACCGATCGCATCAACCACCTCACCGAGCACCTGAAGGTCCACAAGAAGGACCATCACAGCCGGCGAGGGCTGCTGATGCTGGTCGGCCGTCGCCGTCGCCTCCTCGACTACGTCAAGAAGAACGACGTCGAGCGCTACCGAGCCATCATCGCGAAGCTCGGTCTGCGGCGATAACGAAGCACCACCAGGACGGCGGCCCCCCGGGGTCGCCGTTCGACGTTCATCCCGATCGTCGGGGCGCCCCACGGTGCTCCACGCGGGAGAGCGGCAACACCACAGCAACCCACACAACCAAGCTCCGGACGCGTGCCCACTCGGGAACCGATGCGTCAGCTGCCAGTGGTGAAGGCCACGGTCACCTCATCGTGGCCTCCACCACTGGGAACTGGCGCCAACACCGCTCCGGACGATCGGTCGCCCCTTGGCGACCAAAGGAGCAATCCCATGGCTGAAGCCATCTCCGTCACCCGCACCGTCAGCGGGACCACCGACAAGACCCTCACGTTCGAAGCCGGCAAGCTCGCCGGGCAGGCCGACGGCGCCGTGACCGTGCGCCAGGGCGACACCGTCGTGCTGACGACCGCCACCGCCGCCAAGAGCGTGCGCGAGGGCATCGACTTCTTCCCGCTCACCGTCGACCTCGAAGAGCGCATGTACGCCGCGGGCAAGATCCCCGGCTCGTTCTTCCGTCGCGAGGGCAAGTCCAGCGACCAGGCCATCCTGACCTGTCGCCTCACCGACCGGCCGCTGCGCCCGTGCTTCCCCGACGGGTTCCGCAACGAGGTCCACATCGTCGGCACCGTGCTCGCCGCCGACATGGTCAACCCCCACGACATCGCGGTCATCAACGGTGCCTCGGCGGCGCTGAGCATGTCGGGCATCCCCTTCGACGGCCCGATCGGGGCCGTGCTCGTCGCCTACACCGCCGAGGGCGAGTGGATCCCGTACCCCACCTACGAGGAGGGCGAGGACGCCACGTTCGAGATGGTGGTGGCCGGCCGCGTGCTCGACAACAACGACGTCGCCATCTCCATGGTCGAGGCCGGCGGCACCGAGGCGTCGTGGGAGGCGTTCGAGGCCGGCGCCCCCAAGGTGACCGAAGCCGTCATCGCCGGTGGCCTCGAGGCCGCCAAGACCTGGATCCGTGAGTCGGTCGAGATGCAGCGCGAGCTCGTCGAGAAGCTCGGTGGTCGCAAGCCGACCATGGAGTACAACGTCATGATCGACTACACGCCCGAGATCTTCGCGGCGATCGAGGACGCGGGCCGCGAGTCGATCACGAAGGTCCAGCAGATCTCCGACAAGGCCGAGCGCCTGCAGGCCGAGAGCGACCTGCGCACCGAGCTCATCGAGGCGCTGGCGCCGAAGTTCGAGGACGAGCCCAACGCCGAGAAGTACCTGAAGGCGGCCTACCGCTCGCTGACCAAGGCGATCGTGCGCAAGCGCATCGTCGAAGAGGGCGCCCGCATCGACGGCCGCGGCCCGAAGGACATCCGGCCGCTGTCGGCCGAGGTCGGCGTGCTGCCGGCCGTGCACGGCTCCGGGCTCTTCCAGCGGGGCGAGACGCAGGTGCTCAACGTCGCGACGCTCGGCATGCCCCGCATGGAGCAGATGCTCTACACCCTCGGCATCCACGACCGCAAGCGCTACATGCACCACTACAACTTCCCGCCCTACTCCACCGGTGAGACCGGCTTCATGCGCGGCCCGAAGCGTCGCGAGATCGGCCACGGCGCCCTCGCCGAGCGCGCCCTCGTGCCCGTGCTGCCGTCGAAGACCGAGTTCGCCTACACGCTGCGCACCGTCTCCGACGTCATGTCGTCCAACGGCTCCACGTCGATGGGCTCGGTCTGC
>CAYUOL010000228.1:5936-11074 GCA_964446345.1 uncultured Iamiaceae bacterium | reverse complement strand
CAGCCTCGTGCTGGGGGACGACGGGATCCACCTGCGCGAGGCCGGCCGGCGCCCCTCGATCGCATCGCACGCAGCGGAGCGGGTATAGCTCGACAATGGCCATGAAGGACCTCGACACGGACCTCTCCACGGACCACTCCCCGGACCTCGACACCGCAGCGGAGGCCTCGGAGGGCGTCGGCACGAGCCGCGACCCCCGCCGCCCCCGCAGCGCCGCCGCCCACCCCGGCACCGACCAGGGCGAACCCGGCGCCGGGGCGAGCGAGTGGCAGCTGCGGCTGTACGTCGCCGGCACCACGGACCGCTCGACGCGGGCGCTCGCCAACCTGCGCACGATCTGCGACGAGCTCCTGGCGGGGCGCTACGAGATCGAGGTCATCGACCTGCTGGAGCGCCCCCAGCTCGCGAAGGGCGAGCAGATCGTGGCGATCCCCACCCTCGTGCGCCAGCTGCCCGAACCCGTGCGCAAGATCATCGGCGACCTCTCCGACCGTGAGCGCGTGCTGATCGGCCTGGACCTGCGCCCGCGCTCGTGATCCGGTCGCGCCCCCGCACGGGGTTGCTGCGATGAAGAACCTCATCCAGCTGCTCCCGGTCGCGGTCGTCATCGTCGGACCGGACGACGAGGTCGTCGGGTGGAACGGGGCGGCGACCGCGCTCTACGGGTGGGCGCCGCACGAGACCCTGACGATGACCGTCCTCGACCTCGTCGACCCGGCGGACACGCCCTCGTGGAACGCCGTGCGGGCGACCGCGCTCGCCGAGGGACGCTGGCAGGGCAACTTCCGCGTGCGCCGCCGCGACGGCGTGCTGCTGGTCAGCTCGTTCGCCGCGGTGGCCGTCGAGCTGCCCGGCGAGGGCGACGCGCTGGCGTGGATCGCCACGGACACGTCGGATCAGGCGTGGGCCGAGCAGGAGCGCGACGTCGTGCTCAGCGCCGAGCGCCTCGTGCGCGCCGAGCTCGAGACGACGCTCGGCGTCGTGGAGGCGCTGCTCGAGTCCGCCCCGCTCGGCATGGCCACGTTCGACCCGGACCTCGCCTGCACGCGGACCAACCCGATGTTCGACGACCTCGTCGGGGCCAACGGTGATCTGACCGGGCAGTTCGTCGACGACCTGCCCGCGGTGCCCTCCGAAGCTGTGGCCCACCTGCGCCGCGTCGTCACCACCGGGCGCGCCGTGTTGAACCAGCCCCTGAACCTGCACGCGAGCGACGGCGGCCGGCAGGTCAGCGCGAACTACTTCCCGATCTTCGCCGACCGCCGGCTCGTCGGAGCCGGACTGACGTGGGCGGACGTCACCGCTGCGCAACGGGCCGAAGAGGAGCGCCAAGCGCTCGAACGACGCGCCGACGACGCGCAGCACCGCCTGGCCGTGCTCAGCGCCGCGAGCTCGGTGCTGACCACCTCCAGCGAGGTGGCCGCGCTGCTCGACCGACTCGCGCGCACGCTCGCCCCGGGGGCCGCGGACCTGTGCGTCATCGAGCTCGTCGACGCGGCGGGGATCATCGAGCACGCCTCGGTGGCGCACCGCGACCCGGCGCTCGCACAGGCCGTGCGCGAGCCGCTCGTCGGCGCCCGGGCGAGTCGGGACGACCACGCCCCCATCGCCCGCGTCCTGCGCACCGGCCAGGCGCTGCTGCTCGAGCGGGAGGACCTGCGCGACCTCGTGCCGGCGCAGGCCGCGGGCGAGGCGCCCGCGTTGGGCGTGTACCGGCGCATGGACCTGCGATCGAGCCTCGTCGTGCCGATCAAGACGCGCGGCGAGATCCTCGGCGTGCTGTGCCTGGCCAACACCGGCGAGCGGCCGCTGACGGACCAGGACCTCGACCTCGCGCTCGAGGTCGCCCACCGCGCGGCGCTCGCCGTCGGCCGCGCCATCACCTATCGCGACGAGCACCTGCTGGCACAGCAGCTCCAGCGCGCGCTGCTGCCCGCGCGCCTGCCCGAATCACACCGCTTGAGCATCCAGGTGCACTACTCCGCGGCCGCGCACACCGCGACCGTCGGCGGCGACTGGTACGACGTGTTCGAGCTCCCCGCCGACCGGCTGGGCCTCTGCATCGGTGACGTGTTCGGCCACGACATCGACGCGGCGGTCGGCATGAGCCGCGTGCGCACCCTCGTGCACGCCTTCACGGTCGAAGAGGCCCATGCGTCTCAGGACCGTTGGCCCGATCTCGGTCGCGCCCTCCAGCGCACCGAGCAGCTCACCGCCCCCGACTGGGCCTCATGGGGCACCTGCCTGCTCGCGGCCATCGACACCGCGGCCGGCGAGCTGCGCTGGGCCAACGCCGGGCACCTGGCCCCGATGCTCGTGCGCGACGGCGAGGCCGCGCCGCTGACCAACCCGGCCGGGACCATCCTCGGCTTCGTCCCCCCGCAACCCCGACCGCACGCCACGCACCAGCTGCGCTGCGGCGACCGCCTGCTGCTGTTCACCGACGGCCTCGTGGAGCGACGCGAGGAGCTGATCGACATCGGCCTCGCGCGCCTGGCGCACGTCGCCACCGGCCACGCGGCCCTGCCGCTCGACGAGTTCTGCGAGCACCTCCTGACCGACATGGTGGAGACGTCGGCGCCGGCCGACGACGTCGCGCTGCTGGCGCTCGACTACCACCCCTGAGCACCCTCTCGAGCACCCCCTCTCGAGCACCCCTCTCGAGCACCCCTCTCGAGCACCCCTCTCGAGCAACCCTCTCGAGCAACCCGGGGCGGCCGTCGAACGGTGCGCCGACCGGCGCTATCGTGCGGCCTCGCCAGCGGATGACCTCACCGCGATCCAGGAGCGCCCATGTCCTACGTAGTCGACTTCAAGACGGTCTCGACGGTCGGGCTCGAGTCGTCACCGGTGCCTGATGCCCTCGCCGGCCTGCGCGCCAACGAGGCGCGCTACTTCAAGAACAAGTACGACCACACCTTCACCGTGGAGCCCGCGGCGAAGGCGAAGAAGACGATCGACTACGTGCACGGCATCCTCGCCGAGGAGCGCGACATCGCCATCGCGTCGAAGCCGCTCGAGGCGACCATGTTCGAGGTCGACGGCATCCGCATGGCCTACGTGTTCTACGAGAGCGGGCTGTCGATCAACGTGATGTACGCCCTCGACGAGGGCGGCAAGCGGGCGGTCGGCTTCAAGCTCTCCGACGGGATGGAGATCCCCGAGGAGCTCGGCTCGTTCAAGTTCGCCCGGCAGAAGTCGAAGCTGGCCGGCACGATCCGCGGCTCGTACTTCGTGATCAAGGGCGAGCACTAGCGCGAGCTGCGCTCCGGAACTGCGTCGGGCGCCTGCGCGGGCGCGTGGTTCGCCCGGACGGGCCGATCGTCCTAGGGTGTGGCGGCCGGACCTGACGACCCGTCAGGTCTGACGTTCAGGCGGCGAACGCTGCTCCCCCGCCCGGAGGCACGACCATGACCAGGACCGATCCGTCGTCGATCGAAGCCGCCAAGGCGCGCTACGAGGCCGAGCGCGCCAAGCGACTGCGAGACGAGGGCCTGGCCCAGTACGAGAGCCTGAAGGAGCACCACCTCGACCGCGACCCCTGGGCCGACCCCGACCACGTCCGCGACCCGGTCATCGAGGACGTCGACGTGGTCATCCTCGGCGGCGGGTTCGCGGGGATGCTCGCGGGCATCAACCTCGTGCGCCGCGGCATCACCAGCTTCCGGATCGTCGAGAAGGCGGCCGACTTCGGCGGCACGTGGTACTGGAACCGCTACCCCGGCTGCATGTGCGACGTGGACGCCACGATCTACCTGCCGCTGCTCGAGGAGACCGGCTACATGCCGACCGAGAAGTACGCGAGCGCGTCCGAGATCTTCGGTTACTGCCAGCTGCTCGGCAAGCACTTCGGGCTCTACGAGCACGCGCTCTTCCAGACCGAGGTCGAAGCGCTCGAGTGGGACGACGCCGCGCACCGGTGGGACGTCACGACGCAGCGGGGCGACCGGATCCGCACGCAGTTCTTCATCTCGGCGGGCGGCCTGATGCACAAGGCGAAGCTGCCGGGCATCGACGGCATCGACCGCTTCGCCGGCAAGGCCTTCCACACGACCCGCTGGGACTACACGTACACCGGCGGGAGCCCCACCGACCCGATGGACGGGCTCGCCGACAAGGTCGTCGGCATCATCGGCACGGGCGCCACCGCGGTGCAGGTCGTCCCGCAGCTCGCTCGGTCCGCGAAGGAGGTCTACGTCTTCCAGCGCACGCCGTCGGCGGTCGGTGTCCGCGGGCAGCAGCCCATCGACGAGGCGTGGTTCCGGTCGCTGCCGCCTGGCTGGCAGGCCGAGCGCACCCGCAACTTCACCGCGGTCGTCACCGGCCAGAAGCCCGATCGCGACCTGGTCGGGGACGGCTGGGGGCAGGTGCTGCGCGAGGACACCCAGCGCGAGGCGGCCTCCGACGAGGAGCGGCGCGAGCTCGAGGCGATCGACTTCGAGATCATGGAGGGCTTCCGCCGGCGGATCGACGAGGTCGTCGAGGATCCCGAGACCGCCGAGAAGCTGAAGCCCTGGTACGGCAAGCACTGCAAGCGCATCTGCTTCCACGACGAGTACCTCCAGTCGTTCAACCTCCCCAACGTGCACCTCGTCGACACCGACGGTCGCGGGGTGCGCGAGATGACCGCCGCCGGCCCCATCGTCGACGGCACCGAGCTCCCCCTCGACCTCCTGGTGTTCGCCTCCGGGTTCGAGATCACCACCGGTCTCGTCGACCGCCTCGGCTTCGACCCGGTCGGCCGCGACGGCGTGCGCCTCAGCGAGCGCTGGCACGACGGCACGCACTCGCTGCACGGCATCCTCACGGCGGAGCTGCCGAACTTCTTCGTCGTCAGCTTCATCCAGGCGGGGTTCGGCCTGAACTTCGTCCACTTCCTGTCGGAGTCGACCGCCCACATCGCCTGGCTCATCGACCACTGCCGGCAGGAGGGCATCGAGTCGATCGAGGCCACCGTCGCCGCCGAGGACGAGTGGCTCGACATCCTCTGGAAGGCGTCGGGCCCGCTCGCCCGGTACAACCGCGCGTGCACCCCGAGCTACGGCAACAGCGAGGGCGCGCGCACGATGCTCGCCGCGCGCAGCGCCGTCTTCCCCGGCCCGCTGATGGACTACGCCGCCCACCTCGAGCGCTGGCGC
>CAYUOL010000228.1:5048-5836 GCA_964446345.1 uncultured Iamiaceae bacterium | reverse complement strand
TCGCACGGTCCCCCACGTCGCCGGCTCCGGCTGGGATCCTGGATCGGTCATGGCCTCCCCGAGCGATGTCGACCTCGAGCCCACCCGCCGACGCGGCGAGAAGCGGTTGCTGCCGTCGCTCGTCGTGGTCATCCTGATCGCGATCCCCTTCCTGCTCCCCGTCCATCAGGTCGGATGGGCGCCGTGGGTCCTGGCGGCGATCGCCGTGCCCCTGCTCATCGGCATCGTCCTCGCCGACCCCGGGCGCATCGACGAGCGGTCGGGCACGTTGCGGGCCGTCTCGATCGGCCTGATCGGCCTCCTGCTGGTCGCGGCCGGCGGCGCGACGGTGCGGCTCGTCCTCGAGCTCATCCAGGGCGTCCCCGAGATGCGCAACGCGCCCGTGCTGCTGCGCACCGGCTTCCTCGTGTGGATCGACGCCTCGCTCAGCTTCGCCCTCCTCTACTGGGAGCTCGACAGCGGCGGGCCCGCGGCGCGCCTGCTCGATCCGGTTCCGCACCCCGACATAGCGTTCCCCCAACAGCTCTCGCCGGAGGTGGCGGCGCCAGGATGGATGCCGACCATGATCGACTACCTGTACCTCGGCCTCACGAACGCCCTGGCCTTCAGCCCGACCGACGCGATGCCCCTGTCCCACTGGGCCAAGATCGCGATGGCCACCCAGTCGATCATCTCGGTCGTCATCCTCAGCTTGGTCATCGCGAACGCCGTCAACGTCCTCGGGTGACGTCGACGGGTGACGTCGACGGGTGACGTCGACGGGTGACGTCGACGGGTGACGTCGACGG
>CAYUOL010000228.1:0-4948 GCA_964446345.1 uncultured Iamiaceae bacterium | reverse complement strand
GTGACGCCGTTCGGGTCGCCCGCACGACGCTGCATGCGCCGCCATCGGGACCGGCATCGTCGGCGGCCCCCCGGGTAGGTCGCACCCAACCTGCTCGCCGGGACCGCGCTCGCCGTGTGGCTCGTCGTCGATCCCGACGTCGTCGCCCACCGGATCGCCGCGAGCCCGTGGCGCCCGAAGGTGCAGGGGCGCCGCGAGGCCGAGGTGGCCGACGAGGTGCGCACCTCCATGCGGGCTCACGCACACGCGCTCGCCGCCGCCGCCGCGCTGACGATCGATGCCACCACCCGTGACGTCGCCGACCTCACGGAGGAGATCCTCGGTGCGATCGAGCCCAGGCCGTGAGATCACGGGGATCACGGGGTCTCGACGGGTCGCGTCCTTCGGCCTACCGTGCGGCGGATGGGCAGCCCGCGAGCATCCAGCAGCCTTCCGGTGCCGTGGGGCCGCCACGTGGTGCTCACGTTCCCGGTGCCGGACGGGGCCCACGACGAGCTCGCGGCCCAGCTCGGTCCTGGGCACACGGTCCGTGACATCCGGACGCCCGGCCCGGCGCCCGACGTCGTGCTCTGCCCGTCGACGAGCCCGCAGGCCATCCACCGCCTGCGCGCCGAGTTCCCCGGGGCGGAGGTGATCATCGTCGAGGTGCAGGAGTGGTTCGGCGGACCGGTCACCCGGGCGATGGATGCCGGCGCCAGCGGCTACCTCATCGCGGCGTCGCCGGCGGCACTGGGTGATCTCCTCCGCGGGGAACCTCCGCCCGCATCGCACGACAGGCACGAGGGCATCGCCTCCGACACGGCCGAGCGCGCCGCGCTGCCGGCGGCCGACGAAGGCAGCGCCATCCCCGCGATGCCCGGCGAGCGCTCCACGACCGAGGTGCCGCGCGATCGGTGACGCCCGAGGTCGCTCGGGCGCCCTGGGCGTCAGGCGGGGGCGACCGCCGCCGCGACCTCTGACCACCGGGCGAGGTTCTCGGGACGGTGCCGGATGTCGTCCTGCGTGAGGTACGAGATGACGCGAGTGGCCCGGCCGCGGTAGCGATCGACGAGGCGGTCGGCGATCTCGTCCCAACGACCGATCACGGCGTACTGGTCGAGCATCTCGTCGGTGATGGTCGCGGCCAGCCCCGCGAGGTCGCCGGCCTTCAAGCGATCGTTGAGCCGCGCCGACGTGCCCTCGTACCCGAGGTCGTCGAACTGGAACGCGTAGTTCTTGGTCGACCCGTAGAACCCGATCTGCGTGCGAGCCCGCGACTCGAGGAACGCCCGCTCCTCCGGGGTGTCGCCGGCGACGATGAACACCGGGATGAGCAGGTCGACCTCGGCCGGATCGCGTCCCACGGACTCGGCGCCCTCCGCCACGGCGGGGAGGAGCCGCTGCTCGAGGTAGTGCACGGAGTGCAGCGGGTGGACGTGCACCCCGTCGGCCACCGCGCCGGCCATGCGGGTCATCCAGGGGCCGACCGCCGACACGTCGATGTTGATCTCGCCGTGGTCGTGCGCCGGTGGCCGCCACGCGCCGGGGAGCAGCGAGAGCTGGTAGTAGGGGCCGTCGTGCGCCAGCTTCGCGTCGCCGCGGAACGCGGCGAGCGCGGCCTGCACCGCCTCCAGGTAGTCGCGCATCCGGGGCCCGGGCGGGTCGTAGGCCATCCCGTAGCGCCGCTCGACGTGCGCCTTGACCTGGCTGCCGAGCCCGAGGCGGAACCGGCCCCCGGTGTTGTCCGCGAGCTCCCACGCCAGGGACGCCGCCACCATCGGGCTCATCGAGAAGGCGACGGCGATGCCGGTCGAGTACGTGAGCGACGGCGCGGCGGTCGCCGCCGCCGCCATGCTCATCCACGGCGTCTGGCCCGTCTCGGTGAACACCATCCCGGCGAAGCCCGCCGCTTCGACGGTGCGAGCGAGCTCGGCGGCTGCCGGCCAGCGGCAGGGGCCGACCATCACGTCGAGGTCCATGGGTCTCCTCCAGGGTCGCGGTCGGCGCGTGGCCGACCGAGCGTTCGTCCGATGGTGGAAGGCAGCCGCAGCCAAGACCCCGCGACCGCCCTCCCTGCGACGTCCACGATCCCTTCACGCTCCAGCAGGTCCCGGCCGTCGCGGCAAGCTTGGCCCAGATCGCGCGCTGCGCTCGCGACGCGACTGCACGACCTGACCGCGACCTGACCGCGACCTGACCGCGACCTGACCGCGACCACGCTGCCCTCCCTTCCCGACGCACCGTCGGCGAGTGGTCCTGTGAAGGGAGCCGAGCCGAGCTCGCCAGCCGCTCATGCGTCATGCCCGGCCTCGATGTCGCCGTCTTCATCGAAGAGGCAGCCGCACGTCAGCGCCTGGTGGCCGCAGACGCAGCACGGCTCGAGATCGCAGCCGGGGTGGTGGTGACCACCGACGGCGACCCCGCAGTCTCCGCACCGCGCCGGCCGCGCCACGCCACCCGGTCGCGGGCGCTCGCCCGCATGACGGCGCCGGACGATGGGCGCTCCCTGCCGGTGGAAGGCACCGATCCCGCAGGACGGCGCCGTGCGCATGTCTCGATCACACCAGGTGCAGACGGCCATGGCGCGCTCCCCCTTCCGGATCCGCAACCGCCGCTGCTTCGATGTGGGGGGCAAGGAGGGGAGGTCGCGGACGGAGCGGGAGCTCGCCATCGCGCCGCCTCGGCCTGCCTCGCGCGCTGAACTCGCGATCCAAGGTGATCGTCAGGATCGCCCGGTCCTCCCACGCCAGGCCGCGCCGCTCACCCTCCAACCCCGGCTTCATCCACGGGAGCTCGTCGAGCCCGAGTGCGGCGAGCGCGTGCCCGAGCGGTCGGCGGAGGTAGCGGCCGTTCTCCGACCCCCGCACGGGAACGAACCGATACGCCTGGCCTGCTGCGTCGAGGCGGAGACACGAGCGCGTGTGAACGTGCTTGTACTCCACGATCGTCGGACGTGGCGGCCGGATCACCCGGGCCGTGACCATGAAGTCGGCGATGTCGAGGAAGTGGGCGGCACGCTCGCCGGCCACAGAGGCGGCGACGAGCGTCAAAGGAGCGAACCACTCGGCGGGGAGCGGGCCGATCTCCGGCGGGAATTCGAGTGCCATGGGCGTTGACCTCTCATGAGCGTTTGCGGTGGAGGTCGAGCCGGGCCCGACGAGGCGCCTCCGGGCGACGCTGCGACCAGTCTGCCGAGGGGGTGTGACATCGTCGGAACCGCGCCGCCGCGAGGAACCGCCAGGACGACGATCTCCCCGGAGCTGCCGCCCCGTCCGACGATCCCGACTGATGGCCCACGGAGCTCGCCTTCGGGCGGCGGCTCTCGCGGCGCATCCGTGGTCGCGGATGCGGACCGGCCGCCTCAGGATGCCGAAGAACCCGAAGCCGCGCGGGTACCCGCAGGTGGGGCGAAGGTCGACGAGTGCCAGCGCCACGCGTCGCCGCACATGTCCTCCAGCGACCGCGAGGCCGACCACCCGAGGACCTCGCGGGCTCGCGTTGCGTCCGCCCACACGACCGCCGCATCACCCGGGCGCCGCCCGACCAGCTCGTGGGGGATGCGCTCGCCGGTCACCGCCGACGCGGTCTGCAGCACCTCCAACACGGAGTGGCCCCGGCCTGTGCCCAGGTTGAGCACGCGGTACCGCTCGTCGCGGATGGCATCCAGGGCCGCGACGTGGCCCCGAGCGAGATCGACCACGTGGAGGTAGTCACGGACGCACGTGCCGTCCGCGCTGGGGTAGTCGCCGCCGTACACCGACACGCGCTCGCGCCGCCCGCACGCCACGTCCATCACGATCGGCATCAGGTTGGCAGGCACCCCTCGAGGGTCCTCGCCGATCAGCCCGCTGGGATGCGCACCCACCGGGTTGAAGTACCGGAGCACCGTCACGCACCAGGTCCCGCTGGACGCCACCACATCTTCGAGCAGCTTCTCGATCAGCGCCTTCGTGCGCCCGTAGGGGTTCGTCGGCTGGAGCGGGTGCGTCTCCCGAACCGGCATGACGGGGGCGTCGCCGTAGACCGTGCACGACGAGGAGAACACCACGTTCCTGACGCCGCAGTCGTCGAGAGCCCGCACCAGGCTGATCGTGCCGCCGACGTTCGTGTCGTAGTAGACGAGCGGCGACCGAACCGAGTCCGCGACGACCTTCAACCCGGCCAGGTGCACGACGGCATCGACCCGCTCTCGGGCGACGATGGCGCGGATGCGCCCGGTGTCCGAGAGGCTGCCCTCGTAGAACGAGATGTCTCCCGGGCTGATCGCTCTGATCCGATCGACGACCGCGCTCGAGCTGTTCGAGAGATCATCGAGGATGATGACGCGGTGCCCGGCGTCGAGCAGCTCGACGCCCACGTGCGAGCCGATGTAGCCGGAACCACCGGTCAGCAAGACCGTCGAGGCCACGGTTCACCACCTACCGGCCGGGCGGCCGGGTGAGACGACCCGGTTCAGCGGCGCGAACCCTCGCGGCGCCGCGACACGAGGACGAGGAGCCCACCGACCGCAACGAGCGCGATCGCGATCTGGGCGCCCCACAGCGCCTGGGTGCCCGTGACCGGGAGCGAACCCGTGGTGGCCGTGGTGGCGACGGGGGCGGCGCTCGTGCTCGTGTTGGCGGCGACCACGCCCACGGCCTGCGACAGCACGAAGGTCCCGCAGCCGGCGGTGGCGTTGAGGGTGCTCGTGGGCGTCGAGGCCGGCACGACGTAGTTGAACGTGAACGTGCCCGTCGGGGTGGTGGGTGCCTCGCCGACCAGGGCGCCGTTGATGTTGATCGCCACGGTGGAGCTGCCCGGCCAGCCGGTGCCGGAGAACACCACGGTGCCCCCAGGGGCGACCGTCGTCACGTTGGCGACGAACGTGGCCGATCCCTGGTACTGCGCGTTGGCTTCGCAGACGCTCTGGGCCCCGTGCTGGGACAACGCCGTAGCCGAGTCGTTCTGGGAATCGCTCAAACGCGAATGC
>CAYUOL010000227.1:0-11115 GCA_964446345.1 uncultured Iamiaceae bacterium | reverse complement strand
CCTTCGGGAACTTCTTGGGCATGGCATCCATCCTCTCCTGTGGGGCAACCCCACATATGGGATGTCAACCAAACCTGCAGCAGACCCGAGCCATGAACGTTCCGTCCCGGTGCGCGCTCACGTGTCGTACAGACACGGCAACCCCGGCGGGCGGTTCTGACCGAGCGGGTGCTCGGTGACCAGTGCTGACACGCACAAACAGCGAGACGGCCCCGGTTGATGCCGCGGTGACCCGGTCCGCGGACCCGACACTCGCGGCACCCGTGGCCTCCCCGCCACAAACGTCGTTGATGGCGTCAACCACGTCGGTCCCCGTGGAGCTCGCGGTTCTGCCCGCCGGACGCACACCTGATAACCCGGTCCCGTTCGGGATGGCGGCCGACGTCGGCAACGGATGGACACTCGCCATCACCGGCGTCGACCACGACACTTCCCAAGGCCCCCGGAACCGGGAACCCCGCGCTGGTGTCCGCGACGTGGTTTACCGTCGTCGATCCCGCGATTGCTGCGCGAGGTCACGTGCAAGACCGAAGACGCAGCGGTACAACCACCCCGCCAACATCGCCACGAGAACGAGCGGCCAGAGCAGGGTGCCCGCGGCCAGGATCCGCTCGTCGAAACCCATCGTCGAGCGGGAGCCATCGAGCTCCAGGCCCGTCCCCCGCCTGGACAGCCACACGGTGACCGCAATCCCGATAGGGAAGTAGCCGATCGTCAGACCCACCCACAAGCGAGTGGGATCGTCGGTATCGAACAGCCCCGTCACAACGCGCTCCCGCTTGCGCGACCCGTCCCGTTCCGTTCGCGGCATCGCCCGCTGCTCGGTGCCCAATCATGGGTGCCTGCCGCTACAAAGCTTCCACGCCGCGCCGATGACTCCCAGAGCCCAGACGACGCCGGCACGACGCGCCTCGCCGTCGCATATGAAGGGGCGATCCCTCCCGTGGCTGCTGGCTTCAGGTCAACAAGGCTGGTTTCACCCAGCCCGAACTTGAGATTGGAACGGCGTAACGGAGATGTCATGTGGGTGCGTAGTAGCCGACGGCGTCGGCGATGAGGTCGACGTTGCCGAGGGCGTTGTACAGGTCGATCTTGCCGTTGGCTGCGAGCTTGACGGTGACGAGGTTGGGGATGGTCTCACCGGGGCCGAAGTTCAAGTTGGAGCTGTTGGGACGGGCAACTCCGTCGGGGTAGACGGTGACAAACGAACCAGCCGTCCCGGCGGTGGCGGTAACGTTGGCGACTAGGCCGGTGGCCCCGGTTGGCACGTTGCTGCCAGCCGCGCCGGCGACGGTGAGCGCGCGGGACTGGTTTGGTCCCCAGGCACCGGTGAGGCCGGTGCCGACTCGGTCGTCGAGCACCCGGGTGGGATTGATCGCGTGGAACCGTGAACCCGTCGCCGGGTCGAAGTAGCCGACGATGTCGACGATGACATCGACCCCGCCGATCGCGTTCGCGAAACGGATCGCTCCGCCTGTCCCGATCTTGACGATCACCAGGTTTGGGATGGTTTGCCCGGGCCCGAAGTTGAGGTTTGACACGTTCGGCTGCGCGAGACCTGTTGGCCACACCGACACGAACGACCCCGCCGTGCCCCCGGTGACGGTCACGTTCGCGATGACCGCGGTCGCGGTCGCGGGGACCCCCGAAGGGTTCCCCGGTTGCGTGACCGTCAGGTTCCGTGCGGTTCCCGCTTGCAGCTTCGCGTTCCAACCGCCTGTCGGGGTGCGCGAATCGAGCAGCCGGGTCGGCGTGACCCCGTTGAACAGGTCACCCGCACCCGAACCATCGTCGTAGTAGCCGACCACGTCGACAATGACGTTGACCTCACCGTGTGCGTTGGCGAACGAGACCTTACCGCCGGCTCCTAGTTTCACAGTGACGAGGTTCGGGATTGTCTCACCCACACCGAAGTTCAGGTTCGAGCTATTTGGTTGTGGAGCTCCGGATGGCCACACGGCGACAAACGATCCTTGGGTTGCATCAGTCACCGTTATGTTCATCGCGACGGCTGTCGCATTTGACGGCACGTTAGACGCTCCCCCCAATCCAGTCACCTGGAGATCACGAGATAGCCCTGCTTGAAGCGGTCCGTTCCAGCTTCCCGTGCCCGTTCGTGAGTCGAGGATGCGAGTTGGCGAAAGCGCGTGGTACTTGGATCCAGCCTTGGGTTTTCCTATCCCCTCGATTCGACGGATTCTGCTGTTACCCTCCGCTCCGAGCAGAATCCAGTCCTTGTCGCTGAAGTACAGATGCCCGGCCGCGTCGAGGCCGAGGTAGGTAGGACCGCTCATTTTCGCGCTGGTTGCTGGCCCGCCATCGCCCGTGAAGCCACTGGTCCCGGTCCCGCCGACGGTGGTTACGATGCCTGCCGGGTTGATCATCCGGACGCGGTAGTTGCCTGAGTCCGCGACGAAGATGCTGCCGGCGGGATCGATGGCGATGTCCGTGATGCTGGCGAAAGACGCGTTGATGGCTGGGCCACCATCGCCTGCGAAACCGTATGATCCGTTACCCGCGACGGATGTAATCTTGCCGGTTGCGTCCACCCGTCTGATGCGGTTGTTGTTGCCATCGACGATGAGCACGGCGCCCGTGGCATCGACGTCGATTCCGATCGGGTACGAGAGTTGGGCGGCTGTTGCCGGCCCGCCGTCACCGGAGAATCCGTAGGTGCCGTTGCCGGCGACGGTGAAAATCGTGCCGCTAAGGTCGACTTTGCGGACGCGGTAGTTGAGGAAGTCGGCGATGAACACGTTGCCCACGTGGTCAACGGCTAGGCCCCAGACGGTCGAGAGGGTGGCGGAAGTCGCCGGGCCCCCGTCGCCAAGTTGGCCTGGAGCACCACCTCCGGCAAACGTTGAAATGGTGCCATCCGCAGAAACCTTTCGTACGATTCCTTGGTAGATGGTTGAGTCGTAGGTGGAGATGTAGACGTTGTCGTTCCGATCGACTGCTATTGCGCTGGGTGCGTCGATTTGTGCGTTGGTCGCCGGCCCGCCGTCACCGCTTCGGCCGCTGGTTCCGTTGCCGGCGAACATCAGGATCGTTCCCGATGGTGTCACCTTTCGTACTCGGTCGTTGCCTTCATCCGCGATGTACATGTTGCCGAGCGAATCAAAGGCGACATCGTTGGGATAGGCGAGTTGGGTACTCGTAGCTGGCACGCCGTCGCCCGAGTAGGCGACGGATCCATTTCCCGCGATAGCGAAGACGCTGCCGCCAAGGAGTTGTCGCAATCGCCGCTTCTCGGCGAAGACGACGGTCGTGCCTTTGGCTACAAGCGCGGTTGGCAAGATGCAGGCAGACAGCGCCGACCCATTCGGGCTGCAGGTCGTCGAGCCAGTCCCGGCGACAGTGGTGATGGTGCCACCCAAGACCTTGCGTATGCGCGCGTTTCCGTTGTCGGAAATGTACATTGCGCCTTCGCTGTCGATAGCGACGCCCTGCGGGAAGTTGAGTTGTGCCGATGTGGCCGGACCGCCGTCACCGGAGAATCCCGATGTGCCGTTGCCGGCGACGGTTGCGATGATGCCCGAAGCCACAGTCACCTTCCGGACCCGTCGGCTGTTGCCATCGACGATGTAGAGATTGCCCGCCACATCGGTAGAAAGCCCGCTGATGTCTTGGAAAGAAGCGCTAACCGCCGGGCCGCCGTCGCCCGTGTCGCCGCTCGTGCCGTTGCCAGCGACCGTGGTAATGATGCCGTTGGGCGCTATCCGTCGAATCCGCAGCGGGTACTGGTCCGAGAAGTAGATGTTGCCGGACGCGCCAACGGCGACCCAGCGTGGATTGCTGAGTTGCGCGCTGACGGCCGGGCCGCCGTCGCCGGTGTATCCCTGAACTCCGGTGCCAGCGATCGTTGTGATCTTTCCCGCTGTGTCAACCTTGCGGATCCGATCGTTACCTGTGTCCGCGATGTAGAGGTTGCCGAGGCTATCCGTGGCGATGCCGGTCAGATATGAAACCTGCGCGTTTGCTGCGGGCCCGCCGTCCCCGCTGTATCCGGCGCCACCGTTACCGGTGATCGTGCGGATCGTAGTGAGCGGATCGACCTTCCACACGCGCTGGTTCACCGTGTCGGCGACGTAGTAGGAGCTCGATAACGGGTCAGCGGCGACGCTGACGGGATCGATGCCGACAAGCGAAGGATTCATGATACCGGTAGGTCCGCCTCCAGCAACTGTCGAGATCGTCCCTTTGGCCGCCAGTTCGCCTGCCATCGATGGTGCGGCGATTCGTGTCTGCGCAAACGCGCTTGTTCCCGAGAACAGGAAGAACATGGCAACGGCGAGCAAGGCGCGTTCAAAGATGCGGCTGCAGTTGTTCATTGGGTGTCCTTAGGGTGATACAGCCGCGATGCGTAGTCGGCTTTGTGTGCGCCAGTACCGTCGCCAGAGCGGCCACCATGCCGACATCGTCTGAGAGCTTCAGGGTTACGAGGTTGGGGATGGTCTGTTCGGCGGCGAAGTTCAGGTTTGACACATTTGGGACGGTGCTGCCGGCGGGGTACACGGTCAGGTAGCTACCGCTTAAGCCGTTGTTGACGGTCACATTCTTAATCACGGCGACTGCACCAGCAGGGACGAGCGGTCCCTTGACTTGCAGCGTGCGGGGAATCCGGCTGTGAGCTTGTCTGACCATCCTGCGCCGGTGCACGAGTCGAGTTGAGGACGAAGGTGACAAGGAGCCGCACCGGCCAGCGCGTTCGCGTCCGGTAACCCATGTCCCGTCCGGTGCTCATGTGGCGGCGTAGTAGCCGACGGTGTCGGCGATGAGGTCGACGGTGCCAAGCGCGTTGTAGAGGTCGATCTTGCCGTTGGCCGGCAGCTTGACCGCGACGAGGTTGGGGATGGTCTGACCAGGCCCGAAGTTCAAGTTCGAACTGTTGGGCCGGGCCACACCATCGGGATACAACGTCACGAACGAACCAGCCGTGCCATTTGTCGCCGTCACATTCGCGACCAACCCCGTCGCACCAACCGGCACATTCGTTCCCGCGACCCCCGCCACCGGCAACGCACGGGTCTGGTTCGGCCCCCACGCACCAGACAGTCCCTGACCGACACGGTCATCGAGGATCCGGGTCGGGTTGATGGCATGGAACCGCGACCCCGCCGTCGGATCGAAGTAGCCGACCACGTCAAGGATGACGTCCACGCCACCCACCGCGTTGGCGAAGGAGATCTTGCCGCCGGCCCCGACCTTGACGATCACTAGGTTGGGGATCGTCTCGCCGGCCCCGAAGTTCAGGTTCGACACGTTCGGCTGGGCGACACCGGAGGGCCACACCGACACGAACGATCCCGCGGTGCCACCGGTGACGGTGACGTTGGCGATCACCGCGGTGGCCGTCGCCGGCACCCCAGATGTGTTGCCGGGTTGGGCGACCACGAGGTCTTTGGGGGTGCCCGACATGAGCTTGGCGTTCCATCCACCGGTCGGGCCGCGCGAGTCCAACAGCCGGGTCGGGGTGATCCCGTTGAACAGATCACCCGGACCGGTGCCGTCGTCGTAGTAGCCGACCACATCGGCGATCACATCCACCGACCCGGCCGCGTTGGCGAAGCGCACCTTGCCACCGGTGCCGATCTTGGCCGTCACCAAGTTGGGGATGGTCTGCCCCGCCCCAAAGTTCAAGTTCGACGATGACGGTTGCGGGCTGCCCGTCGGCCACACCGACACGAACGACCCCGCCGACGCGCCCGTCACCGTCACATTCATAACCACCGCTGACGCCGTAGCCGGCACGTTCGACGCACCGCCAAGCCCGGTCACCTGCAAGTCCCTCGGGCTGCCCGCCACCAACTTCGCGTTCCACCCACCCGTCGGCCCACGCGAATCCAGAACCCGGCTCGGCGCTACCGGATGGAAGCCCGAACCGTCCCACGGAACCACCAGACTCGATGCGGCCGACGGCGGGCCCGTACCCACCGCGTTCGTCGCCTTCACCGTAAAGCTGTACGACACCCCCGCACTCAAACCACCAACCGTGCACGACAACGGACCCGACAACCACACACACGTCTTGTTGTCCGGACTCGACGTCACCGTATACCCAGTGATCGCCGCGCCCCCATTGCTCGACGGCGACGACCACGACACCGTCGCCGCAAGTTTCCCTGCAGACGCGGTGACGGACGCTGGAGCGCCGGGCGCGGTGACCGATGGGGTGACTGCTGCAGACGGGGCCGAAACGGCACCCTGCCCGATGATGTTCGAGGCGCGCACGGTAAAGGTGTACGGGGTGCCATTCGTGAGGCCGGTTACGGTGCACGAAAGCGGCCCGGTCGTCCATCCACAGACTTTGCCTCCCGGGTTCGACGTCACGACGTACGCACCGATTGCGGATCCTCCATTCGATGCCGGCGCGGCCCAGGACACCGTGGCCTGGGCATTGCCAGCGACAGCCGCTACTGCGGTGGGCGCGCCGGGCACGGTCGCCGGCGTGGCGAGCGAGGCCGGTGACGGCGCGCTCGAGCCGAGTTGGTTCACCGCTACCGCAGTCACCGAGTACTGCGTTCCGTTGGTCAGGCCGGTAATCACGCATTCCGGAACCGATGGTGTTGCTGTGCAGAATGCGCCGCCTGGGCTCGCGGTCGCACGGTAGGTCGTGATGGCGATGCCGCCGTCCGACACGGGCGCCTGCATGTCGACGGTGATCTGTCGATCGCTGGCCATCAGGAACGGCGCCGGAGGCGAATCGGGCACCGTAAGTGCATTTACCTTCCTCAGACGCCGGTTCCCGGCGTCCGCGATGAAGATGTCACCACTCGGTGCAACCGTCATACCCGCCGGACGCTGAAAGCCAGCAGTGCTGACGGGTCCGCCGTCCCCGTAGAAGCCCGTCCCAGATCCGAGGTTCGCAGTTGTGCCATCTGGCAGATACCGATCAATCCGAGAGCTCCCGCAGCTCCCTGACACAAGGAGCGCCGAAGCGGGATCCAAAGCCAGTCCTGCCACGCAAACAAGCGGCGATGCGAAGTTGTAGATCTTCCCACCAATGATTTTGCGAATGTTGCCAAGGGAACTTGATTGGCTCAGATATACGACCCCGGCCGGGTCGGCAGCGATCAACGCGGGATCGATCGACGCGGCTGTCGCCGGACCGTTGTCGCCCGAGTTGCCGGGCGAGCCGTTGCCCGCGAATGTCGAGATGACGCCAGCGCTGTTGACCGCGCGAATCCGAGCGTTGCCGCTGTCGGAGATGTAGACAGTCCCGGCAGCGCCGATCGCGACATCGATCGGATCCTGCAGTTGCGCCGCTTTGGCCTGGCCATTGTCGCCCGAGAAGCCTGGCGAGCCGGTGCCGGCGAAGGTCGAGATCGTGCCGCCGGGGGTGATGCTGCGCACTAGGTCCGATTCGCTGTCAGCGATGAGCAGGTTGTCATTGCCGTCCACGGCGATCCCGCCGGGATAGAGGTGGGCGGCCGTTGCTGGACCGCCATCTGAAGCCTTGCCGACGAGTCCGCCGCCTCCGGCGAACGTGGTGGCGATGCCCCCGCTGATTCGCCGAATGACGCCATTGTCGCTGTCGACGACGTACGCGTCGCCATTCGAGGCCAACGCGACATCCGTCGGCGTCATCTGTGTGTTCGTTGCGGCGCCACCGTCGCCGCTGTACCACGCCGCCCCGTTTCCGGCAATCGTCGAGATGGTCCCACCGACCGCGAATTGGCGGACCCGGTTGCCGTCCGCGACGAACACCTTCCCCGCTGATTGTGTGAGCGCACTGGGAGTGAGTGACGCCGAATTGGCGGGGCCTCCGTCGCCTGCAGTTCCGGGTGACCCGGTTCCGGCGACAGTAGTGATCACGCCGTTCAAAGCGATCTTCCGGACGCGGTTGTTGCCGGTGTCCGCCACCAGAAGCTCGCCTGAATCCGTCAGCGCGACGCCGTCGGGGGAGTCGAGCTGGGCCGACGTCGCGGCAGCGCCGTCGCCACCGAACCCTTTCGTCCCGTCGCCGGCGACCGTCGAGATCGTGCCGTTGCTCGCGATCTTCCGTACGCGGTTGTTGTCGCTGTCCGCAAAGTAGACATTCCCCGACCCATCGGCGACGACTCCCCTCGGGTTGTTGAGTTTTGCGCTTGTCGCGGGCCCGCCGTCGCCGGCGAAGCCGGTGGAGCCGTTGCCTGCGACCGTCGTGATGATGCCGCTGGGTGTGACCTTCCGGATGCGATTGCTCACGTCGAACGACGCGCCATCCGAGAAGTACAGGTTGTCCGCAGCGTCTGTAGCAGCTCCTGCCACCGCCACGAGATGCGCGTTCGAGAACAGCCCACCGTTTCCTGGGTTGTTCGAGCCCGACCCTCCAGCTGTCGTGACCGCACCATTGGGTGAGATGGCGCACACGGGCGAATTGGTGAGGTTGTTCGTTGGAACAATGACCGTTCCATCGCTCTTGACCGCGATCCCTGTCGGATACCGCATCTTCGACTCAGCTGGACTCGAGCCTGCATCGCAACCCCCGATGCTGTGGGTGTCGCCCGTTCCCGCGAGCAGCGTTTCGGTCCGAGTAGCGATGTCCACCTTCCGTACGCCTGCAAGCATCGTGTCGGCGATGTAGAGCACACCGCCGCGAACCGCAAGGCCGGCGGGAGTCTGTGAGATCGTCGTCGCAGTCGCGGGCCCGCCGACACCGCCGGCCACCGTCGACACGACGGCCGCGGGCGCGGACGCCAATGCACGCTGCGATCCCGAAGTCACCACCGACATCACGGCCATCCCCGCGGCCAACGCAAACACCGACATCCCACGCAATGCCCGCACGTCCGCCCTCCGCCGAGTCGTCCTCCCCGTGTGCACCGCGCCTCGGACGCGAGCGACGGCCGCTGGGAGATCACTACGACACCGCCGCTCGTGATCCTACGTCAAGCAGAACGCTTGAGCAACTCCCGGGGTCCCGCACAATGCCCGTCTGGGACCGCCAACGCCCCTAGCAGGGTGCGGAAATTCGACCTTGGTCCTCGGGTCAACCACAACATCTTGCGCTTGCGCCGAGGTGGCGGGGCCCAGATGTTGTGCCCTCGGCCGCGCCCGAAGAGCTTTTCAGCACCCTGCTAGTTCCGACCGGCGCTAAGCCTCGATCAACGTGTTCCGAGCCAGCCCCGATGCCTCGGCCACCGGCGGCTGGCCACCCCAACCGAACAGATCCACCGCCGCGCACTCCCCGGTCCTCCTCGGTCACCTCCACACCCCTCTGCGCGAGTAACTTACACGCGGACCCTTACGTATTGTCGAAGTAGCCGACGACGTCGAAGATCACGTCGACTGCGCCGATGGCGTTGGCGAAGTTGACGGTGTTGCCGGTGCCGATCTTGACCGTCACGAGGTTGGGGATGGTTTGCCCGGCCGCGAAGTTCACACTGGATGCGTTCGGGACCGCGGTGCCCGCCGGATACACGGTGACGTAGCTGTTGTTGGTTCCGTTGGTGACGGTGGTGTTGCCGATGATCGCGGCCGCGCCGACGGGGATGGCCGCCGGTCCACCTGTCACGGCGAGTCCCCTCGGGGCTCCCGCCACGAGCTTGGTGTTCCAGCCGCCGGTAGCCCCGCGGGAGTCAAGCATGCGAGTCGGGTTCACGGGATGGAAGACGTTGCCGGTACTGGCGTCGTAGTAGCCGACGACGTCGGCGATGACGTCGGTGGCGCCAACCGCGTTGGCGAATGACACGGCTCCACCGGCTCCGATCTTGACGGTCACGAGATTGGGGATGGTTTGCCCGGCCGCGAAGTTCACATTCGACGCATTCGGTACTGCCGTCCCGGCCGGATACACCGTGACGAAGCTGTTGGCCGTCCCGTTCGTCACCGTCACGTTCATCACCACCGCGTCCGCAGTCGCTGAAACCCCGCCAGCACCGCGCACGGTCAGCGCCTTCGGGGCACCCGCGGCGAGCTTGGCGTTCCAGCCGCCGTTGGAGCCACGGGAGTCGAGGATGCGTGCAGGGTTGACGGGGTTGAACCGATCCAGTGGAGCAGCGTCGTAGTAGCCGACGACGTCGGCGATGACGTCGGTGGCGCCAACCGCGTTGGCGAATGACACGGCTCCACCGGCTCCGATCTTGACGGTCACGAGATTGGGGATGGTTTGCCCGGCCGCGAAGTTCACATTCGACGCATTCGGTACTGCCGTCCCGGCCGGATACACCGTGACGAAGCTGTTGGCCGTCCCGTTCGTCACCGTCACGTTCATCACCACCGCGTCCGCAGTCGCCGGGATCCCTAGCGTTCCGCCCGTGATCATCAACGTCTTAGGCGATCCAGCTGCCAGCGTTGCATTCCACCCACCGGTTGGCCCTCGCGAATCGAGCAGCCGCGTCGGAGACAACGGATGGAAGTAGGAGCCTGACACAGGGGTCACCGGCGCGGTCGGGCTCGACGCGACGCTGGCTCCCTTGGTGTTGGTGGCCTTGACGGTGAACGTGTAAGCGGTGCCGTTGGTCAACCCGGTCACGGTGCAGGTCAACGGGCCCGTGGTCCACGTACAGGTCTTGTTCCCCGGCGATGACGTGACCGTGTAGCTCGTGATCGGTGATCCGCCGTTGGATGCGGGCGCAGTCCACGCGACCGTGGCCTGCGCGTTGCTCGCGGTGGCGGTCGGGTTCGTGGGTGCGTCGGGCACGGTCATGGGGGTGACCGGCGCGGATGCCGCGGAGTTGTTGCCGTTGCCCATGACGTTGGTGGCTTTGACGGTGAAGGTGTAGGCGGTGCCGTTGGTCAGCCCGGTCACGGTGCAGGTCAATGGACCCGTTGTCCACATGCAGGTCGCACCCCCGGGTGACGCGGTGACGGTGTAGCTCGTGATCGGCGATCCGCCGTTGGACACCGGCGCGGTCCAGGTGACCGTGGCCTGCGCGTTGCCGGCCGTCGCGGTGACGGCTGTGGGGACACCGGGCACCGTGGCTGGCGTGAGGGGCGCGGTCGGGCTCGACGCGACGCTGGCTCCCTTGGTGTTGGTGGCCTTGACGGTGAACGTGTAAGCGGTGCCGTTGGTCAACCCGGTCACGGTGCAGGTCAACGGGCCCGTGGTCCACGTACAGGTCTTGTTCCCCGGCGATTGAGGTGTGTCTGACTTTGCCGCGGAGATCGTGTTGGGAATGAACCAAGTCACGG
>CAYUOL010000226.1:0-11141 GCA_964446345.1 uncultured Iamiaceae bacterium | reverse complement strand
CAGCACCTCGACCTCGCGCTGCAGCAGCCGGCCGGCGGCCGACGGCAGGAACTGCGGCGGCCCGACGATCGAGGCGTGCGCGCGGTGCGACGCACCGAACGCGTCGTTGACGTACGCGTCCTGCCCCTCGATGAGCTCCTGCACGAACGCGGGGTCGTTCGCCGTCTCCCCCGGGTTGAAGCGCAGGTTCTCGAGCAGCGTCACCTCCGGCACGAGCTCGGCGAGCCGCGCACGCACCGGCGCCATCGAGTACTTCGGGTCCGGCGCCCCCTTCGGGCGGCCGAGGTGGCTGCACGCCGTGACGATCGCGCCGTGCTCGACGAGGAACTGCAACGTCGGCACCGCGGCGCGGATCCGCAGGTCGTCGGTGATCTCGCCGTCGCTCAACGGCACGTTGAAGTCGGCCCGGACGAGAACTCGGCGACCATCGAGGTCGCCGAGGTCCTCCAGCGTGGGAACGCTCATGTTGTCGTCAGCCCCGGCTCACTTGTTCGCGGCACCGATGGTCGTCGTGATGTCGACGAGTCGGTTCGAGTAGCCCCACTCGTTGTCGTACCAGCCGAGCACCTTGACCATGTTGCCCATGGTCATCGTGAGCTTCGAGTCGAACGTGCACGACGCCGGCGAGCCGACGATGTCGCTCGAGACGATCGGCTCGTCGGTGTACACGAGGACCTTCGACAGCGGGCCGTCGGTGGCGGCCGCACGGAAGGCGTCGTTCACCTCGTCGATCGTGACGTCGCGGTTCAGGATGCCCGTGAAGTCGGTGATCGACCCGGTCGGGACGGGCACGCGCAGCGCGGTGCCGTCGAGCTTGCCCTTCATCGATGCGAGCACCAACGACGTGGCGCGGGCGGCGCCGGTGGACGCCGGCACGATGTTGATCGCCGAGGCGCGGGCACGCCGCAGGTCGGAGTGCGGACCGTCGACGAGGTTCTGGTCGCCCGTGTAGGCGTGCACCGTCGTCATGAGGCCCTTCTCGATGCCGAAGGCGTCGTCGAGCACCTTCATCATCGGCACGAAGCAGTTCGTCGTGCAGGAGGCGTTCGAGACGACCTTGTCCTTCGAGGCGTCGAAGGTGTCGTCGTTGACGCCGACGACGAAGGTGGCGTCGGCGTTGGTGGCCGGCGCCGACACGATGACGAAGGGCGCTCCGGCGTCGAGGTGCGCCGCCGCCTTCTCACGCGAGGTGAAGAAGCCGGTCGACTCGATCACGACGTCCACGCCGAGATCGCCCCACGGCAGGTCGGCCGGGTTGCGCTCGGCGAGCACCTTCACCGTGTGGCCGTCGATCTTGATGCCGTCGGCGGTGGCCTCGACGTCGCCCGGGAACCGGCCCA
Organism: uncultured Iamiaceae bacterium; assembly: GCA_964446345.1. GTDB lineage: Bacteria > Actinomycetota > Acidimicrobiia > Acidimicrobiales > Acidimicrobilacustridaceae > CAYUOL01. The sequence continues at coordinate 9,801 of CAYUOL010000226.1, read as the reverse complement.
TGACCGAGTCGTACTTCAGCAGGTGCGCCATGGTCTCGAGCGAGCCCAGGTCGTTCACCGCCACCACCTCGAGGTCGGCGCCCTGGCTCTTGATGGCCCGGTAGAAGTTCCGACCGATGCGGCCGAAGCCGTTGATCCCGACGCGAATGGACATTCCTGCAGCCTCCCGGGTTGTGACGAACGCCCGATTCTCTACTGCTGCCCGCCGCGGTGCCAGTCGAAGCGCGGCGCCCCGGCTCCCCGGGACCGCGCCGAGGGCGCCCGGGGCTCAGCGCTCGATGTCGCGATGGCTCACCTTCGGGTTGAACCCCTGCTCCCGCAGCAGCTCGGCCACGCGCTCGGAGATGGCGACGGAGCGGTGGTGACCGCCGGTGCAGCCGAACGCCACGGTGAGGTACGACTTGCCCTCGTTGACGTAGGCGGGCAGCAGGAGCGCGAGCAGGTCGAGGAGCCGGTCGAGGAAGTCCTCGGTCGCGTCCTGCCCGAGGACGTAGTCGCGCACCGGCTCGTCGAGACCGGTGAGGTCGCGCAGGTCCTCGACCCAGTACGGGTTGGGCAGGAAGCGGCAGTCGATGACGAGGTCGGTGTCGATCGGCAGGCCGTGCTTGTAGCCGAACGACACGATCGTCGTCTGCATGAGCGGCGCGTCCTCGTCGTCGAACAGCCCGAGCACCCGCGCCCGCAGCTCGTGCACGTTGAGGGAGCTCGTGTCGACGACCACGTCGGCCTCGGCCTTCACCCCCTCGAGCAGCGAACGCTCGCTCTCGATGGCCTCGGCCAGGCTCTGCTGCGTCTGCTCGCTCGACAACGGGTGGCGCCGGCGCGTGCCCTCGTAGCGCCGCACCAGCACGTCGGTCGACGCTTCGAGGAAGATCACGCGGAGCCGCTCGCTCTGCGCCCGCAGCGCCTGCAGCGACGGCAGGACCTGCTCGTGGTACGGGCCGGTGCCGACCACCAGCACCACCTTGGCGATGCTCGTGCCCGGCGCCTGCGCGAGCTCGGACACCTTCGGGATCAGCGCCGGCGGCAGGTTGTCGATGACGAACCAGCCCAGGTCCTCGAGGATGTCGGCAGCCTGTGAACGTCCCGCGCCCGACAGGCCGGCGATGACGACGAACTCGTTCACACCGACAGCTTACGGGCGCGCAGCAGGAGCAAGCGGGGGATGGTCGCCGCGTCCACGTACTCCGGCGCCCGCGCGAGGAACCCGGCCGGCGGCGCCGGTTCGTCCATGTGCTCGATCAGCAGACCGGCCGCCGCCATGGCGTTCACGTAGCGGCTCAGGGGACGGTGCACGAAGCGGATGAACACGCCCTTCTCGACCTGCTCCATCGTGCTGGCCTCTTCGAGGTACGCGCCGATGCGCCAGTACTGCTCGGGCGGATCGAGGATCTGGTCGTCGATCCAACCGCTGTCGGGGGTCTGCAGCAACGGGTGGTTGAGGAAGAAGGCGAACGTGCCGCCGGGCTCGAGCACCCGAGCCACCTCGGTGATGGCTGCGTCGACGGCGTCGATGTGCTCGAACACGAGGCACGCGACCACCGCGTCGAAGCTCGCGTCGGCGAACGGCAGCTGGTCCGCCCGGGCCCGGGCGTAGGCCACCCCTCCCCCACGCCGGGCGGCCTCGGCGATCTGGGTCGCGCTCAGGTCGAGGCCCACCACCATGCGGTCCGTCGCCCGCGTGGCACCGATCGGCGCCGCCGCGACGAACCGCGCCACCTGCCCCTCCCCCGTGCCCACCTCGAGCACGCGGTGGGCGTCGCGCACGGCCTCGAGCGCGAGCGGCAGGATCTGCTCCTCGTACTCCGGGTCGGCGCCGTCGGTGAAGTTCTCCTGCCACCACTCGGCGACCTGTTCCCACAGCGCGTCCGACTCGTCCACCCCGGTCACGACGCGCCCCCTCGCGAGGTCGCCGCGGGCGTGTGGATCTTGTCCCACACCGCCTGGGCCACGGCATCGGGCAGCCAGGGCAGCGCCTGCAGGGTCTCGAGGGAGGCGGCCTTCACCTTGGTGACGCCGCCCAGCTCCTTCAGCAGGCGGGCCTTGCGGGTCGGGCCCAGACCGGGCACGTCGTCGAGCACCGACTTCGTCATGCGCTTGCCCCGCAGCTCGCGGTGGTACGTGTTGGCGAAGCGGTGGGCCTCGTCACGGACCCGTTGCAAGAGGTAGAGCGCCTCGGACCCGCGGCGGATGTGCACCGGCTCGGCCTGGCCCGGCACGAACACCTCCTCGAAGCGCTTGGCGAGCGAGGCCAGCGGGATCTCGTCCTCCAGCCCGAGCTCCTCGACGACGCGCTCAGCCACGGCGAGCTGGCCCTTGCCGCCGTCGACGAGCAGCAGCTGCGGCGGGTACGCGAACTTGCCCCGCTCGGCCACGGGCTTGTCCTTGTCGGCCTTGTACGCCGTCAGCCGGCGCGTGAGCACCTCTTCCATCGCCGCGAAGTCGTCGTTGCCGGGGACGTCCTTGATCTTGAACCGGCGGTACTCCCGCTTGTTCGGGATGCCGTCCTCGAGCACGACCATCGAGCCGACGTAGTCCGAGCCCTGGATGTGCGCCATGTCGTAGCACTCGATCCGCAGCGGCGCGTCGGGCAGGTCGAGGGCCTGCTGCAGCTCGTTCAGCGCCCGGGCCCTGCTGTTGTGGTCGCTCGAGCGCTTGAGCCGGTGGCGCACGAACTCCTTCTCGGCGTTCTGCGCCACGGTCTCGAGCAGCCGGCGCTTGTCCCCCCGCTGCGGCACGCGCACCGTCACGCGCGAGCCCCGTTGCAGGCACAACCACTCCTCGTACAGCTCCAGGTCGGCCGCCTCGGTCGGCACGAGCACCTGCTTGGGCACCCCGAGGGGCGGCGGATCGGCGTAGAGCCCCTCGAGGATCGTGTCGATCAGCTCGCCGGGGGTGACGTCTTCGACCTTGTCGATGATGAAGCCCTTGCGGCCCACGACGCGGCCCTTGCGCACGAAGAACACCTGCACCGCCGCCTCGAGCTCGTCCTCGGCGAGCGCGATGACGTCGAGGTCCTCGCGGTTCTCGACCACCATCTGCTGGGTCTCGATCGCCTTGCGCACCGCCGTGAGGCGATCGCGCAGCCGGGCCGCCTGCTCGAACTCGAGGGCGTCGGCGGCCTCGCGCATCCGGGTGTCGAGGCGGTTCACGATGGCGTCGGTGTCGCCGTCGAGGAAGTCGAGCAGCTCGCGCACCAGCCCGTCGTAGGTCGGCTTGTCGATCTCGCCGACGCAGGGTCCGGAGCACTGCTCGATGTGGAACAGCAGGCACGGCCGGCCCAGGCGCTCGTGCCGACCGAACTTGTTGTCCGAGCACGTGCGGACGGGGAAGGTGCGCAGCAGCAGGTCCAAGGTCTCGCGGATCGCATACGCGTGGGCGTACGGCCCGAAGTAGCGCACGCCCTTGCGCTTGGTGCCGCGCATCACCATCGCCCGGGGCCACTCGTCCGCCATCGTCACCGCCAGGAACGGGTAGCTCTTGTCGTCGCGCAGGCGGATGTTGAAGCGCGGCTGGTGCTGCTTGATGAGGTTGAACTCGAGCATCAACGCCTCGACCTCGTTGCGCACCTCGATCCACTCGACCGACTCGGCGGTCGCCACCATCTGGGCGGTCCGCGTCGGCAGGTTCCGGGGGTTCTGGAAGTAGTTGGACAGGCGCGAGCGCAGGCTCTTCGCCTTGCCAACGTAGATGACCCGGCCCGCGGCATCCTTGAACTGGTACGAGCCCGGCGCATCGGGGATCGTGCCGGCGGGCGGACGTTGGACCATGCCCCTAGCCTGCCGCATCTGGGGAGCACTCCCACCCACCGGAACCCGACCCCACAGCCCGAGGATCGCGCCGCGCATGACGAAGGGGATGACGAAGGGCATGGAGAAGGCGATCGCAGCCGTGCTGCTGGGCCTGCTCGCGCTCGGGTTCCTCGTCTCGGCGTGGCCTCGCATCACCGGCCCGATCGCCGATTCGGACGACGGCATCAACGCGGCGGTGTGGGGGTTCGACAGCCGGGCCCTCCGCGAGCTCGGGCCCATCGACTCGCGCCTCGGCGGCCTGCGCACCGACGGCACGAAGTACGCGACGCATCCTCCGCTGATCGTCGTCGAGACGGCCGCCATCGAACAGATCGTCGGCGAGCACGCCTGGTCGACGCGGGCGGCGGCCTGGCTGGGCTCGCTCGCCGCGATCGTCCTGCTCTTCTTCCTGCTCCGAGAGCTGGGGCTCGGCCCGCCGGTCGCCGCCGCGGCCACGGTCGCCGCGTGCGCCGGGCACATGCTCTTCGTCTACGGCGCCATGCTCGACACGATGATCACGGCGTTCCCGTTCGCGCTGGCGGTCGCCTGGGTCTGGTACCGGCAGTGGGAGGGGCGCACCACGCCGCGCCCGTGGGTGATCATGCTGCTCGCGACGCTCGCGTGCCTGGGTGGGTGGCAGGCCACGTTCCTCGTCGGCCTGTGCGGCGTCGCCACCTTGGCGCGGGCGCGCCGGGACCGCGCCGCGATCGGGCGCGCCGTGCCCTACCTGGCGGGGGTGGTTCTCGGCGTCGGCCTCACCCTCGCCTGGGGCTACTGGGTCTACGGCAGCTTCTCGGTGCTCAACGACAAGCTGATCAGGCGCACCGGCGGCGAAGGAGCCACGGTCGCGGGCATGGTCGACTTCCAGCTGCCCTGGCTCGCCCAGCTCCTCGGCGTCGGCCTGCTGGCCTGGGTGGCGTGCGCGGTGAGCCTGCGCGACCGCCGCTATCGACCGCTCGCGGCCCTCGCGCTGACGTCGGTGATCGTCTACGCCGTCGTACTGAAGGAGGGCTCGGGCGGCCACCAGTACTGGAACTACTGGGGCCTGCTGCCCGCCGCGATCGGCATGGGCTACGCGTTCGGCGCGCTCGCGCGCGCGGTCCGGCGGCGGGCCCGGTCGCGGCCCGGTGTCCAGCTCGCCGTCGTCCTCGCGGCCATGGTGCTCGTCGTCGTCGTCAACCTGACGCGACCCAACCAGGCGGCCGACCTCATCCGTGAGGGCTACGTCCCCTACGACCTCGTCGCCGGGACCGCGCTCGCGCCCGGGCAGAGCGAGCTGACCTACCTCGCCGAGCCCAACCGCATCGACGACTGGATCCGCTACCGCGGCGGCCCGAAGGTGCGGCCCCTGATGAGCGCCGACGACCTGCGGGCCCTGGCCGCCGCCCACCCGGACGACAAGGTGCTGGTGCTCGGTTCCTGCGCCGATCCCGACCCGACGATCATCTGCACCGCCGTGGCCGCCGGCGGGCCCTCCGGGCCGCGTGTGGTGACCGCCGCCGAGCTCGCCCGATCCCTCCCGCCGGGCGCGGGCGGCTCGTGAGGAGCAGCACCGACGTCGGTGCCTCGTCCCCGTCACCGACGTCTTCGCCCCGGGGGCTCGGTCGCAGGGCGGGCGTGGCGCTGTTCGCCGCTGCGGTGATCCTCCCGCTGCTGCGCCAGCCGGGGGTGCGCATGTGGGAGACGGTCTGGGTCGAGGACGGCCCGATCTACGTGCAGCAAGCCAACAGCGCCGCCGTCACGTCGACGATCTTCCAGGGCTACGCCGGGTACCTGCAGCTGATCGTGCGGCTGCTGGCCGTGCCCACCGCGTTCCTCCCGATCGCGTGGATCGCGGCGTACCTCGCGCTGGTGAGCGCGCTCGTGTGCGCCCTGGGGGCGGCGTTCGTGTACCGGTCGACCGCCGGCTGGATCGCGACGTGGCCGATCCGGCTCGTCGTCGCCGGGATGGTCGTGCTGGGGCCCACCGTCGCCATCGAGACCACCGCCACGATCACGAACACGATCTGGACGATGCTCGCCATCGCGCCGTGGGCGTTCATCTCCGTGCGCGACGAGCGGCGCGACGTCGCGCTCCGTGCGGTCGTGGCGTTCTTCGTCGCCACCGCGACCGTGCTCTCCGCGCTCTTCTTCCCGCTCGCGGTGGGCGTCGCGATCGCACGGCGCACACGGGCCAGCATCACGGTGGCGGCTGCCTTCTGCCTGGGGCTCGCGCTGCAGGCCGCGGTGGTGCTCGGCGGCCAGACCGAGCGCGGCGCGAGCTCGGTGCGCCTGCTCGCCGACTTCTACGGCCTGCGGGTGGTGGGCAACCTGCTGATCGGCGAGCAGCCGCTCGACCCCCTGTGGACCAACCTCGGCGAGCCTGCGGTCGTCGCGCTCGTGATCCTGGCGATCGCGCTGTTCGCGGTGCTGCTGCCCGGCGCCGGGCGCCGCAACCAGCGCATGGCCGCAGTGCTGATCGGCTACTCGGTGATCGCCACGGCCGTGCCGGTCTGGGGCCGGGGCACCAGCGTGATCGGCTTCGACCTCGCCGTGTACACGTGGAACATGTCGCGGTACCTGTCGGCGCCGATCCTGCTGCTCGTCGCCGCCGTGGCGATCCTGCTGGACCCCGTCGGCCCCGAGCGCCGCCGCCGGGTCGCGGAGGTCGGCCGCACCGTCTTCCTGGCGCAGACGGCGCTGGTCGTCCTCATCGGGTTCGTGACGCCGACGGTGCGCTCCGACGGCCCGGCCTGGAGCACCGAGCTCGCGAGGGTGCGCGCCACCGAGTGCCGCGACGGCCCGCCGGACAAGGTGGTCCACGTGACCACGACGCCCGCCAACTTCTCGGTGGCGCTGCGCTGCGACCGGATCGGGCCGTGAAAGATCGCCGATCCGGGAACAGAAACCGGTGAACGGAGGCTGAACGGCATACACTCCCTCACGCCGGCCTGGTATCCGGCGACATATCAACTCCGAGGCCGACAACCCCGTGGCGAGGCGACCAGGCTGTCCCCACCGGCTGCAAATCGGAGTTCCTTCACCCGGAGGTCCGAACCAACATGCTGCGGCTTCAAGTTCCGCTACCCGAGCGGTACGTCAACGCGTCTCCCGAAGAGCTGGCGACGTGGATCGAGGCGGCCAAGGCCGCCCTCGGTGATCGGGTCTTCATCCTCGGCCACCACTACCAGCGCGACGAGGTCATGCGCTGGGCGGATGCCCGAGGCGATTCGTTCCGGCTGTCCGTCCTCGCCCAGGAGCACCCCGAGGCCGAGTCGATCGTGTTCTGCGGGGTGCACTTCATGGCGGAGTCGGCGGACATCCTCACGGGCGACCACCAGACCGTGATCCTCCCCGACCTGAACGCCGGCTGCTCGATGGCCGACATGGCCGACCTCGAGGAGGTCGAGGAGGCGTGGGAGGCCCTGGCCGAGACCACCGACATCTCGAAGGTCGTCCCGATCACGTACATGAACTCGTCGGCCGCGCTCAAGGCGTTCGTCGGTCGCCACGGTGGCGCGGTGTGCACCTCGACCAACGCCCGGGCCGTGCTCGAGTGGGCCTTGAACCTGAACGACCGCGCGCACGACGGCGCCGGCGGGCACCAGGTGCTGTTCTTCCCGGATCAGCACCTCGGGCGCAACAGCGGCTACCAGCTCGGCTTCGGCGCCGAGGACATGCGGGTGTGGAACCCGCGCCTCGAGCTCGGCGGCCTGACCGAGGCCGATGTGAAGGAGGCGACCTTCCTGCTCTGGAAGGGCCACTGCTCGGTGCACCAGCGGTTCAAGCCCGAGCACGTCGCCGCGTTCCGGGCCGAGCACCCGGACGGGATCGTGATCACGCACCCCGAGTGCGCCCACGAGACGTGCGAGCTCGCCGACCACGTCGGCTCGACAGACGCGATCATCCGCTGGGTGGAGGCGGCGCCGGCCGGCTCGGTGATCGGCGTGGGCACCGAGATCCACCTCGTCAACCGGCTCGACGACGAAACCCCGGACAAGACGATCGTGTCGCTCGACCCGCTCATCTGCCCCTGCTCGACGATGTTCCGGATCGACGCCGCGCATCTCGCCTGGGTGCTGGAGCGCCTCGTGGCCGGCAAGCCCGTGAACACCATCTCGGTCGACCCCGAGACGGCGGCGTGGGCCAAGGTGGCCCTCGACCGGATGCTCGAGATCACCTGAGCACCCGCCCGCGGCGCCGCGCCAGGACGACCTCGGACGGGACGCGCTAGTGGTGCGTCGCGGATTTGGTGGGGTGGGTCAGGGCTGCTCTGCCTCGCTTGACCTTGTCGATGATCTCGTTGGCGGTCTTGGTCCACACGAAAGGCTCGGGGTCGTCGTTCCAGTGTGAGACCCATAAGTCGATGGCTTCGATCAGCGAGTCGAGACTGTTGAACGAGCCGGTGCGTAGCCGCTTGTTCGTGAGCTGGGAGAACCAGCCCTCGACCAGGTTCAGCCAGGACGAGCTCGTCGGGGTGAAGTGCAGGTGCCATCGGGCCTGGCGGGGCTTCGCGAGCCACTCGCGCACCTCGGGACCGTTGTGGGCCGAGAGGTTGTCCAACACGACGTGGATGTCGAGATCGCGCGGGGTGTGCAGATCGATCCACTTGAAGAACGCCAGCACGTCGGCGCCCTTGTGGCTCTTGCGGGTCTGGTGGATCACCTCGCCGGTCCCGACGTTGAGCGCAGCGAACAGGTCGGTGGTCCCGTTGCGCTTGTAGTCATGGGTCATCGTGCGTGCCCGCCCGGGCTTGAGGGGCAACGACGGCTGGGTCCGATCGAGCGCCTGGCACTGGGTCTTCTCGTCGAAGCTGAACACCACCGCTCGTTCCGGTGGGTCCAGGTAGAGACCGACCACGTCGACCAACTTCTCCTCGAACCGCGGATCGTTCGACAGCTTGAACGTCTCCACCCGCCACGGTCGCAGGTTCCGGGCCTTCCAGATCCGAGCCACGGTGTCCTTGCCGACACCATGGCGATCACCCATCGTCCGCGTCGACCACGCCGTCGACTCGTCGTCGGGCACCGTGTGCAACGTGTCCTCCACGATCGCCTCGACCACGTCCTGGGCGATCTCGGGCTTACGGCCTCGACCCGGCGCGATCGACCCGACCGCCTCGGTCCCACCGGCCTCGAACTTGGCTCGCCACCGGCGCACCGTGTCCGCCTTGGTCGAGCACTCCCGGGCGATCGCCTCGTTCGCCTCTCCGGCGGCGGCCATCAACAACGCCTTGGCCTGCACCACCGTCCGATGCGGCAACGACGACGAGCGAGCCATCCGCTCCAACTCACCCCGCTGCTTGCGAGACACCTTCAACGGGGACGCGATCGCTACCGGCATGCCCCCAGACTAACCCACCCCGCTATTTAAGCGACGGACCACTAGGACAGGTCGAGCAACGGGGCGAGGAAGCGCCCGGTGTGGCTCTCGGGCGTCTTGGCCACGAGCTCGGGAGGGCCCTCGACGACCACGGTGCCGCCCTTGTTGCCCCCTTCGGGGCCGAGGTCGACGATCCAGTCGGCGGTCTTGATGACGTCGAGGTTGTGCTCGATGACGAGCAGCGAGCCTCCGCCGTCGATCAGCTTACGGAAGGCCGCCAGCAGCTTGGCAACATCGTCGAAGTGCAGGCCCGTCGTCGGCTCGTCTAGGATGTAGAGCGTGCGGCTGCGGGTCTTGGCCGCAGTTTCGTTGGAGCTGGTGCGTGAGGAAACCGAGCGCGCAGTTGCGAGGTGCGATGCCAGCTTGACGCGCTGCGCCTCGCCGCCCGAGAGCGTGGTGGCAGACTGCCCAAGGCGCACGTAGCCGAGACCCACCTCGTCGAGGACATACAACTTGTCGACGATCTTCGGGTGACCGGCAAAGTAGACCAGCGCCTCCTTGACCGTCATGTTGAGAACGTCGTGGATGTTCTTGCCCTTGTAGCGAATGTCGAGAATGGAGGCTTTGTAGCGTGTGCCGTTGCACTCCTCGCACGGAAGCTCGACGTCGGCGAGGAACTGCATCTCGACGGTGACGGCGCCGTCGCCCT
>CAYUOL010000225.1:2636-11159 GCA_964446345.1 uncultured Iamiaceae bacterium | reverse complement strand
TGTCGGACGCGTTCGAGCTCGGTGGCGAGGACGGCGGGGTCGGTGATCTCCATGATTCAGGTCAGCGGGCTCGATCCACCAAGACGCGTACCTTGGCGGGCCCGCCGCCTGGAGCAGGTCCCCAAGCGCTCGATCCCACGAGGCAGACCACCCAACGATCATGAGCCCGTACTCATCGAAGACCTGAGCGACGCGCCGACCAACCGGCTCCGGATAGGAGCCAAGCTCGTCCTCAGTGTTGAGCACGCCGGGGTTCAGGTAGTCGCCGTGAGCGTGGATGACCACGCAGCGCTGCGCATGCAGCGGTTCCATCCCGGCGATCGCTTCGGGTGTGGAGAGAACGACGGGTTCCATGCTCTCGTCGCGCAGGGCCTCCTCTAGCAGAAGGTCGAAGTTGGTCGTGACGAAGATCCTCGTCAGACCCGCCTTCGCGAGCTGTGCAAGAGCGCGATGTCCAGCGGTTGGCACCTTGACGCCGTCCTCGGCATCGTCTTCTGACCGCTCGAAGAACTCCGCGAGCACCGCCCGCCGTTCGTCCTGAGTCGCGGCGACCTCGGCCAAGACTTCGGGGTAGGTCGGTGGTGCTCCGGTCCGAGCCTGCCACCACGCCGCCGGGTCGCCGACGTCGAGTTCCCCGCTAGCAGCGGCGGCCCGGTGCACAAGCTTCTCAAGGACCTCCCACGCAGTTGGCACGCCCGAGGATCGGGACACACCGGCGCCCAGTAGCGCCGCGTACCCGCCCGGTCTCGCGCGGAGTGCCATCGCGGCGCGCAGTTCCGCGTCGAGTGGGCGCGGAGCTCGGTCACTCATTGGCGGGCTTTCCTATGACGCGCGGTCCACCAATCGGACGTCCGCATCCAGAGCTTCGGCGATGCGCTGGAGGGTCCGCGCCGTGGGGCTCGTCGAGCCGCGCTCGATGCGACTGATGTCGCCTTGGTCCACGCCGCACCGTTCGGCGAGCTCGGCCTGGGTAAGGCCGTGGCGCTCGCGCAGCTCGATGATCTGCACGGCGATGTCGTAGGCCTGCTCGAAGACCTCTCGGTGCGCCTTGGCATCGGGCGACAGACGCTCGCGGCGAGCAGCCGTGACGTCCTGGTAGTTGTGGGCCATCGGGACACCTCCTCCGCACCAGTATGGGGAGTTCCCCATAGGACGTCAACCACGGCCTCCGCCCTTCTTGCGGCGCTCCCGGCGCTGGCGATCCTTGAACTGCCCAAGCAGCCGGCGCGCCTCGGCGATCTCGCGCTGCTGCCGGCGTTCCTTCGGATCCTGGCCCTTGTCGTAGCCCCCAAGCAGCAGGACCACCTTCTGCCCGTAGAAGTGCACGAACACCCGGAGCAGCACCTTCTCGGGCTGGCCATCGACCTCGGGCGCCTCGCCTCCGAACATGCGGGCAACCTCGTCGGCGTCGTGGCGCACTCGGAACTCGTGGAGTCCCTCGCCGAGCGCTTTCAGCCACTCGGTCCGGACGAGGTCGATCCCTCTGACCGAGAGCACCCGATCGATTGCCGTGTCGAGGGCAACGAACTTGAAGTCGGAGAGATCGTCGACGAACCGCTCGAACGGGATCGTCCCGTCGTCGGCCTCGAAGGGCTCCGGTGTCCAGTCGCCAGGCATGCGGCTCTCAAACTACATCGATGGCATTTGACCTGCACCGGCCTACCTCGGGTTCGCCGCCGGGCCGGGAGGTGGGTGCGAGGATGGCGGCGTGTCAGTCCCCACCGTGGTCCTCGGAATCGAGCTCGCCCTTCGTGCGACCGAGGCCGGTGGACGTACCAAGTCGCTCGATCCCGCCTGGTATCAGTACCGACCGAACTGGGGCTTCGCCGGTCTGGACCACCCGAACGGGCAGGCCGGAGCGCCCGTGCTCTGCTGGCGCGACAGCCCGATCGCCCCGGGTGACTCCACGTTCGCTGCCATCGCGCCCATGTACCCCGAGTACTGGGGGGAGGTCGCGGTCGGCGACGTGCTCTACCTGTACGAGGGTGCCGGGTTGTGTGGCCTCGCGTTGGTCTGTGCTCGGGAGGCCCTTCCGGAGTGGCCCCGACCACTCGACCGCGCGGAGGCGGTGCGTTGATCGGCGTGGGTTCACCTCGGCGCCCCTCCCGAGGCGTGGCACGGGCTCGACGAGGTCGTGACGATCGACGGGGTGCTCTCGCTTCCCGACTCGGCTGCGGGCGCGACGCTCGTGCCCGCCTATCTGACGTACGAAGAGCAGCAGGAACTCGGCGTCTCGCTTCCCTGGGCGGCTGGTCTCGTGGTCAACGGCGCGACGATCCAACGCGCGTACGGGACAGGTCCTGACCCGCTGCTCGCGGTGTTCGTAGGCGAGCAACGCTGGCTGGTCGAGGAGAAGGAGGCTGGTGCGGCACCGGGCGCAACGTACGTCGAGAAGGCCAGACGACGCCTTCATGACCTCGGATCCACTCCGCGCATCCCAGCCATGCCAGGCCGCCTGGGGCTCCCATCCCCGTGGTTGGACCTGACCGGCGCCGACGATGGGTCGCACGACGACCGAGCATTCCTGCTCAACGAGCTGCGAAACGAGCTGGGCCAAGGGCACGACCTGTTCGGCCTCGACGTCGAGGTTGTCGCCCGTTGCGACCGCCACTGCGACGACATCGTCGTCCGATCGCCCGACGCCTGGTGGCGGGTGCACCTCACCTACTCGAAGAACGAGCGTCCACCCTGGCCGATGACCGACCGATTCGACTCCACGCTGGGGCTCGTGACGGACCTCACGAGCGGTGAGCACGAGATCGCCGACTTCCTCGAGTAGCCAGCTCGATCTCACCACAGATCGATCCCGATGCCGTCCGACCCATGGCTCGGCGGCGAGATCGTCTGGTGCTGGTCGATGACCCACTCCTGGCGGCGCTCGTTCGTCCAGTTGATCGAGAGGTCCTCGGTGGCCTGGGCGAGGTCGTCGGCCTCCACGTAGATCGACGTGCCCTGCCTTGCCCGTGAGAGCGCGACGTAGGCGAGCTCCCGTCCACCGCCGTCTTCGAGGTAGTGGGCGGTGTCGACGGTGGCGCCCTGTGAGCGGTGGACCGTCTTGGCGTAGGCGTGGCCGAAGCGGTTGCTCGACGTGAGCGACCTCGGGAACACGGTCGTGCGGCCGTCATCGAGGCGGACTGCGAGGGAGCCGAAGTCGGTGTCGACCTTCTGCACCGTCCCGGTCTCGGAGGTGACGACGCCGGATGACGGTGAGAGGGCGACGACGCGGTCGCCGGCTCGGTAGCGGCGTCCGCCGGGGGCGGTGATCTCGGGCCCGGTGAGCCATCCTCGCTCGGCGAAGGCCTGGCGGCCGAGCTCGTTGAGGGCGTCGACGTTCACCCGCTTCCACGCGAGCATCGTCGTGTCCTTGCCGGCCTCGACGTCGGCGATCCAACCATCGACGGCGGCGCCGATCGCCTCGGCTCGATCCGCTCCGGTACTGATGCGCCCGTTGCGGGCCATCCAGTCGACGGCCAGGTCGATGTCGCCGTGGCGGAGCTCCGCGAGGGCGTCGCGCTCGGTGAGGTCGAGTTGGCGCACGTTGTCGGTGAGCTGCCAGATCTGCCCATCGAGGCGATCGACCAGAGCGCCGAGCGAGCCGCCGGGGCCGACGGCGCTCAGCTGGCGGTGGTCGCCGACGAGGACGAGCTTGGCGCCCGTCGCCGTGGCCTCGTCGATGAGGCGGAGCAGATCGGCGTCGTCGGTCATCCCCGCCTCGTCCAACACGACCAGGGTGCGGGCGTCGAGCGAGATCGAACCCCGATCGAACCGGGCCAGCAGCGAGGCGACGGTGAACGACTCGATGCCGGCATCGCGGCCCACGGTCTTGGCCGCCTGCCCAGAGGTCGCTGTGCCGATGACCCGCATGCCCTCGCGCTCGTGTGCGAGCCGAACCGTCTCGAGCACGGTCGTCTTGCCCGTCCCGGCCATGCCCACCACAACATCCAGACAGCGCCCGCTTCTGCAGATCCCCACCACCGCTGACAGCTGCGAGTCGGTGAGCGGCCGACCGAGCCGCCCCTCTGTCGAGATGATGGCCCGGTCGAGCACGTCGGTCGACACGGGGTCCACCCGTCGGGCGGCGTGATACGCGACAGCCCGGTCTTGGATCGCCTGCTCGGTCTCGACGACACACCGGGGCGCCCACGCCCGCTCTCGACCAGTGGTGGTCGGCGCCAACTCGATGGCATCCCGGCTGCCTACGACGAGCTCGACGGCGCGATCCAGCACCGCAGGATCGAGACCGAACAGGCGCGGAGCCACGGCGACGACAACGTCTCGCCGGGTGAACACCTTTTGTTCGGCGAGACGCCCGTCGATCGCCAGCAACTCGTCAGCCAGGAGGCGCAGCTCGGCCTCGGTCAGCGGGTGGGTGATCCGCCGGTGGGCCTGGTCCTGCACCGCTGCGTCGATCGCCGACAGGTCGAGGCCGATCTCTGCGAGTCCAGCCTGCCATCGAGCCATGAGGTCCTCGACGGGTTGGTGCTCTTTGGGAGCGCGGGTCCGGCGGGCGGCAACGGCTCGCTCCCGGTAGGTCCCGGTCCGGTCGCCTTCACCGACGGCTTCGTCGATCTCGGCCGACCGCTTGGAGTGCACAGCCATCGCCGCGCCTGGGATGCCGGCGACCGCCCAGTGGCCGAGTCGGCCCGACTCGCCGTCGTCCCGCACGATCCCGTAGCCCAGCTCGATCGCCACCTGTGCCGAGCACATCCGCCCGAAGGCGGTGGCGGCATGCAGGTGGTCACGCCACAGCGCGGTGTCGGCCGCCTTCCAGCCGCCCCGCTCGTCGAGCATCTCGAGCAGGTTCGCCATGAGCACGTGGTCGTGCAGACACGGATCCCCGGCACGGGAGGTGGCATGCCGGGTAGTCGCGTACACCAGGCCCGTGGTCGGAGTCGGGACGGCGGCTCTCCCCCGCCGGCCGCCGCGATCGCGGGTGAGGGCTTCGAGGTAGGCGACGGTACCGTCCCGCTCGGCGTCGAGGATGCGGTGCATGTCCTCGGCCCGGCCGATCACGCCCAGCTCGGCGACCGACTTGTGGACCGACACCGACAGCTCGAGCCCCGGCCGCTTCGTGGCGACGAGCCGCTCGCCGGTCCTCGGGTCGCGGGCTCCGCCAGGGCCGAACAGCAACTCGTACTCCTCCGGGGTGACTTGGCCGGCGAGGCCGAGCCGGGTCGCTCCTCCCCCGCCCCACACGAGCGGGGTCTCACCACGCGAAGCGTAGTAGGCGAGGGCGGCGCCGGGATGGTCGTCCTCGCGGCCCATCACCGTCGCCCGGTGGTACTCCACTGAGTCGGCACCCATCATCGCCATCCATGCCATGTCCCGGACCTCCGATCGAGCCCGCCGCGTAGGCAGGCGTCGTCGGATCATCCGAAACGGGATTCCCGGTTTCGTTCCCGGTTGAGTTCCCGTTCTCGTCCCGGTCGACGATTTTCTCGACCGGGACAGGTCCCGGCCGGACCGGGACCGAAACCGGGACCGAGCCCAGAAATGGCCCCTGACCTGCCCACGGGACCGATCCCGGGACTGATCCGGTCCTCGCGCTGCCAAGTCCCGCCCGGCGGATCATCGCGGGCTGGAAGACTGCCCCTGTGCCTCCCTGCCTCGATGTCTACGTGCTGACCCAGCACCGAGACCGCGAGCGCATCGACCGGTTCATGGCTCGGTACGTCGACCTCGACCGAAGCCAGGACCACGAGGGCGAGGAGCTCATGGTCCTGCCGCTCGGCTGCGATAGAGCCGAGGACTCACTCAGCCTGGGCGACTGGGACTGGGTGCCGGTCTCCACGCTCGGCGAGATCATCGAGTTCGGATTGGCGGAGCCCTGCCGAGCATTTCGGGCCTACCTGCATTCCGTGGCTCCGTGGGACCAAGCGATCCTCGGGTTCACGACGGACTGCCGTCTGCTGGTCGGCGTCTCGGTGGACGACCCTCTCAACCTCCCAGGGCCCCGTGCGGCGGCGAGCAAGCTCATGATGGACCTGATCGAGCTCGTCGAGGGCGAACGAGGATGGGTCGTCGCGGAGATGGCGCCCCCGCTCGACCCAGAACGGGATCGGCCGTGGGAGCAAACCTGGGTCGTCGACCGCTGGGACGGCTGACCGGGACACAACCGGGACCGGTTGCAATCGTGTCTACCTGATTCCGCGGTTGAGAGGGTGAGGCTCGGCGCGATGGGCTTCCGTCGTGAACAGAGGTCGGTGCATGGGAGGGGGACGCTCGGCGAACGCCATAGCCGTCAGTTCAGTGGCTCTCGCCTGTCGATCTACGAGTCCGTTCGGCTCTCCCGGTACTCGTCCTGCACCACGCCACCGTTCACCCAGCGATCCGGACTTGCCCCCCGCTCTGCGGCGTCCCGGAGCAGGGCATCGGGATCGCTGTGGGTTGACAGCACGCGACCCTCGCCGAGGTACTCGTTCTCGTCCAGAGGTGGGAACTCGGTGACGTCAAGGAACTCGTCGGAGCCGATGTCCTCGACCTCATGGAGGACGAGCTTGAAGTCCGCTCCCGACGGGTAGGCCGTGAGCCACCGGACCGTCATGCGCTCGTCCGACGCGACGAAGCGCCCGAGGAACTGCTCCACTTCACGCTTCCGCCTGAGCGTGGCTGCGGCCTCCGTTGAGGTGAGGTGGCGTCGACCTGGCACTGCGACAGCCTGCCCGATCAGCCACCCGGACAGGCGGAGCCTCCCCAAGCGCTCCTTCACGTACGCCGGGATGATCCCGGAACCGATGACGGCATCCGGGACCGAAACCGGGACCGATTCGGCGAGAAATCTCCGAAACGGGAACTCGAACGGGAGTGGAACCGGGAACGCGGTTTGCGATGGTCGCCCTATGGCCGCCCACCGGGACCCCGTCGAGCTCCGTCTCGCTCCCGATCTCGAGCCGCCGGCGCTCACGCCGGGGGCGGCTGCCGTGCTGCTGCGGATCCTCCGCAAGGCGAACGACCGCGAGCTGGCCACCGATCGCGGTCGAACCGTCACCGACGACCAGGCCGTAGCGTGAGCGCCATGAAGCGGTTCGCGTTCTACGGCCGGGTGAGCACCGAGGACCAGCAGGATCCGACGTCCTCGCGCAATTGGCAGCTCGCCCGGTCCCGCCAGATCATCGAGCCCGAAGGCGTGGTGGTCGCCGAGTTCTTCGACATCGGACAGTCCCGCTCCCTCCCTTGGAAGCGCCGACCCGAGGCAGCCCGGTTGCTCGAGACGTTCCGCGCCCCGCGGCGGGGCTTCGATGCCGTGGTCATCGGTGAGCCGCAGCGTGCGTTCTACGGCAACCAGTTCGGGCTCACCTTCCCCGTCTTCACCCACTACGGCGTCGAGCTGTGGGTGCCCGAGGTCGGCGGCGCCGTCGACCCGGGCTCCGAAGCACACGACTTGGTCATGTCGCTCTATGGCGGGATGAGCAAGGGCGAGCGGATGCGCATAAAGACCCGCGTCCGCTCGGCCATGGCAAGCCAGGCCGCCATCGAGGGCCGCTACCTCGGCGGTCGCCCGCCATACGGCTACCAACTTGCCGACGCCGGACAGCACCCGAACCCCGGCAAGGCCGCCAACGGCCAACGACTCCGCCGGCTCGCTCCCGACCCGATCGCTGCGCCGGTCGTCCAGCGGATCTTCGAGGAGTACGCCGACGGCCGGGGCCTACACCTGATCGCCTCCGGCCTGAACCAGGACGGCATCCCCTCGCCCTCGGCGCACGATCCCGAGCGCAACCGCCATCGGGCTGGTGGCCACGGCAAGTGGGCCAAGTCCGCCGTGCGAGCGATCCTCAACAACCCCCGATACACGGGGTTCGAGGTCTGGAACAAGCAGCGCAAGGACGAGGTGCTCATCGACGTCGACGACTTCGCCCTCGGCCACATCACCAAGCAGCGCTGGAACGACGAAGGTGATGTCGGGGAGTCGTCAGAAGTCGCGTTTGATGAGCGTCAGAAGTCGCGGTTGAGAGGGTGGGTCTTCTCCTGAGTATCCGCACCTGAGGGGTGTGGTCCTTCCAGCGTGTCGGGCGACCAAGCACCGGCACGACTGGAAGGACCGCTTCTCATGATGAGCCAGGAGGAGTACATGGATGACATCAAGCCTTTGCGCGCGCAGGGCTGGACGTTGGACGAGATCGCGGAGCACACCGGGTATCACCCGGCCACGATCTCGAAGCATCTGCGCGATGGCGGCCCGCCGCCGGCCCGGGCGGTGGCGGCGTCGCAGCGGGTGATCACCGACGAGATCGCCGGACGGATCGATGACCTGTTGGAGCGATCGGGGAACCGGTTGTTGTCGACCAGCATCTACGAGACGTTGGCGGCCGAGGGGTTCGAGGGCTCGTACTCGGCGGTGGTGCGCTACGTGAACGCCCAGCGGGGTCCGCGTTTCAAGCCGGCGGCCACGGTGTCGGTCCCGATCGAGACCGCCCCGGGCGAAGAGGCCCAGTTCGACTTCTCCAACTGTGATGCGTGGGCTCAGCGCTGGGGCTGTTGCGCTGTCACGTCACGATCTTGTGTTGGTCGCGGTGGCGGCGC
>CAYUOL010000225.1:0-2536 GCA_964446345.1 uncultured Iamiaceae bacterium | reverse complement strand
GCTGGGGCTGTTGCGCTGTCACGTCACGATCTTGTGTTGGTCGCGGTGGCGGCGCTGGTGGTTCACGACGTCGGAGGACCGCGAGCACACCCTCGAAGGACTCATCGCGTTCTACGAGGCGGCGGGTGGGGTGCCGTTGGTGTCGCGCACCGACCGTATGGGCGCGTTGGGTCAGTCCCAGGGCCGGCGGTTCAACCTCGTGCCCGAGGCGGTCGCGTTCGCGAACCACTACGGCACCCAGATCAAGGTGTGTCAGGCCCGCGACGCGAAACGCAAGGGCAAGGTCGAGCGCCCGAACCGGGTGCTGAAGGAATCGTTCCTCGAAGAGATGAGCCTCGACCCGCCCGCCGATGTCGCCGAGCTCAACCGGCGGGTCGGACCGTGGCTCGAGCAGCGGGTCCACTCCCGGGCCCATCGCATGACGGGCGAGAAACCCAACGACCGGCTGGTCGTGGAGCGTCGGCTGTTGCAGGGCCTCGCCCCGCACCGCTGGGACACCGCCTACGTGGAGCCCCGCCACGTGCACCGCTCCGAGCCGTTCGTCGAGATGGACACGAACCGCTACTCGGTGCCGCCCGGTCTGGTCGGCGCGACGGTCGAGGTCCGCCGGGAGGTCGATGCCCCGTCCTTCGTCGTGCGCTACGGCGGCCGGGTCGTGGCCCGTCACACCTCGTTCCGACCCAGACCGAACCGGTGTGGGACCCCGCGCATCGGCGCGCCGCGGAGGCGTTGGCGTTGGGCCGCCACCTCCACGCCGTCCCCGAACCCGCTCCAGCGACGGCGCCGGCGGGCCCGGTCGAGCTCGAGCTCGGCGCTGGGGACTACGCCATCGACGACATCGACCTGGCCGATCGGGTCGGACCGATCGGCCCCGTGTGCGAGTGCTCCGGAGGGGCCTGGTCATGAGCATCTACGAACAGATCAAAGCCGACCTGGGCTATCTCGACTGGCCCGCCGCCACCGAGCACTTCGCCACCCTCGCCGAACAAGCCAAAGCCGAGAACTGGACCCATCTCGAGTTCCTGGCCCGCCTCGTCGGTGACCAAGCCACCGCCACCCGCGACCGGCGGCTGGCGGCCCGGTTGCGTTACGCCCGGTTCCCCTACCGGCGCAGCATCGAGGACTTCGACTTCGCGTTCCAGCCGTCGGTCGACCCGAAGCTGATCGCGGATCTCGCCACGCTGCGCTTCATCGACGAACAACGACCGTTGCTGTTCCTCGGCCAACCCGGGTGCGGCAAGACCCATCTCGCCATCGCGCTCGCCATCCGCGCCGTCGAGGCCGGCTACCGGGGCTACTTCACCACCGCCGATGACATGTGCCGCACCCTTGCCGCCGCGGCCCGCGAAGGAACCCTGGTCACCAAGCTCAAGACCTACACCGCGCCCACCGTCCTGGTCATCGACGACGTCGGCCTGTTGCCGATCACCGACGGCGGGCCCTCCGCGTTCTTCCAGGTCGTCAACCAGCGCTACGACAAAGGCCACCCCACCCTCGTGACGACCAACAGGTCGTTGCCCGGCTGGGGCACCGTGTTCGGCGACGACGTCATCGCGGCGGCCATCCTCGACCGCCTGTTGCACAACGCAGTCGTGCTCAACATCCGCGGCCCCTCATGGCGCCTACGCGAGCACCACGCCCTCACCACCAGCGCCCCGACCGACCAGCAATAGACTCACCCACCCGAGAAGCCCCACGCCTCTCGAACGCGGTTTCTCGCGCTCGCCAACCGCGACAACTGACGCTCCTCGACCGCGAGTTCTGACGCTCGCCAACAGGTGAGTGGATCTGGTCAGCCGAACCGACCCACGAGGCCCTTGTCAGCCGCGAGCTGTTCGACGCCGCCCAGGCGAAGTTCACCAAGCGAGGCCCCACGACCCGAGCACCGAGGCAGGGGCGGCACTACCTGCTGTCGGGCCTCCTGCACTGCGGTGTGTGCGGCCGGCGCATGCAAGGGCAATGGAACCACGGCCGGGCCTACTACCGCTGCAAGTTCACCGACGACTACCCCGACGGTTCCGGCGACCACCCCAAGAGCATCTACGTCAAGGAGGAGGCGCTCCTCCCCGGCCTCGACGCCTGGCTCGCCTCGCTCTTCGACGACGACCACCTCGACGACACGTGCACCGCGCTCGCCGGCTCCTCAGAACCAGATCCCGAGGCTGAGACGCGCGAGGCCCAGCTGCGGGCCGCCATCGCCGACTGCGACCGCAAGATCCGCAACTACCGCCAGCTCCTCGACGACGAGGACAGTGTCGCCCTCGCCGCCCAGTGGATCGCCGAGACCCAGCGGGAGCGCCGGGGGCTCGAGCGCCAGCTCGGCCAGCACACCCCCGGTGGCGAGCTGACCGCCAGAGAGGTCAAGGCACTCGTCGACGCGTTGCGGGACATCGTCGGCGTGCTCGCCGCAGCGGACCCGGCGGACAAGTCCGAGCTCTACGCCCAGCTCGGTGTCTCACTGAGCTACGACCCCACCGGCAGCGTGACCGTGAAGGCCGAGCCTCGTGGGGTAACCGTGCGTGTCGGAGGGGGGACT
>CAYUOL010000224.1:0-11177 GCA_964446345.1 uncultured Iamiaceae bacterium | reverse complement strand
TCTTTGGCAAGCCACTCACCCAATTTGGGTAAGATATGAAATGAGTAAGCATCATGCCCGAGCCCGACTCGCCGACGATGCCCAGCGTCTTGCCCCGCTCGAGCTGGATCGACACCCCGTCGACGGCGCGCACGACGCCTCGCTCGGTGAGGTAGTGGGTCTTGAGATCGACGACCCGGAGCAGCTTCGCCGTCGGGTCTGCGGTCTGCCCGCCCGGACCCGCGATGACCTTTCGCCTCAAAGCACGCTCTCCTTGACGTCGAAGTACTGGCGGAGCCGATCGCCTGCGAAGTACAGGGACATGATCGTCAGCACGAGCACCGTGCACGGGATGATCACCAGCTGGGGGTTCTCGCTCAGGTGCTGGCGGGCGTCGTTGATCATGCCGCCCCACGTCGGCGTGGGGAGGGGGACCGAGATGCCCACGAACGCCAGGCCGCTCTCGGCCGCGATGGCGACCGCGACACCGATCACGGCGAACGAGAGCACGGGCGGGACCACGTTGGGAAGGATCTCGCGCGTGAGGACCCGCGCGTGGCTGGCGCCGAGCGTGCGGGAGGCGAGCACGAACTCGCGCTCACGGAAGCTCAGGGTGTTGGCCCGCACGAGCCGGGCGATCGACGGCACGGCGACGATGCCGATGGCGAGCGAGATGTGCGCGATGTCCTTGGAGTCGGTGAACGTGATGATCGCCATGGCGAGCAGCAGCGCCGGGAACGCGAGGATGATGTCGACCGCGGTCATCAGGACGTTGTCGACCCAGCCCTTCATGTAGCCGGCGAGCAGCCCCATCGTGGTGCCGACGACGAGGCCGAGGGCGATGGAGGCGAAGCCGACCGACAGCGAGACCCGCCCACCGAAGATCAGGCGGGACAGCTCGTCGCGACCGAGGTCGTCGGTGCCGAGCCAGTGCCCAGGCCCGGGTGGGGCGAAGCGGTTGCGACTGAGCTTGTAGGGATCGGCGATGATGCCCCAGCTCTGCAGCAGCGGAGCGAAGATCGCCAGGAGCGTGACCAGGGCGAGCCACCCGATGCAGATCCAGAAGCCGATGCCGAGCTTCTTGGCCTTGAACTCGGAGTCGTTCTCGGTCTCGAGGAGCGACTCGTCGATGTCCTGGTCGATCCGCTGATCGGTGGTGAGCGTCAGCTCGTACGCGGTGTTCGACGGTTCGAGGAGGCGTGAGTCGTCAGGCGATGGATCGGGCATGGCGAATCCTGGGGTCGAGGACGGCGTAGAACATGTCGACGGCGAAGTTGATCAAGACGTAGCCCACCGCGATGACGACCACGGCGCCCTGCAACGGGATGAAGTCGCGCTTGAGGATGTTCGTGACCGTGTAGAGGCCGAGGCCGTTGATCGCGAACACGCTCTCGATGATGATCGTGCCGCCGATGAGCGCACCGATGCGCAGGCCGATGACGGTGATGAGCGAGAAGGTCGAGGGCCGGAAGGCGTGGCGCCACATGATGCGGCGCGACGTCAGCCCCTTCGCCTTGGCCATCATGATGTAGTCCTCTTGCAGCGTCGTGAGCAGGTCGCCGCGCAAGATGCGGGAGTACACCGCGATCTCGGCGAGCGCCAGCGTGAGCGCCGGCAGGAAGAGGTCTTTGATGTTGCCCAAGGGGCTCTCGGTGAACGTGCGGTAGCCGGTGGCCGGGAAGATCTGCAGCTTCACCGAGAACACGAGCTGCAGCATGAGCGCGACCACGAAGCTGGGCACCGCGAGGAAGATGAAGCCCACCGCGGTGGACCCCTTGTCGATCGCACCGTTCGGTCTGCGGGCGCTGAACACCCCGAGGGGGACGGCGATGCCGAGCGCGATGATCTGGGACATCACCAGCAGCTCGAGCGTCACGGGCATGCGCTGGGAGAGCGCCGTCGCGACGGGCTCCTGGTTGACGACGGACTGCCCGAAGTTGCCGCGCAGCAGCTGGCCGAGCCAGTCGCCGTAGCGCACGATCACCGGTCGGTTGAGGCCCATCTCTTCGCGCACCTGGTTGTACTGCTCGGTCGAGCAGCCCACGCCGCAGCGCACGATCGCCGGGTCGCCGGGCAGCAGGCTGATCATGAGGAACGAGAGGAACGTGACGAAGAACAGCACGACGACCAGCTGGCCGAGACGTTTCCAGACGAACCTCATACCCGTTCCTTCCCCCACAGAGCCACGCGGTCTCGTCCCGGGGTGCTCTTCTGCGATGTGCCCTTCCGTGCTTCGTACACCATCGGGTGCTCGAGGCGTTTTCTGAGCGTTGTCACCTTAGTGGCGTCACATCGTGCCCGTGACGCTCGGCGGCGTAGCGCCCCTGGTCACGTCCGCGCGCGGGTCGAGACCCGCGCGCGGACGACCGAGAGCATCGGTCACTTGGCCAGCCACGTCTGCGTCAGGCGCGTGACGCCACCGAAGTCGCCGGCACCGCCGACGGGCAGCGACGGCGAGCCGTCGGGCAGCGGGCCGTTCGTGATGCCGCGCACGTTGTTGGCGGCCATGATCGCCCACACGGTGTGGTCGAGCCACACGTAGGGGACCTCGTCCGCCATGCACTGCTGCAGGTCGGCGTAGGCCTGCTTGCGGCCGGCCAGGTCGGGCGTCTCCCGCCCCTTCTTGAGCGCGGCGTCGGCGCACGGGCTCTTGTGGCGGGCGATGTTCAGGGCCAGGCCGCCCTCGCCGCCGGTCCCGGCGTTGTCGGACAGCCACCAGATCGCATCCGCGTCCGGGTCCGGAGCACCGAACTGACGCCAGAGGTTCGCCTGGTACTTGCCCTGCACGGCGTCGAGGATGAACACCGCCTGCTCGACGGTCTTCACCGTCACGTCGAAGCCGGCCTGCTGCCACCCCTGCTGCAGGAACGCGGCCTGCGGACCGCTGTCCTGGCCGACGCCGAGCTCGAACTTCGGTGCCTGGCCGCCGTGGTCGGCCTTGTACTTGTCGACGAGCTCCGTCGCTTTGGCCAGGTCGAAGGTCGGGTAGTTCTTGTAGTCGCTCTTCCACACGGAGTTCTTGCGGAAGGGCCCGTCGGCCACCTCGAGGATGCCGTCGTTGACGGCCACGTTGTACTCGGCGTTGTCGGTGGCGTACGCCAGGGCCCGGCGAGCGTTCACGTCGTCGAAGGGCGCCTTCGAGCTGTTGAGGATCACGAAGCCCTCTTCGCCCTCACCGTTGTCCTCGACGATCTGGAACTTCCCCTCTTTGGCGAGCTGGCGGTAGCGGACGATCGCCTTGGTGTCGCTCGAGTGCATCATCTGCAGATCGCCGCTCTCGAGGCCCTTCTGGCGGCTGTCCTGCACGGGGATCGGGCGGAACTCGAGGTTGTCGAGGTACGGCAGCTGCTGCTCGTACTTGTCCTTGCGCCAGTAGGTCGGGTTCTTCTTGCCCTTCCAGGCCGCGTCCTTCTTCCACTCGGTCTGCACGAAGGGGCCGGTGCCGATCGGGTTCGCCGACGCCGGCGTGTCGCCGGACGGGCCGGCGACCAAGGTCGAGGGCTCGGGGATCACGCCGCTCTGCGCGGTCAACGTGGACGGGAACACGACCCAGGGGCTCTTCATCGTCACGACGGTGGTGAGCGGATCCGTGTTCTCGATGCTCTGGACGGGGGAGAACACCGGCTTCGTGAGCGGCGACTTCAAGTGGCCGTCGAGCGTCGCCTTCACCGCCTCGGACGTGAGCGGCGTGCCGTTGCTGAACTTGATGTTGGGGCGCAGCTTGATCGTCCACACCGTGAACTTGTCGTTCGGGGTGATCGACTCGGCCAGGTACGGCTTGGCCTCGTTCTTGTCGTTGTACGCCGCGAGCGGGTCGTAGACCGCGAGTCCGACCATGACCCCGGAGATGGCCCAGCGGTTCACCGTGGGGTTGAAGCCATCGCTCTCGGCCTCGATGCCGTAGGCGATCGACCCACCCGGAACGGGCTTGGCGTCGTCCTTCACGACCTGGTTGTTCTGCACGCCCTGCACGACGGTCGTGCCCGAGGAGCTGTCGCTGCTCGTGCTCCCGCCGCAGCTCGCGGCGAAGAGGCCGGCGGTGGCGAGGACCAACGCCGGCACGATGACCCGCCGCGCGCCGGGCGGTCGCCGCCGGTGCACCACCTCGGTGCTCGCCGGGGGAGAGGCCCCCGCTGCTGCACGCTGCCCACGTTCGGTTCCCAACACGACATCCCCCAGGGTCTCTCGAGGACTCACCGACCCACGGAGCATCGTCGACCCGTGCCCACCCCAACGAGCACGATCGGGCTCCGAGCGATCAGCGGATCCTGCCTTCCACGTCCTGTCTCACATCCACGTTCGTCCTGCACCACAGCGTGTGGAAGCGGCCCCACAACCCTGTAGCGAGCGCAGTTCTACTTCATCCGTCGCAGCGCCGGTGGGCACTCGGCCGAAGTTTCCGCGCGGTAACCGGCCGGGGTCGGCGGCCCGTGCGGTGCGCGCCGCGAGGGTGCCAGCGACCGCCGTCATCACCCCTCACCGGCACAATCCGACTGATGGCCAACAGAAGTACGACACCTTCCGGACGCCGCGCCGCCGATCAGCGCTTGCGGATGAACGTGATCCCGTCGGCGATGGGCAGGATCACCGCCTCGACGCGCTCGTCGTTCGCGACGTGGTCGTTGAACGCGCGGATCGCTTCGGTGTCGTCGTCGGTCACGGCGGCATCCACCACCGCACCCGACCACAGCACGTTGTCGACGAGCAGCACCCCGTTCGCCCGCACCTTCGGGAGCAGCTCCTCGTAGTAGTTGCGGTAGTTGCCCTTGTCGGCGTCGATGAACGCGAGGTCGATGGGGTCGTCGTCGGGCAGCGCGGCGATCGTCTCGAGCGCCGGCGCCAGGCGCAGGTCGATGCGATCGGCGACGCCCGCCTCGATCCACACCGGTCGACCGACGCTCGTCCACTCGTCGCTGACGTCGCAGGCGATCACGCGGCCGCCTTCGCCGACGCCGCGCGCGAGGCACAGCGTCGAGTACCCGGTGAAGGTGCCGACCTCGACGACGAGGCGAGCGCCGAGCGTCGCCGCGAGCAGCTGCATGAACGCACCCTGCTCCGGGGCGATCTGCATGCGGGCGATCGGCCCGAGCGCGGCGGTGGCCTCGATGAGGCGCCGCTGCAGCGCGTCCACCGGCTGGCTGTGCTCGAGCACGTAGCGGTGCAGCTCGGGGGAGAGGGTGAAGTCCTTGGGGGTCTCGGGCGCCATGGGAACGGACGTTACCGGCCACGGGACGTGGGCTCCGGCACGACGGGCGGGCGCCGCGAGATGACAAGGCTGTGTACTTCTTGTTGAGAAGTTCGTGGATGTTGGGGATTGCGAAGAAAGTCTTCGGATAACCCTGGGGATTCGAAGAAAGGGTCTTGACCCCCCTCGGCTCCGGGTGTTCTCTGACCTCCAGCCAGGCACGAACGACCGGCCTGGCCCCCGAGGGGGACACCCGCAGCCCCCGCTGCGACGGCGCTTGCGCCGGCGGAGCACCAGGTTGCGAGTGGGTCTCGGACGAGCTCCGGTGCGTGCACCGGGAATCGCCCCCGAGATCGCCCGCGAGGAGCGAGTCGGCGTGCGTGCACGACGACCATCGGCCTCGAGGGCTCCGTCGGTTCCTCGTCCCGAGGGCTTCGGCCCGCGGCACGAGCGCCGAACGCGAGAAGGCTGTGGCCGCGGACCTGCGTGCAGGAACGTGTCCGACGCAGGGTGAGCATCTCGATGTGAACCCGGCAGGCTCGATCGCACCCCACGGGAGAACGGCCGGTCGGTGCGTTTGGTGAGGTGCGCTTCGCGCCGGTGCCCTTCGGGGTTCCGGCGGGTCGATCGAGCAACCACCCGGTCGCTCGAGCGATGGCACCGCCGGCCCCCGGGCCAGCGGTGACGAGGTCCGTGCCGCACGAGTCGGCCCCGAGGAGCTGACCGACTTCGGTCGGGAGGCTACTTGGGGCCACTTGTGCTTTTGGCCGGGGGGCCGTGGGGCGTGTCCCGTGCCGGGACCTGGGCGAGGCCCGCCGCTGACGGGCGATTGCCGACCGGCGAAGGGGTGCGTCCTATACTCGCTGTTCCGTTTCTCGTCGGCACTGGAAGGGTCCTGTGACTGCTCTCGAACCGGCTCCGGCGGCCGGCGCGGCCGTGCGGGCCCGCACCTTCGACCAGGTGTTCCGATCGATCGCCTCGGTCCAGGGCTGGATGACCCGGGCCCAGGCGTGCCGCCTGTGGGACCGTGCGTCCGAGCTGCACGCGGGCGACCGCATCGTCGAGATCGGCAGCTACCACGGGCGTTCGGCGATCGTGCTGGCGAGCGCCGCCCCCGAGGGCGTCGAGATCATCACCATCGATCCGCACGGCGGCAACGACCGCGGCCCGCAGCAGTACGAGGGCGAGTTCGAGGAGGGCCAGCGCGACCACGAGATCTTCGTGGCGAACCTGACGAACGCCGGCGTGCTCGATCGCATCCGTCACGTCCGCAAGGCCTCGCAGGACGCGCCCGGTGACATCCCGGGCGACGTCGAGATGGTGTACATCGACGGGGCGCACCGCTACAACCCGGCCAAGGCCGACATGGAGCGCTGGGGTCGCAAGATCGCCCTCGGCGGCACCTTGCTGATCCACGACTCGTTCAGCTCGGTCGGCGTCACGCTCGCGCTGGCGGCGACGCTGTTCACCGGCAGCAAGTTCCGCTACATCGGCCGGTCCGGCACGATGACCGAGTACCGCCGAGAAGACCTCACGCCGGCCGATCGGGCGGCCAACTGCTTCCGGCAGCTGCTCGAGCTGCCGTACCTCCTGCGCAACGTGGTGTTCAAGCTGATGATCCTCGCCCACATGGGGAAGCTGGCGCAGGCCCTCGGCAGCACCGCCGGGTGGCCCTACTGAGCCGGCCGACACCCGACTTGCGGAAACCGGCGGCCGCCGGCGGTCGCCGGCACGTGGTGCGGGGTTCGCTGTGGTTCGTCGTGTCCATGGTGACCGGCGCCGGTCTCAGCTTCCTCTTCTGGATCTTCGCGGCGAAGACGGCCGATCCCGTCGACTACGGCATCGGCAGCAAGCTCTGGGCCGTCGTGCAGTTCCTCAACTACGCCACGACGATGGGGCTGCCCATCGCGGTCGCCAAGTACGGATCGCTGCGGGCCCGCTCCTTCAACACGCTCTTCCTCTGGGCGCTGCTGTACACCGCCTCGACCTCGTTGCTGGTCGCGATCGCGTTCGCCCTGGTCGCCCCCTCGCTGCTCGAAGGGGGCGGCGCCGCGATCCTGCAACGCCACGGCGGGCTCGTCAGCGCCGCGGTGGTGTTCACGCTGATCACCGGCATGGCGTTCTCCGTGCTGGTCGAGGTGCGGCTCGTCACGTTGCGCCTCTGGCGCTGGGTGTACGCGCGCGTGCTGCTCGTCAGCCTCATCCGGCTGCCGTTGCTGCTGGTGCCGGCGCTCGGCAGCAGCCCGCTCGGGCTGCTGCTGCTGATCGGTGGCACGCCCGCGCTGTCGGGCTTCATCGGGGTGGTCGTGCTGCGCCGGGCGTCGCGACCCGAGGACCGCGGCCCGCTGCTCCCGCTCCCTCCCGAGTGGTGGGTGGCGTTCAAGTTCTCGGTCGTCAACTACGTGGGGATGCTGCTGGCCCAGGCGCCGCAGTTCTGCATCCCGATCCTGGTCGACGTCGGGCCGACCGAGTTCGGCCCGTTCTTCTTCGCGTGGCAGATCAGCACGATGCTCTTCCTCGTCCCGCACATCATCGGCCAGGTGGTGCTCTCCGAGAGCAGCCACGACGTCGCCCACTTCGAGCAGCAGGTGCGCACCGGGCGGCGGCTGTCGGTCGCCCTGATGGTCGGGGCCACGGTGCTGATCCTCGTCACGGCCCCGGTGCTCGTCACGCGCTTCCTCGGGCCCGACTACCAGCTCACCGCCGACCTGCTGCCGGTGCTGAGCGCCGCGAGCATCCCGTGGGCGTTCACGGCCATCTCCCTCGCCCGGGCGAGGGTCGAGGCGGACCACGTCCGGACGGCGTCGATCACGCTCGGCTTCGCGATCCTCACCTTGGTGCCCACGGCGATGATGAGCCGCCGCACCGGCCCGATGGGCGCGGCGCAGGCCTGGCTCGTGGGCAACCTCGCGGCGGCGGTCTTCGCGGCGGCGGTCACGCGCTGGGTGCGCCCTGGCATCGGGCGCCCCCGCATCGCCGCTGACCTCGCCCGCACCCCGTTGCCCGGGTGACCGGCTGAGCGGTTGACCGGCGGAGCGGCTGAGCGCTGCATCGACCGCGCCGGGAGCGTCGTCTCCGTCAGCCCTGCGCCGCCACCTGCGCGAAGCGCGCGTACAGATCGTCTGCGTCTGCGAACAGCTCGCGGTACCGGGGCGCGGCGAGCTGCTCGATCAGCCACTCCTTCTCCGCCGCCCGCAGCGCGGAGGGGCGCGGCACCACGTTCTCGGTCCCGCCGTGCAGCAACCGGTGGTTCTCCTCGATCGCGGCGAACACGGCAGCGCGGCTGACGTCGGTCGTCTCGAAGCACGGGAGCTCGGTGCCGAACCGCTCGTTGACCCGGCGCGTCACGGCGCCGAAGTCGGTCACCACCTGATCGAACGTGGCGATCACGCACCGGTCCCGCCACGGCCAGATCTCCCGATAGTGGTGCAGGTACTCGCGGATGGCCGCCTCGAAGTGCACGTGGGGCGCGGCGATGAGCAACGACGTGATCGTGTCGAGCGGCTGGCGCACCAGCACGAGCGTCGGGAACCGCTGCTGCACGGCGAGGCGCACCTGCGACGGGGTGTGGACGTGGCTCGAGACCACGATCGTCCGACCGGCCTGCGCGGCCGCGTGCTCGAGCGCGAACGTGGCGTAGGTGTTGCCCGAGCGGGGGAACCCCTCGATGACGAGCTGGGTCGCGTCGGTGATCCGCCGGGCCGTGCCGATGGGGGTGGCGCGCAGCACGATGGGCAGGAAGAGAGGATCGTCGCCCAGCCGCTCGCGGATGCGGCGCAGCACGCGCCGAACCGTGTAGCGCCACGACCGGCGGGTGAACGGGGCGCTCGGATCGTCCACCGAGAGGTGCTCGGGCAGCCGCCCGAGGGCCGTCACTGCAGCACCCCCGGGCGCGGAGCCGGCAGCTTCTCCACGAGGATGAGGCAGTTCCACGTCACGACCTCGCGCAGCACCGGGACGCGCAGCACCCACCGCTGCGATGGGTAGTAGCGGGGGCACGCGTCGAGCACCCGCACGCCGGGTCGGGCGCGGACGTCGGCGAGGACCTGGTGGATGTAGGTCGGCCAGAGCCCGGCGTAGACCTGGTTCTTCAGCCGGTGCGCGCCGCGCAGCCGGTCGTGGACCTTGGGTCCGAGACCGGGGCCCAACAGGTGGAACGGCGCCATGTCGTGCCCGCCGGCCCACAGGGACCACCAGTTCGTCCAGCTGATCCAGCCCCAGCCTCCCGGCTTGAGCACGCGCTCCATCTCGTCGATCACCCGCGCCGGATCGGGCACGTGCTCGAGCATGTTCGAGCAGAACACCCCGTCGAAGGACGCCACCGGGAAGGGCAGCTGCGTCGCGTCGGTGCGCACCGCCGCCAGCCCGGCGCGCGCCGCACGCCGCATGTTCTCCTCGCGCAGGTCGATCGGCACAACGTCGGCACCGGCCCGCTGCAGCGCGGCCGTGTAGTGACCAGGTCCCGACCCGAGGTCGAGCACGAGCCGGTCGTGCAGGGCGAAGGGGAACTCGGCGATGGAGCGATCGGCGAGCCGCGAGTAGAAGGGCTCGGGGTCGTCCCGCTCGGACAGGAAGAGCTTGAAGAGCTCGAGACGTCCTGCCGGCGTCGCGTCCGCCGCCTCACGATCGGCCACCTCGTGCGCTCGAAGTGACAACCGTGGACTCTCCGTTCTCGTTGGGCTCAGGGTGCGCCACGCGCACGATGGTTGCGGGTCCGAGGGGACGACCGGAGCGCCGGCTGGCCGGGCCCGACCACGGAGGGGGCACTGACCGAGCGGGCGGGCCGCTCGCCCGGTGGGACCGACGTCGCCCGGAAACCTGCAAGAGTCCTCTGCGTGGCGCGCCAGGGTACCAGCGAGGCATCCGCGGTCGGGACGATGCGCACGTCCCCCCGCCCCGCGGCCGGCCCGGCGCCCCCGCGCCGCACCCCCGCGTCGATCCTGCCGTGGGTGCCGTGGGGGATGGGGCTCCTGCTGGCGGTGGTGCTGCTCGGGCCGGCGCTCGCGCCGGGTGCCGTGTTCAACCTCGATCTCGTGCTGACCCCCGCGAGCCCCGTCCCCCGAGGCGTCTGGGGCCTCGGCCCCGAGCTGCCGCGACGCGTCCCGATCTGGCTCGTGGTCGCCTGGTTGGCGCCGCTGGTCGGCGGTGACACGGTGGCGAAGCTGCTCATGGCCGGCTGCGTCGTGCTCGCGTTCGCCGGCGCCTCCCGCCTCACCACCGACGCGCTGTCCCGTGGCGCGTCCGCACCGCGGCCCTCGTGGCTCGTCGTGGTGGTCGGGGCCACCGCCGGGCTCCTGTACGCGAGCAACCCCTTCCTGCTGACCCGGCTCGCCATCGGTCACCTGATGATCGCGATCCCGATGGCGGTCCTGCCCTGGGTCGTGCGCCGCCTGCTGCGACCAGGAGACGATCTGGCGCGCACGTTCCTGGCCTTGCTCGCGCTCAGCCTCGCCGGCCACTACGGCGGCACCATCGCGGGCATCGTCGTCCTCGTCGGCCTCGTGACGACGAGGGGGAGGAACGGTCTGCGCGTCGTCGGCGTCACGGCCCTGGCGCAGCTCTCCTGGTTGGTGCCCGGCCTCATCGTGTACGTGCAGGGCGTGTCGATGGCCGACGCCACCCCGTTCTCGATGGTCGATCCTTCGGTCGCGGACGTCGGGCGCGTGCTCGCCGGGCACGGCTTCTACGACCCGGCCTACCAGGTCGGCCATCCCGGGGGCGCCCTCGTGCTCCTCGCCGGCGTCGTGCTGCTGGCCCTCGCGATCCTCGGCACGCGCGACCTCCCCGACGGCCTCGGCGTGCCCTTCGCGATCGTGGCGGCGGTCGGCTTCGTGATCGCGATCGCCACCGCCGTGCCGGGCCTCTCCGCCGTGTCGGTGTGGATGAGCCGCACCGCCGTCGGCTCCGTGCTGCGCGAAGGCCAACGTGCGCTGCCCCTCTACCTCGTCTGGCTGGCCCCGGCGGCGGCCTTGGGCGCGCACCGGCTCGCCACGGGCCGCGCCGATCGACCGCG
>CAYUOL010000223.1:0-11224 GCA_964446345.1 uncultured Iamiaceae bacterium | reverse complement strand
CTGGATCTCGGTGTGGCGCGACGTTGCGAGGTAGCGCTCGATGTACACCGCGCTGTCCTTGAACACGGCCTGGGCCGTGGCCCGGGTGTTCTGGTACGCCGTGCGCAGGTCCTCTTTGCGCGTCACCACGGCCATGCCGCGGCCGCCGCCGCCCGCGACCGCCTTGATGATCAACGGGAACCCGATCTCGCGCGCGATGTCCTCGGCGTCGTCGATCGTGGCGACCGGCTCGATGGTGCCCGGCAGCAGCGGCATGCCGGCCTTGGTCATCAGGTCGCGCGCCGTGGCCTTGTTCGACATCTTCTCCATGACCTCGGGCTTGGGCCCGATGAAGGTGATGCCGTTGTCGGTGCAGATCTCGGCGAAGAACGGGTCCTCGGAGAGGAAGCCGTAGCCCGGGTGGATCGCGTCGGCGCCCGTCTTCTGCGCCGCGCCGATGATGTTGGGGATGTGGAGGTAGCTCTTGGCCGTCGCCGACGGGCCGATGTGCACGGCCTCGTCCGCGAAGCGCACGACGGCCGAGGCCTCGTCCGCGCTGGAGTAGACGGCCACGGTGGCGATGCCGAGCTCACGGCACGCGCGGGCTACGCGCAGCGCGATCTCACCCCGGTTGGCGATGAGCACCTTCTCGAACACGAGGCCGTCCTACCCTTCCGCGTCGAGCGGCTCGAGGATGATCAGTCGCTGTTCGAACTCCACCATCTCGCCGTTCTCGACGAGGATCTCGGCCACCCGCCCGGCCCGATCGGCCTGGATGTGGTTCATCACCTTCATGGCTTCGATGATCGCGATGTCCTGGCCCTCCTCCACGACGTCGCCCACCTCGACGAAGGGCGGTGCGCCCGGTTCGGCCTGGCGGTAGAAGGTGCCCACGAGCACCGCGACCACGGCGTGGCGGGTGTCGGGGACGTCGCCGCTGGGGGCATCAGCCCCCGCGGGGGCGCCGGCGGCCGGAGCCGCCGCGACCGCGACGGGTGCGGCACCCGGGGCCGCCGCCGCAGGAGCGATCTCCCACTCGAGCTCGACCTTGTAGTCGCCCGCGCTCAGCTTGACGCGCGACAGGCCCTTGGGCAGCCGACCGACCAAGCTGCTGGCCTCTTCGCACAGCGTCTTGAGCTGATCCTGATCGAGCTCTTCTTCGCTCATCCCACTCCCTTGCTCTTGCCGGTGGACGGACGGGGGGTCGCGCGGCGTCGGGTCGTCATCACGATGCCCCGGTCTGCGGCGGTCGGGTGATCACGGCCTGCTGCCCGGGTGTGCCGAACCCGCGGAAGCGGGCGTAGCGGCGCTCGAGGAGCTCGTCGGCCGACTGGTCGAGCAGCGCCTGGAGGCTCTGCACGATCGCGGTCTTCACGTTGGCGGCGGTGGCCGCGCCGTTGAGGTGCGCACCGCCGTCGGGCTCGGTCACGACGGCATCCATCACGCCGAGCTCGAGCAGGTCCTTGGCGGTGATCCGCAGCGCCGCCGCGGCCTGCGGCGCCTCGGCGGCGCTCGCCCACAGGATGGTCGAGCACCCTTCGGGGCTGATGACGGAGTAGAAGGAGTTCTCGAGCATCATCACCCGGTCACCCGCCGCGAGCGCCAGGGCGCCGCCGCTGCCGCCCTCGCCCGTCACCACGGTCACGATGGGCACGGGCATCCGGCTCATCTCCATGATGCTGGTGGCGATGGCGACGCCCTGGCCGCGCTCCTCGGCCTCGATGCCCGGATACGCGCCGGGCGTGTCGACGAACGTGATGATGGGCAGCCCGAACTTCACGGCGTAGCGCATCAGGCGCAGCGCCTTGCGGTAGCCCTCGGGCTGCGGCATGCCGAAGTTGCGGGCGACGAGCTCGCTGGTGTTGTGGCCCTTCTGGTGGCCGATGACCATCACGGGGACGTCGCCGAGCAGCGCCGGGCCGCCGACGATCGACGCGTTCTCCTGGAAGAGGCGGTCGCCGTGGAACTCGACGAACTCGTCGAAGATGTAGCCGATGTACTCGAGCGTCGTCGGCCGGTCGATGTGGCGGGCGAGCTGGACGAGGTCCCACGCCGGACGGTCGGGCAGGTCGGCGGGATCCGTGATGGGCGCCGCTCCCTCGGTCTCGGGCAGCTTCGCCTCGGACCCTCGGGCCGCGTCGAGCGCGAGGACGCGCTCGATCACTCGGCCGACGCGCTCGCGCGACTCGACGAGGTCGAGCATGCCGTGATCCATCAGGTACTCGGCCGTCTGGAAGCCCTCGGGCAGCTTCTGGTGGATCGTCTGCTCGATCACGCTGGGGCCGGCGAAGCCGATGAGGCTCGTGGGCTCGGCGACGAGCACGTCGCCGAGCATGGCGAACGACGCCGTGACGCCACCGAAGGTGGGGTCGGTGTTGAGGCAGATCGTCAGCACGCCCTCTTCGTGCAGCCGGCCGACGGCCTGCGCCGTCTTGGCGAGCTGCATCAGCGAGATCGACCCCTCCTGCATGCGCGCGCCACCCGACGCGGCGATGAGGATGAGCGGCACCTTGCGCTCGAGCGACAGCTCCGCGGCCTGGGTGATGATCTCGCCCACGGCGCCGCCCATGCTGCCGCCCATGAACGCGAAGTCCATGATGGCGACCACGACGGGGTGGCCGCCGATCGTGCCGGTGCCGTTGATCGCGGCCTCGCCGTTGCCCGTCTTGCGCCGGCTCTCCTCGAGGCGCTTGGGGTACGGCTTCGAGTCGACGAACTGGAGCGCGTCGACGGCCTCGATGCCGGCGCTCAGCTCCTCGAAGCTCCCCGGGTCGAGCAGCTGGCTCAACCGCTCGCGCGCCGGCAGGCGGAAGTGGTGGCTGCACTCGGGGCACACGCGCAGGTTCCGTTCGAGGCGCTTGCGATAGACGAAGGCCTCGCACGCTGGACACTTCAGCCACTGGACGTCGCCGGCGGCGGCCTTCGGTGCGGTCGTGGTCATCGGTTCCTCAAAGGATCGATTGCTCGATGTGGTAGCGGCGATGCTCGGCCCGCTCGTGCTCGAGGTGCTTCGCGAGCTCGGGCCAGGGCTTGGGGGTGCGCGCTTCCTCGGTCACGCCGAAGAGCTGCGCGGACACGTACAGCAGGAGGTCGGTCGTGAACTCGTGGCGATCCGCCGCCGCCGCATCGATCGCCGCGTTGAGCGCGGCCCGCCACCGCTGGGCGCCCACCTCGGCCTCGATCACGCCGTGGAGCGCGTAGACGATGTGCCCGTCGGCGTCGTCGACGCGGCCCATGCGCTCGAACGTGCGGGAGGCCTTGTTCCAGTCACCCATGCCGAGCGCGAGCTCGGCGATGTCGAGCAGCGCGATGACGTCGTTGCGGTCGACCTCGCTCAGCTGCTCGGCACGCGTGAGCGCCGATTCGGTCTGGCCCTTCTCGACGTGCAGGTCGATCAGGTTGCGCAGCAGGCTCTTGGGGAACTGCGAGGTCTCGACGGCCTTGCCGAGCAGGTCCACCGCCTCGGCGCTGCGCCCGGCGCGGTGCTCGAGGTGGGCGAGGTCGCTCAGGGCGTCGGAGTCGCCGGGCACCAGCTCGAGGAACCGCTTGAGCGCGCTGATCGCCCGCTCCTCCTCGCCGTCGGCGACCAGCTCGTCGGCCAGCTCGCGCCACGCCTCGGCATCGTCGGGGTTCTCCGCGACGCGCCGCTCGAGCGAGGCGGTCAGGTCGGTGTCGGTGGTGTCGCTCATCGGGCGGGCCTGTTCCGGCGCGCTCAACGGCCGAGCTCTTCGGCATCGGGCGCCTCGTAGACGTAGAACTGCTTCGCCATGGCGTCCTTGGGCGACTTCCACGTCTCGGGGTCGTACGGCTGGATGTGCTCGTCCAACCGGCGGCTGATCTCGACGAACAACGGGTGGTCGCGGATGTTGCTCACAGTGGAGTCGAAGTCGTCGCGGGTCTCGACGAGGTGGATGTAGATGTCGTCCAGGACCCAGAGGCTCCGATGGACCACACCGGCCATCTCGGGGAGCTCGCTGGCGTCGGATTCAGCGAAGATCTCCGCCACCGCCTCTTCGCTCCCGGGCTTGATCTTCGCGACGATGAGACCTCGTTGTACGCCCACGGGCCGACATGCTACGCCGCAAGTCCTCTTCGTCAAGCGGGACCGCGATTGTTTCGCGAAGGTGTTGATCCATGCGCGTCCTGCCTCGCAACGTCACGACGAAACCGACCTCGGCGCGGCGTGAACGCGCGAGCGCGCAGCGTTCGCCGATGCATCCGCTGACGCGGCGGGAGCGCTCATGACGACCACGATCGACGCGCTGCTGCGCGCCGCCGCCGACGGCGCGGCGGCGCGGCCGGCCCTCACCGCCCGCGGATCGACGCTGACGTTCGCGGCGCTCGACGGCGCGGTCGACGCGGCGGTGGGCGCGCTCCGCGCCCTGGACGTGTCGGCGCAGGACCGGGTCGCGATCGTGGGGGGCAACGTGCCCGCGGCCGTCGTGCTGCTGTTCGCCACGTGGCGCCTCGGTGCGGTCGCGGTGCCGCTCAACGATCGCCTGCGCACCGACGATCGCGCGGCGGCGCTCGCGGCGACGACGCCGACGATCGTCGCCGAGCTCCCGCCGGGACCGACGGCTGCAGCCGGTCCGGCGGGTTCGGCGGGCACGACAAGTTCGGCGGCGCCCGCGGGGTTCGACCCGCACGATCCGCTGCGCGCGGTCCGCCTCGAGCGGGTCGCCCGCGCCGATGCCGAGGCCGACGTCGTCGCCGGCACCGGGCTCATCCTCACCACGTCCGGCAGCACCGGGACGCCGAAGCCCGTGCTCGTGGCCCACCAGCGCGAGCTCGACACGGCGGCGTCGCTCGGCGACCGGCTCGCCCTGCGCCCCGACGACGTCACCGTGCTCGCCGTGTCGATCAGCCACGCGTTCGGGCTGTCGTGCCTGCTGAGCGCCATCGCCGCGGCGAGCGAGACCGTGCTCGTCGACTCCACCACCTCGATGTCCCCGTTGCTCGAGGCGCTGGCCGCCGGCACGGTGCTGCACGGCTCCCCCACCCTGTTCTCGTCGCTGGTGGCTGGTCCACGAGCGCTCCCCCCGCAGCTGCGGACGGGGCTCTCGGCCGGGGCGGCCGCACCCCCGGGCCTGCTCGAGCGGCTCGACGACGCCGGCGTGACGATCCTCAACCTGTACGGGATGACCGAGCTCGGCGCCACCGCCGCCACCCGGGCGACCGATCCGGCGGCGATCCGGTGGACCACCTCGGGCTCCGCCCTGCCCGGCCACGAGCTGCGGGTCGTCGACGGCGAGCTCCAGGTCCGCGGCACGCACGTCACCGCGGGCTACCACCGCCAGCCGGAGC
The DNA here is from genome assembly GCA_964446345.1 of uncultured Iamiaceae bacterium. GTDB lineage: Bacteria > Actinomycetota > Acidimicrobiia > Acidimicrobiales > Acidimicrobilacustridaceae > CAYUOL01. The sequence continues at coordinate 5,941 of CAYUOL010000223.1, read as the reverse complement.
GCAGCGCCGCGGCCTTCACCGCCGACGGGTGGTTCCGCACCGGCGACGTCGCGACGCTCGACGCGGCCGGCCACCTGACGGTGCTGGGCCGCCTGGACGACGTGGTGTCGGTGGCGGGCTTCACGGTGTCGCCGGCGGAGGTGGAGGCGTGCCTGCTCGGCCACCCGGCCGCCGCCGAGGCTGTCGTCGTCGCGATCCCCGACGAGCGCCTCGGGCACCGGCTCGCCGCCTACGTCGTCGTGCGCCCCGGTGCCGACGTCGAGCCGCGTGCGCTCGTGAGCCACGTCCGGCAGCGCCTCGCCGGGTACAAAGTGCCCTACCGTGTCGAGTTCATGGACGACCTGCCGCGCGTGGCCAGCGGGAAACCTGACCGGCAGGCGCTGCGAGTGCGAGCGACCGAGACCCGAGGACGATGACGACAGACGCACCCCCACCCTCCGCGCGACCACCGGACATCGCGCTCTTCGCCGGCATCGACCCGGCGTTGGTGTCCGAGCTCCTCTGGACCCTGCCCGTGCGCACCTTCGCCGCCGGCGAGCACCTGTGCCACGAGGGCGAGCCCGGCTCGAGCATGTTCATCCTCCGACGCGGGCTCGCGCGGGTCGTGATCGGGCCCGACGAGACCAGCGTCCGCCGGCTGCGCCGGGGCGACGTCGTCGGTGAGATGTCGATGCTGACCGGCGACCCGCGCACGGCGAGCGTCATCGCGAGCGTCCCCACCGAGGTGCTCGAGCTCGATCGCGACCGCTTCGCCTCCACCTTGAGCACGCACCCCGAGCTGCTCGGCAACATGACGCGCATCCTGAGCGAGCGACTGGCGCGGACCACGCAGTCCGGGCGGTCGTCGAACCGCGGCGAGGCGATCGCGCTCGTCGTCGGCGAGGGGCTGACCGACCTCGCAGCGGCGGTCATCGACGCCGTCGCGACGACGAGCCCGGCGCCCGTCGCCTCCATCGACCTCGGCGCCAGCACCGTCGCCGCGAGCGATCGGCTCGAAGAAGCCCTCTCCTCGCTCGACGACCTGCTGGCGGCGAACCGCACCGTCACGATCGTCACGCCCGCCGACTTCGCGCTCCTCGACCTGCTCACGCTGCACACCGACCGCACGCTCGTGCTGACCCACGAGGACGAGGCCGATCGGCTCGTCAAGCAGGTCGCACCGGACGCATCGCTCACCGAGGTCGTGCTGGTCGACGCCGAGGTGCCGGCCGGCGTCACGCTGAACGGCGTGCCGGTGATCCGCACGGTCCGCTCCGACGAGCCCCGCGACGCCCGCTGGGTCGGGCGCCACCTGGCCCGCACGAAGATCGGGCTCGCGCTCGGCGCGGGCGGCGCGAAGGGCTATGCCCACGTCGGCGCGCTCAAGGTGCTCGAGGACGCCGGGTACGAGATCGACTACGTCTCGGGCAGCAGCATCGGCGCCGTCGTCGGCGTGTGCCTCGGCCTCGGCATGCGCAGCGAAGAGATCAAGCAGACCATGCTGCGCCTCTTCACGCCCGAGAACGTGAAGGAGCTCTTCACCCTGTCGTTCGCGGGGACGTCGACGGGCGGCGACACGATGCGGGCGATGCTGTCCGACCTCACGCAAGAGCGGACCTTCGCCGACCTCGGGCTGCCCATGACGGTCATGACGGTCGACCTCGGGTCGCGCGAGCCAGAGCCGATCACATCCGGGCCGCTGCTCGACGCGCTCCTGGCGGCCACCGCGCTCGCCGGGTTCGTGCCGCCGTTCAAGCGCGGCAGCCAGCGACTCATCGACGCGCTCGCGCTCGTCCCGGTGCCCGCCGACGCGGCGCGCGCCGCGGGCGCCGACGTCACCCTCTCGGTCAACATCATGAGCCGCGACGTGCTCGAGGCGTGGCCGGGGCAGGAGGCTCCCGAGGTCGTCAGCAAGCGCGAGCGCATGCTCGACACGCTCCTCGAGGTGATGGACCTCGGGCAGCTCGACGCCAGCATCCGCTCCGCGGCGGCGGCCGACGTGCCCATCACCCCGGTCTTCGGGCCGGCCACCTGGCGCGACTTCGAGCTCGCCGACCTGTTCCTCGAAGCCGGTGCGCTCGCCGCCTCCGAGCGGCTCGACGCGGTCGCCGCGCTGGCCCGCCCCTCGCGCCCCCCGGCCCCCGCCGGGTGACGCCCGTGACCCTCGGCACGACCCGCCGACGCTGCCTCCGCCGGCCGGCGCAGCGGCCCGGGCGGTCCCTGACGCGCGACGTCCCGCCGTCCAATACCCTGCTTCCCTGCTCTCCCCCTTCCCACTGCTACCCCCAACTGCTTCCCCCCCACTGCTTCCCCCCCCACTGCTTCCAAGGAGCGAACGATGAGCGACCAGACCTTCACCTTCGATGACCTCAAGGACATCCTCGTGAACCGGATCGGCATGTCGGAGAGCGAGGTCGGCGAGGACACGACGGCCAGCTTCGAGGCCCTCGGGCTCGACTCGCTGGCGTTCCTCGAGATCCAGCTGGCCGTCGACCAGAAGTACGGCTTCCAGGTCGCGGACGAGGACGCCGAGCGCATCAAGACCCTGCAGGACGCGATCGACTACATGCAGGAGCAGCTCGCGGCGCAGTGACGCGCTGGGTCCACCGCGGAGGGCGTGACGGGGCCGACGGCCCCGCTCACGCGAAGTAGCCCGTCGCGTCGCCGATCACGTCGACCTTCCCGGCGTTGTTGGCGATCTGCAGGACCCCGCTGTTCGGCAGGGCCGGCATGGCGAGGTTGGCGATCGTCTGCCCTGCGCCGAAGTTCACGGTCGACGCCACGGGCTTCGCCGGGCCGTTCGGCCAGACGGTGATGTACGAGGGCAGCGTCCCGTTCGTGACCGTCACGTTCATCACGAGCCCGGTGGCGCCGAGCGGCACCGAGCTGACGCCTCCGACGGGCACGAAGGCGCTGGCGCCACCCGGGAACGGCCCGCTGAAGCCGAGGTTCACCCGGTCGTCGAGCACCCGGTTCGGCGTCCCCAGCGCGTGGTAGGTGCTGCCGGACGCGCTGTCGTACCACCCGACGAGATCGGCGACGACGTCCGTGGTGCCGACGGCGTTGAAGAAGGACACGAGCGAGCCCGCTCCGACCGGTACGGTCACGAGGTTCGCGATGGTCTGCCCGGGCGCGAAGTTCACGTTCGAGGCCGTGGGTCGGGGCAGCCCGGTCGGCCACACCTCGAGGAAGCTGCCCGCGCTGGGGTTCGTCACGGTCACGTTCAGGACCACCGCCGTGGCCGTCGCCCCGACCGGGCTCACGTTCGCGACCTTCAGCGTCCGGACGTTCGCGTCGCCGGCGCCGAGCTTGCCGTTCCACCCACCGGTCGCCGTGCGCGAGTCGAGGAAGCGCTTGGGGTTCACCGGGTGCATGGACGACGGGTTGGCAGAGGCGGTGTCGTAGTACCCGACCGCGTCGACGACGACGTGGGTCTTGCCGATGGCGGTGCTGAACGCGATGCGCCCCGCCATCCCGATGCGCACCGTGACGGCGTTGGGGATCGTCTGGCCCGCGGCGAAGTTGACGTTCGACGCGTTCGGGGGTGCCTCACCGTCGGGGTACACCGTCAGGAACGAGTTGTACGAGCTCTCGGTCACGGTGACGTTGAGCACGACGGACGTCGCGGACTTCGGGATGCCGTTCACCCCGGTCACCTGCAGCGACCGCGGGTTCGCCGCGAAGAGCTTGCCGTTCCAGCCCCCGACGGCGCCCCGTGAGTCCAGGAGGCGCACCGGCGCGAGCGGGTGGAAGCCGGCGCCGGGGAAGTTGGCGAAGCGCCCGATCCGCCCGGCTTCCTCGGCGAACCACACGTTGCCGTCCGGGCCGGTGGCGATGCCGTTCGGGTGGCTGTTGGCGGTGATCCCGCCGGCGTGCTCGGTGATGACGCCCGAAGGCGTCACCTTGCCGACGCGGTTGCCCGTGCGCTCGGTGAAGTACAGGTTGCCGTCAGGCCCTGCCGCGATGCCTGTGGGCTCGGCGTTGGGCGAGATGTTGTTGGTGAACGCGGTCGCGGTCCCGTTCGGGCTGATCACCCCGATGCTGTTCGTCCCGGGCGCCGTGAACCAGAGGTTGCCATCGGGGCCCGCGACGATGTCGGTCGGGTGGCCGGTCGGCGCCACGTTCTGCGTGAGCTCGGTGATGACCCCGAACGGGGTGATCCGCCCGATCCGGCCACCGGTGCGCTCCGTGAACCACACGTTGCCGTCGGGCCCCGCGGTGATCCCCCACGGTTCGCTCCCCGGCGACAGCCCGACGCTGAACTCGGTGACGGTCCCGTCGGTGGTGATGCGCCCGATCTTGTTGGCGATCGACTCCGTGAACCACAGGTTGTGGTCGGGGCCCACGGTGATGTGGGCGGGACCGCTCCCGAGGGAGATCCCGATCGAGAGCTCCTGCACCTCGCCCGACGGGGAGATGCGGCCGATGCGGTCGCGCGCGTGCTCCGTGAACCACACCTTGCCGTCCGGGCCCCCCACGATGCCGATCGGGGCGGCTCCCGGCTCGATGCCCGCCGAGATCTCGGTGACGACGCCGGTCGGCGAGATCCGCGCGACGCGGTCCTTGTCGTACTCGGTGAACCAGAGGCTGCCGTCGGGTCCCGTGGCGACGTCGCGGATGTCCGTGCTCGTGATCCCCGCGGTGAGCTCGGTGATGACCGGCGCCGCACCGGCGCGAGGCGCGAGGACGACCACGACGGCGCCGGCGAGCATCGCCACGGCGACCACCGACCGGGCGGCGCGGCGGACGGCGCCGCCCGAGCCCGACGAGCGACGGCGGCGAGGGCGGGCGATGGGGTCTGCGAGCGCGGGAGCCATGGGACGATCCTCGCGAGGATCCCGGTGCGGAACCGGGCGTCGTTCCTGGCCGTTCTCCGGCGACGCCGTGGATCGCGGGGCGAACCGGCACGATGGCGCAGGATTCCGCGGCGGCGCCCGGCGCGACGCCGGAAGTCACGGCCTTCGGCGGCCACGACCGCCCTCCGCCGTCGGATGCGAGCAGGGCTACGCGGTGGTGTTGACGATGAGCACGCTGCACGGGGCCTGGTGCGCGACGTTGCTCGGCACGCTGCCGAGGTAGCGCCGCGCGCCGGACATGCCCTTGTTGCCGACGACGATCAGGTCGGCGTGCTCGGCCTCGGCGATCTCGAGCAGCGCCTGCACGGCGCTGCCGGGGAACGCGAAGGTCTCGAGGTGCAGACCGTCGCGGCTGAGGTCCTTGGCGAGGTCCTTCAGCATCGTCTCGGTCTGGCCCTTCGTGTCGGTCGGCGGCATCGGCGCGACCTGGCTCGCCATCGCCTGCATCATGGCGCCGCCCCCGTCCTTGTACGCCGCGACGATGAGGAGGCGAGCGTCGCAGAGCGAGGCGAGACGGGCGGCCCGCAGGACGGCAGAGCGAGCGGTCTGCGTGCCGTTCGTGCCGACGACGATGGTGTTGTACATGCCGACCTCCTGAGGAAGAGTGCCGGGACAGTAGTCCGCTCGTCGCCGGTCCCGGGCGTCGTGGCGGAATTGGCTCCGGTAGCTTTCGGGCGATGCGATCCGAGGGGATGACACCGCTCGATCCACCAGCGGACGCGGAACGCGTGCTCGCCGGTCTCGATCTGCTCGCACCGGTGTCGGCCGTCGACATCGAGGCCGTCGCCAGCGTCGTCGACTGGTGGTCGCTCGACGCGGGATCGGAGCTGTTCCACGAGGGCGACGTGGCGGCCGACATGTACCTCGTCGTGCGCGGGCGACTCGAGTCGTTCCTCGACAGCGCCACCCCGGGCGAGATCTCCGTCCTCGGCGAGGTCGCTCGCGGCGGCACCGTCGGCGAGATGGCGATCCTGGTCGGAGGGCACCGCACCGCGTCCGTCCGCGCGCTGCGCGACAGCGTGCTGGTCCGGTTGCCGGAGGAGCGCGTCGCCCTGTTGACCGAGAAGAGCCCGCAGCTCGCGCTCGGCCTCGCCCGGCTCGTCGCG
>CAYUOL010000222.1:0-11247 GCA_964446345.1 uncultured Iamiaceae bacterium | reverse complement strand
GCGAAGAGGGCCGAATCGAGAGCTTCACCGTCGGCAATGCCCTGCGCATCCCCGCGTGAGCGATCGCACCGCCTTCTTCACCGCCGAGGTGAACCCGGCCGGGGACACGCGCACCGGCGTCCTGGTCGAGTACAACGACACCCAGGTCATGTTCTCGAACCCGGCCGACGAGCGCACCGAGAACTACGTCACCGGCCGCTTCGGATGATCCATCCGGGGCCGCCCGCAGCCAGCTCGCAGTGCACCCAGGGCACGCAGGAAGAGGAGATCACGCGATGACCGATGTCCGGCGCTCCTTCCACCAAGAGCTCGACGAGATCCGCGACGACATCGTGCGGCTCGCGGCGATGGTCACCGAGTTCATCCCCCGTGGCACCGACGTCCTGCTCGCCAACGACCTCAAGGGCGCGCAAGCGCTGATCGAAGCCGACGACAGCGTCGACGCGCTGTCGCTCGAGATCGAGGACCACTGCTACCAGGTGCTGGCGCTCCAGCAGCCGATGGCGAGCGACCTCCGGGCCATCGTCACCGCGATCCGCCTCGTGTCCGAGATCGAGCGCTCGGGCGACCTCATGATCAACGTCGCCAAGGGGGCCCGCCGCCTCTACGGCGCGGAGTTCGACCCGCGCCTGCGCGGCCTCATCGAGCAGATGAGCGAGGAGGCGACCCGGCTGTTCAAGCTCGCCATCGACGCGTACGCGGAGGGCAACGCCGGGCTGGCGTCGGCGCTCGACGACATCGACGACCGTCTCGACGACCTCCACGTCGACTACATCCAGCAGATCTTCGAGTCGCACCACAACGGCGGTGTCAACCTCGAGGCCGGGGTGCAGCTCGCGCTGATCGGTCGCTACTACGAGCGCATCGGCGACCATGCCGTCAACATCGGCAACCGGGTGCAGTACATGGTCACCGGGTGGCTGCCCGAGCACAGCGGCGCCGCCCGCGTCGAGCAGCGCGCCCGCGAGGAGGCGCGGGGCAACGCCGACGCGCCTGCCGGTGGGGCGCCGGCCGCCGGCCGCGACGCGCCGGCCCCCGTCGCGAGCGACGCTCCGGTTCCTGCCGAGGGCGACGGCGACGGCGACGGCCGGCCGGGTCTGCGCCTCGCCCCACCGCCGGAGGCGGGTGCGCAGGGTTGAGCGCGCCGGCAGCCCGCTTCTCGTGGTTGACACCAGCCACCGAAGGACGCTGAGGTGATGCGGTGATGTTCGCCGTGACGGACGAGATAGCGGTCGGGGCGCTCGCGCTTGCAGCGTCGGCCATCGGCGTCGCCGCGGTCTGCGCCGTGATCGCGCGGCGGGCGACGGCGAGGCTGGCCGCGTTCGAGCGCGCCGCGGATCGCGCCCGCGTCGACGCCGCGACCGAGGTCGCCGCGGAGCGCGAGTCACGCCGTCGCATGGAGCGCGCGCTGCGGGCGATCCCCGACGGCGTCGTCGTCGTCGACGACCGCGGCGAGATCGTGTTCCGCAACGAGGCGGCGGCGGAGTTCGCCGCGGCGCGCCACGGCGACGCGCTCGTCGAAGCGGCGATCCGGGAGCTGGTGGCCGAGGCGGTGCGCGAGGGCCACACCGGCGAGCGCACGCTCGACCTGTTCGGGCCGCCGCGGCGCACGATGGTGATCTCCGCCCGCCCCCTGCTCGCGCACGGGCAGGCCCTCGGCGCGCTGGCCATCGTCGAGGACATCACCGACAAGCGTCGCCTCGAGGCGGTGCGACGCGACTTCGTCGCCAACATCAGCCACGAGCTGAAGACCCCGGTCGGCGCGCTCAGCCTGCTGGCCGAGACGCTCGTCGACGAGGACGACCGCGAGGTCAGCCGCCGCCTCGCCGGGCGCATGGTCAACGAGGCGATGCGCCTGGCCAACACGATCGAAGACCTGCTCGTGCTCAGCCGCATCGAGTCCGAGGAGGCGCCCGAGCGCGAGGTCGTGCCGATCCACGAGGTCGTCGCCGAAGCGGTCACCCGCATCACCCCGGCGGCCGAGCAGGCCGGCATCGAGATCGCGGTGGACGAGCCCGATGCGCACCTCGCGGTGATGGGCGACCGCCGCCAGCTCGTGTCGGCCATCTACAACCTGCTCGACAACGCCGTGAAGTACTCCGACGCCTCCTCGACGGTCGAGGTGCGAGCGGCGACCGACGGTCGGGTGGTCGACCTCGCCGTGGCCGACCACGGCATCGGGATCCCCGCGCGCGACCTCGAGCGCGTGTTCGAGCGGTTCTACCGCGTCGACGTGGCCCGCAGCCGGGTCACCGGCGGCACCGGCCTGGGGCTGTCGATCGTGCGCCACGTCGTCGCGAACCACGACGGCGAGGTCATGGTCGACTCGCGCCTCGGCGAAGGGTCCACGTTCACGCTCCGGCTCCCGCTCACGGCGACCGGCCCCGTCGCGATCTCGCCGCGGCGGGTCGGGGCGGCCGAGCTGCCCGAGACCCGGACCGCCGGATGAGCGCGTCCCCGAGGTCCACGCCGAAGGTCGCCGTCACGACGCCGCCGAAGGGGGCGGCGAACCCCCGGGCCCGCACGTCGGTCCTCGTGGTCGAGGACGAGGAGTCCTTCGTCGAGGCGCTCACGATCGGGCTCGAGCGCGAAGGCTTCGTCGTGCACGTCGCCCGCGACGGGGCCGAGGCCATCGACGTGTTCGACGACGTCGATCCCGATCTGGTGCTGCTCGACGTCATGCTGCCGAAGCTGTCGGGCATCGACGTGTGCCGCGAGCTGCGCAGCCGTTCCGACGTCGCCATCATCATGGTCACGGCCAAGAGCGCCGAGATCGATACCGTCGTCGGCCTCGAGGTCGGCGCCGACGACTACGTGTCGAAGCCGTACCGCATGCGCGAGCTCGTCGCCCGCATGCGGGCGGTGCTGCGCCGCAAGGGCGTCGAGCCGCAGGTGCCCGCGACCACCGCCCCGAGCGGCGGCGCGGCCCGGGCGGGCGCCGGGGGGACGGACGACGACGTGATCACGGTGGGCGACGTGTCCGTGGACCACCAGCGCCACGAGGTCTGGATCCGCGGGGCGCGCGTGGCGCTGCCCCTCAAGGAGTTCGAGCTGCTGGCGCTGCTCCTCGAGCACGCCGGCCGGGTCCTGACCCGCGACCAGCTGATCGACCGGGTGTGGGGCGCGGACTACGTCGGCGACACCAAGACCCTCGACGTCCACGTCAAGCGCCTCCGGGCCAAGGTCGAGCTCGACCCCTCCCACCCGGTCCACATCGTCACGATCCGTGGTCTCGGCTACAAGTTCGAGGATTAGTCGTCCTCAGAAACCTCGCTCCGCTCGGTTTCTTGCGGCGAGTTCGCCCGGGGTTCGCTGCGCTCACTGAGGGCATTCTGGGCGGCTGCGCCGCTCTCACCAGCGCCTCACGACTTCGTCGAGTCGGCTTGCCGGGGGGCCCAGCCCCCTGCGACCCCCGTTCTGCTGGCGCACCGCGCACGGGCCATGCGCGAAACAAAGGGCAGACGGGGCAATGACACGGCGATGGGCGTTCGGCGAGGCAGACTTCACGGTGCTGCGGGGCTGGTGCCGCGGCCTGAGGGTCCTACCATGAGTGCAGTGACGACGAGCCGGAGCCCGAGGGTGGATCCGTCCCGCGACCCCACGCGGCCGTGGGCTCCTTCGCCGTTCAAGCGGCTGGCTCGCACCCACGCGCTCTCCGTCGCCGGCGACGCGATGTTCACCACGGCGATGGCCGGGCTGGTGTTCTTCAACGTCAGCGACCTGGGGCAGGCCCGGTGGCGGGTCGCCATGGCGCTGATCTTCACGATCCTCCCGTTCAGCGTCGCCGCCCCGTTCATCGGTCCGCTGATCGACCGGGCCCGCGGCGGCCGCAAGTGGATGATCGTCGGCCTCTCCGCGGGTCGGGCGCTGATCTGCCTGCTTCTGGTGTGGGGGCGGGACAGCCCCTGGGCGCTCTACCCGGAGTTCCTGCTCGCGCTCGTCTGCGCGAAGGGCTACGTCATCGCCAAGGGCGCCCTCGTGCCCACGACCGTGCACTCCGATGCCGAGCTGGTGCAGGCCAACGCCAAGCTGGCCGCGATCAGCGGCGTCGCCGCCGTGGCCGGCGGGGCGCCGTCGCTCCTCGTCATGTGGATCGCGTCGAAGCTCGGCTCGGATCACGGTCCCGACCTCGCCCTCGTGCTGGCCGCGGTCGTGTACCTGGTCACGATCGTGCAGGCCGCGCAGCTGCCGTCGGTGCGCGTCGCCGATCAGCCGGCGGACGAGGCCGAGATCACCGAGCTGCGCACCGCCGGCATCCGCCACGCAGCGCAGGCCGTGTCGCTCATCCGGGGCACCGTCGGCTTCCTCACCTTCCTGCTCGCGTTCCACTTCAAGGACCTCGAGGCCACCGACTCCACCGCGTCCAAGGTCGGGTTGATCGGCTGCGTCGTGGGCGCGCAGGTCGGGTTCATGCTCGGCGCCGCCGTCGCGCCGCCGCTGCGCCGGCAGCTGCCCGAAGAGCGCATGCTCATGGGCTCGCTCGGGCTCACCACGATCGCGGGGCTGCTGACCGCGCTGATGGGTGACCTGGCCGGTGCCACCCTCCTCTCCTTCACCGTCGGGCTCACGGCCAACACGGCGAAGCAGGCGTTCGACGCGATCGTCCAGCGCGACGCCCCCGATGCCAACCGCGGCCGCGCGTTCGCCCGGTTCGAGACGCGCTTCCAGCTCGTCTGGGTGATCGGCGCGCTGCTCGGCTGCACGATCGGCGCCCAGCTCGCCCTCGGCTCGGCCGAGCTCGATCTCGAGTTCCCGATCAAGCTCGGCTTCCTCCTCATCGCGATCTGCAGCGGGGTGGCGCTCACGCTCTACCTGCTGGGGCTGCGCGACGCCGAGGCCGAGTCGAAGCGCCGCCCGTCGCCGCTCGCGGGCGAGCCGACGCTCGTCGAGCCGCAGCCGGCGTCTCGGTCGTTCCTGCGTCGCCGCCCCTCGGCCGGTGCCGACGCCGGCTCGCTCGACCCGACCCTGGTGTCGGTGCCCCCCGGTGAGCGCGTGGTCGCGCCGTCGGGCATCGACTCGACGATGGTCGTCGCCCCGGCGACGGTGGCCGCCGCGCCGACGGCGCGGCCGGCCCGCAACGACCCGACCCAGGTGCTCGCCGCCCCGGGCTTCGTGCCCACCCCCGGGGTGCCGCTGCATCGGCCCGTGACCCCCGCCGCGCCCTCCGAGCGAACCCCGCCGGCGGAGGCAGGAGCGATCGCCGCGGGCCCGCCGCCCGTCCTCCCGGCATCCACCACGCCGTGGCGAGCCGCCCCCGGCCGGGGGGAGCCGGCCGCGGGCCGACCGTCGGCGGGCCGACCCGACGAGGACCCGTGGAGCTCGCCCGCGCCCGGTCTGTTCGGCGCACCGGACGCCCCGATCCAGGACGCGTTCCGCGCCGATCCCGACACGGGGCTCTTCGCGGTCCGCCCGCCGGCGCCGTCCGCCCCCGAGGTGCCCTCCGGGCCGGTCTTCTACGACGGCGCCGCGTGGATCGACGAGGACGACACGAACCCGGGACGATCGCCGGCCCGCAGCCTGCCGACGGGGGAGTACGAGGCCGTGCCGGCGCCGCCGGCGACCGTCGGCGTCGATGCCGCGCCGCCGCCGGCGCCGCCGCCGTTCGTCAACGAGGACGGCACCTACCCCGAGCCGCTGTGGCGCGACTCGATCGAGACGACCCCGGCGCCACGGGACACGGGTCCGGCCGGCGGGCCCGCGGTCACGCCGCCGCTGCCCGGCTTCGAAGCGGCCGCGGACCGTCGGGCCGAGCGCTGATCGGCTCGTGGCGCAGGCTCGCGATCCGCGTGCGGCGGGTGCCGGCGCACCTCGCGGGCCGATGAGCGACCTCCCCTCGGCGCGGGGTGCCCGCACGACACCGCGGGCGCTGCGGGAGCCGCTGCCCTTCGACGAAGCGGCGACGGTCGCCGCTGTGTCCACCGGCCAGCTGCCGGTGGGCGAGGTGCAGGCCCGCATCGAGGAAGCGCATGCCCGCTACGTCGACCTGTCCGATGGGCGCGTCGCCGACTACATCCCGGCGCTGGCGGATGCGTCGCCCGATCTCTTCGGGGTGTGCGTCGCCGGGGTGGCCGGCGGCATCTTCGGCGTCGGCGACATCGACGTCGAGTTCACGATCCAGAGCGTGTCGAAGCCGTTCGTCTTCGCGCTGGTGTGCGACGCCATCGGCCACGAGGAGGCGCGCGACAAGCTGGGCGTCAACAGCACCGGGCTCCCGTTCGACTCCGTCATCGCCCTCGAGCTCAGCGAGGATCGCACGCTCAACCCGATGGTGAACCCGGGCGCCATCGCCACGACGAGCCTGGTTCCCGGGGCGAGCGCCGACGAGCGGTGGGCGTTCATCGCCGACGGCCTCTCCCGCTTCGCCGGGCGCCCGCTCGTCGTCGACGACGAGGTGTTCGCGTCCGAGATGGCGACCAACCTGCGCAACCAGGGCATCGCGCACCTGCTCGACAGCTACGAGCGGCTGTACGCCGACCCCGTCGAGACCACGGCCGTGTACACGCGGCAGTGCTCGTTGCTCGTGACCGCACGAGACCTCGCCGTCATGGGCGCGACGCTCGCCGACGGCGGCGTCAACCCCGTGACCGGCGAGCGCGTCATCGAGGCCCGGCACTGCAAGCGCGTGCTCGCGGTGCTGGCGACGGCCGGCCTGTACGAGAACACCGGGGACTGGCTGTACGAGGTCGGCTTGCCCGGCAAGAGCGGCGTGAGCGGGGGGATCGTGACGATCGCTCCCGGCAAGGGTGGCCTCGGCACCTTCTCGCCGCCCCTCGACGAGGCCGGCAACAGCGTGCGCGGGCAGCGCGTCACCAAGCACCTCTCCGAGACGCTCGGGCTCAACCTCTTCGCGTCCCAGCCGGCGGCGACCTGAGCGCCCGGAGCGCACGGCCCGGGCCCGCGCAGTAGACAGTCAGGTCCGCGGCCGAAAAGGGGAAGCCATGAAGAAGAAGACGCTGCGCATGCTCAACGCCTCCGAGCAGGAGCTGCTGCGCCGGACCGAGCCCGAGGCGCTGCAGGAGCTCGACGAGGAGGCCCTGCTCGAGCTGCACACCCGGGTGCGCCGCGCCCGCACCAAGTACGCCACCCTCTACCGGCGCCGCTCGAGCGCGCAGGTGAAGGCCGATCGCAGCCGAGGCCGGGCGAGCGCGACCCATGCGCGGACCGCGTTCAAGGCAGAGGTCTTCGAGAAGGCGCTGGCCCGCGTCAGCCGTCAGCTCGCGAAGGCCGCGAAGGCTCATGCGCAAGAGCTGCGCGACGAGCGCCTGGCCGCGGCGCGCGCCGTGAAGGGCGGCGAGAAGGGTGGGAAGAAGGGCGCGAAGTCCGGGAAGGCGGGGAAGAAGGGCGCGGGGAAGGCAGGGAAGAAGGCCGCGCAGCTCCCGTCGGCGAAGGCGCCGCAGCGGACGCCCGCGCGCAAGCGCGCGTCCGCGCAGAGCCGCGCCGCGACCCGGCGCCACCAGGCCCGGCGTTCCGGTCGCTGATCAGGGCGGGGCGGGCGGCGCAGCCGGCGCTCGCTCGCTCGGGAGATCGGCGCTCCAGCCGCCCCGCGCGGCGAGGCAAGACCGGTGGTGCCGGGCCGCTGCTAGGAGATCGGCTCTTCGGGCAGGTCGATGCGGGCGAGCCACAGCCCCGGGGCATCGACCTCGGCCGGCGTCGGCAGCTCGCGCTCGCTCTGCCAGAGCCGCTGCAACGCCGGCTTGCCGCCGCGCTCGAGCACGCCGCGCACGAACGCCGCGCCGCGGTCGTAGGCCGCCTGCGTCAGCTCGAGCCCGAACAGCTGCTCGACGAAGCGATCCGACTGCGCCGCTTCGACGCGCCGCCGGCGCACGGCCTCGGTGATCATGGCGTAGTTCGAGAGCAGGCCGGCGCCGATCTCGTCCATCACGACGTCGACGTAGCCGACGACGACGCACACGACCGCTTCGAGCTGGGGCAGCAACGCGAGCTGCGCGGGGGACTGGATGGCACCCAGCACGACCTCGGGGTTGCCCAACATCTTCTGGAACGCGTCGGGGCCGGTGAGGTCCATGCTCTCGAAGCCGCTGAGCTCGTGCTCGAGCCGCCCGGGATCGGCCTCGAAGCCGGCCAGGTACTCGTGCAGCAGCGACTCGATGCGGGCCCGCACGTGCGGCACCCCGAGCACGGCGTGGTGGGCGACCTCGTGGAGGCAGACCCACAGGCGCAGGTCGTCCGCGGGGAGGCTCCACTCCTCCCCGAACTCGTCGAGGTTCGGCACGACGATCGACAGGTGGTCGCCCGGTGGCCGCGGGATGGGCAGGCCGTACGGCCCGAACGTGCGCGTGGCGAGGTGGCCCACCATGCTGCCGGCGGTGAGGCCGAGCATCATCGGGCCGATCATCTTCATGAGCGGCGCCATGAAGCCCATCGGGTCGGCAGGGTCGGGCTCGTCGCCGAAGGGATCGGCGCTGGTGCCGTCGTCCTTCAACGACTCGGCCAGGATCTCGAACAGCGGCCGGTACGCCTCGAGCGTCTCGCGCGCCCACGCCGACCGCGTGACGGGGGTGATCGTGAGGCCCTGCCCGGCCGGCGAGGGGTCGAGGCCCGTGGCGTTGGCCACCTGCAGCTCGGCGACGCGGGCGAGTTGCTCGATCTGGATGCGGGCCAGCGGGTCGACGTTGGCCTCGGGCTGCCCGTTGGTGGCGATGCCGAGGGCGAACTGCTGGGCGGCGTCCCAGCTGAGCGGCCCCTGGTTCTGGAACATCTTGGCGAGATCGCTGAAGATCGGCACGCCCTGGAACGGGTTGCCTCCCGCGAAGGGGTTGTTCGGGTCGTCAGGGGGGTTGCCGTCGCTCACCCTGGCATCGTACGCAGGATCGCCCGTGATCACGCCCGCGCGCGGGTTCGTCCGGGCGCGAGGGCATCAGGCATCATGGCCCGGACCACACCGAAGGGACCTTCGTGAGCGGAACCGTTGTCATCACCGGAGCATCAGGACCCGTCGGGCGGCGCGTGGTGGCGTTGGCCGCGTCCGATCCGGCCGTCGCCACGATCGTCGCCATCGACCAGCCCGGTCACCCGCTCGTCAAGGTCGACGTCGCCCGCGAGACCCCGATCACCATCGAGCAGGTCGCCCTCGATCTCACCGACCCCGACCTGCAGCAGTGGCTCGAGGGCGCCGACGTGGTCGTGCACCTCGGCGCGCACCGCGCCCACGACCACGCGGCCGATGCGCTCGACGGCACCGGTCGCGTCGCCGGTGACCTCCCCGGGGCCCGCGCCCTGCTGGCGGCGAGCGCCGCCGTCGGCGTGCGCTCGGTCGTGGTCCTCTCGAGCGCCATGGTCTACGGCGCCTACGCGAACAACCCGGTGCCGCTCACCGAGGACGCGCCCCTGCGTCCCGATGCGGCGCTGCCCTTCGTGATCGAGCAGGCCGAGATCGAACGACTGGCCGGCGACCTGCGCGACCAGCAGGCGGACGCGCCGGACGGGCCGGTGGCGGTGGCGATCCTGCGGCCGACGGTCGTCGTCGACGCGGACAGCGGGCCGTGGTTCGCCCGCTCGCCGTGGTCGACGGTCGGGGTGCAGATCCACGACGCCGACCCGCCCGTGCAGTACCTGCACCTCGACGACCTCGCGAGCGCGGTCGACCTGGCGCGGCGGGCGCACCTCGACGGGGTGTTCAACGTCGCCCCCGACGGGTGGATCCCTCCCGATCAGCGCAAGGCGCTCGCTGCGCCGGCGCCGCGCGTGCGGCTCCCGGCGCCGGTGGCCGAGCGCCTGGCGGCCTTCCGCTGGAAGGTCGGTCTCGCCCGCACGCCCCCGGCGGTCCTCGCCTACACGATGCACCCGTGGGTCATCTCCAACGACCGTCTCACGGCGGCCGGTTGGGCTCCCACCCACACGAACGAAGAGGCGTACGTCGAGGTCGACGACGGGGGGCCGCTCGCGAACCTCAACCCGAAGCGCCGCCAGTACCTCGCTCTCGGCGCGGTCGGCGCCGCCGCCGTCGCGCTGGTGGCCGGCGGCGTGGCGATCGTCGTTCGCCGCCGCGTCCGCCGCGGCTGAGCTCCTGGTCGATCCGGAACACGCAGCACATCTCCCCCTAACACCTGCACGCGACGGTGCGATCGAAGCGTGCTGCGGATCGTTCTCCTGATCCGCGCGGGCGGACGCTCTTCGATCCAGGAGCCGACCCATGAACCGACCGGGAACCCTCACGTCGTTGGCGATCTGCGTCGTCGTCCTCGGTGCCGCCGCGGCCTGCTCGCGCCCCGACCCCGCGACCGAAGCAGCCACGTCGGCCGCTCCTGCGACGGTCACGGGCTCCACGCCGACCACTGCGCCGGTGGCTGCCGAGACGTCCTCGGGCCGGTCGACGCCGCAGGCGCACAGCGCAGGTTGCGGCACGGCGCACGCCGCCGGCACGTCGAACGAGACGATCGCGTCCTCGGGCGTGAGTCGCACCTATCTCCTGACGGTCCCCGTCGGCTACACGGGGACCGATCCGCGCCCGCTGGTGCTCGACTTCCACGGCCTCGGCGCGACCGCGACCCAGGAAGCGGCCTACGGCAAGTTGGCCGAGAAGGGTGCGGCCCGCGGCTTCGTCACGATCACCCCGGACTCGATCAGCGGGGCGGGCGGCAAGATGTGGATCCCCCCTCCGCTCCCGAGGAACGACGCGCGCTTCGTCACCGATCTCCTCGCGAAGACCACGGCCGACCTGTGCATCGACAGCTCCCGCATCTACGTGGCCGGCATCTCCAACGGCGCGCTCCTCTCGGGCGCCTTGTCCTGCGACCTCGCCGACCGGTTGGCGGGGGCGGCGATGGTCGCCGGGCCGAACGCGTGGAAGCCGTGTGCGGGCAAGCCACCCGTCGCCCTCATCTTCTTCGCCGGCACCGCCGATCCGGTCATCCCCTACGCCGGTGGGCGTGCGTTCGGGGGGACGCAAGAGGGTGACGAGCTCGGGAGCGCGATCAGTGGCGCGCTGGTGGATCCCGCGCCCACGAGTGCGTCGCCGGCCGGCGCCGGCAGCCGGCCGGCGCGCCCGCGACCAGGAGGCGCGGGCGACGGCACCCGTCCCCGCGGCGCCGGCGGCGGGCTGGCCGTGAAGCCGGCCGAGGAGGCGCTCGCCGGCTGGGCCGAGAGGAACGGCTGCACCGCGGGCCCGACGACGACGCAGGAGGCCGCGGACGTGACGCTCATCGCGTACACCGGATGCGCGGCCGACGCGGACACCCGTCTCTACGAGGTGGAGGGCGGAGGGCACACCTGGCCGGGCGCGGCAGC
>CAYUOL010000221.1:0-11253 GCA_964446345.1 uncultured Iamiaceae bacterium | reverse complement strand
AGGATGAACGTGCCGAGGAACGCCATGGGGATGTGGTGGCCGGGGATGGCCCGCGGAGTGCCGTCCTTGGCGAACTTGCCGATGCGCGGGCCGAGCACGATCGCTCCGGCGAGGGCCGCGACGCCACCCACGGCGTGCACCACGCCCGAGCCGGCGAAGTCGACGTAGCCGTTGCCGAAGTTCATCGAGTTGCCGAGCTTGGCGAGCCAGCCGCCGCCCCACGTCCAGGCGCCGAACAGCGGGTAGTAGATCGCCCCGCAGAAGAAGCCCCAGATCACGAACGACTTCCACTTCCAGCGCTCGGCCATCGACCCCGTCGGGATCGTGGCGACCGTGTCCATGAAGGCGACCATGTAGAGGAAGAAGCCGGCGGCCGCGCCGGCGAGCATCGGCTTCGTGGCGTCGAACCACGTGCCGCCCCAACCGCCCTGGAACAGGAAGATCCAGTTGCCGGAGCCGATCAGCGGCCCGCCCGGTGCGGTGTCGAGGCCGTAGTCGAAGCCCGGCAGCACGTAGGTGTAGCCGCCGAACATCAGCGGGAAGCCGACGAAGAAGAAGCCGATGAAGCCCAGGCCGAAGATCGCGAAGTTCGTGGCGACCACGTGGGATGCGTTCTTGGCCTGGCAGAAGCCCGTCTCGACGAGCGCGAAGCCCGCTTGCATGAAGATGACGAGGAGCGCTCCGAGGACGACCCAGAGCAGGTTCGTCGTCTGGACCGTGTGGTTCAGGCTCTCGGTCACCGTGGTGAGGTCCGGGGGTGGGGCGTCCTGGGCGAAGGCAGGGCTCACCCCGTACGCCAAGGTTGCGGCGATGACCCCCAGGGCCGTGCCTCCGATGATGATCCTGCGCTTGCGCACGCCAGTTCTCCTGCTCGGTTCGATGGTCGGGTCGGCGCCGGTCGCGCCGACGGGTCGGGACTTCGTCAGGGAGCGCATCAGATGGCGTCCTCCCCGCGTTCGCCGGTGCGCACCCGCACGGCTCGATCGACGGAGGTGACCCAGATCTTCCCGTCACCGATCTTCCCGGTCTGGGCCGCTTCGGCGATCGTGTCGGTGATCTTGTCGGCCTCCGCGGTGTCGCAGAGGACCTCGACCTTGATCTTGGGCAGGAAGTCGATCGTGTACTCCGCGCCCCGGTAGGTCTCGGTGTGCCCGCCCTGCCGGCCGAAGCCCTTGACCTCGGAGATCGTCATCCCGAGCACGCCGATCCCGCGGAGCGCGTCCTTCACCTCCTCCAGCTTGTGCGGCTTGATGACCGCCGTTACCAGGTGCACCATTCGCTCCTCCTCAGGGCCGTGCGTCGAGCCGCTCGGGGCGCGTCCTGCGCCGGCCGAGCTCGTGAAAGACAACGTAAAGACCGTCGATTTCGGACGAGCCACCGGGCGGTTACGCAGCCGAGAAGGACTGCTTGCGTCGGTGGCGAACCAAGGGGTGGTCCTTCCGCAACCTGACTGGTTTCTGACGCTTCTCTTCCCGTTTCGCTGACGCACATCTGTCGCCGCCCGCCGTCGCGGCCGGTGCTGGGTGCGTGCCGAGGCCTCAGAAGCCGGACAGACCCGGGTGCCCTGAGCGTGCGCGACCCTGCTCGGTACGGTGTCCGCCATGACTCCGACCCGTGAGGTGATGCTCTGCGCCGAGTGCGGCTCGTTCTGGACCCCGGGCGGCGACGGGGTGGCCTGCACGGAGCCGGGCCACGAGCACCAGCGCTTCGAGGTGCACCTCCACCACGACGTCGTGTCCCTGCCCGACGGCACCACGGTCACGGCGGTCTCGTTCGACGACGCCCATCCCTACCGCCGCGAGCGAGTGCCCGACTTCGGCCTCTACCTCGACGCCCGGTGGCAGCCGCCGTGGCCGCACGAGGTGCTCGACTGGCCCGACTTCGGCGTGCCGGCAGATCCATCGGCACTGATGGCGGCGCTCCGGTCGCTGCGGGATCGCGCCCGTGCGGGCGAGCAGGTCGAGATCGGGTGCGTCGGCGCGCACGGGCGCACGGGCACGGCGCTGGCCTGCCTCGCCGTGCTCGGTGGGGTGCCCGCGGACGACGCCGTGGGCTGGGTCCGCACCACGTACTGCGAGGCGGCGGTCGAGACCGAGGACCAGGCCGCGTTCGTCGCGGCGATCGAGCCCTGAGCGAAGCGCTGAGCTGAACCCGAGGTTCCTCGACCGCCGACGCCGGGCGCGGGCCGCGTGGTTCGGATCGCTTCGGCAGGGCGTTCCGGTGCGGTCCGCCGGAGCGAACGAGCGCCGGTAGGGTGAGCGCCGTTCGATCGAGGGTCCGGGGGGACTCGTCGCCCGATCGGACCCAACGCGCTACTCGCACAGGGGAGAGCCAGATGGCCGTGCTCGCCATGACGCACCAAGGTCAGGTCCAGGGTCGGGAGAAGGACGGCGCGCTGCTGTTCGCCGGCATCCCGTACGCGGCGCCGCCCGTCGGACCGCTGCGGTTCCGCCCGCCGCAACCGCCTCTGGAGTGGTCGGGCACCCGTGACGCCACCCGGTTCTCGCCGGTGTCGTGGCAGCCGCCGGCGATGATGGGCGGCCTGCTCGGTGGGCCGACGCCGACGTGCGACGAGGACTGCCTCACCCTCAACGTCGCGACGCCCGGCCTCGACGGCGCGCACCGCCCCGTGATG
Source organism: uncultured Iamiaceae bacterium (assembly GCA_964446345.1). Lineage (GTDB taxonomy): Bacteria > Actinomycetota > Acidimicrobiia > Acidimicrobiales > Acidimicrobilacustridaceae > CAYUOL01. The sequence goes on along the minus strand of CAYUOL010000221.1, from coordinate 8,618 downwards.
GTCTGGATCCACGGCGGCGGCTTCACGAGCGGGTCGAGCGCGACGCCTTGGTACAACGGCGCCCGGTTCGCCCAGCACGGCGACGTGGTCGTCGTGTCGATCAACTACCGGCTCGGCGTGCTCGGGTTCCTGCACCTCGCCGATGTCGGGGGCGAGGCGTACGCGTCGTCCGGGCTCAACGGCATCCTCGACCAGGTCGCGGCGCTCGAGTGGGTGCGCGAGAACATCGAGGCGTTCGGCGGCGACCCCGGCAACGTGACGATCTTCGGCGAGTCCGCCGGCGGCATGAGCGTCGGCACGCTGCTCGGCCTCCCACGAGCGCAGGGCCTGTTCCACCAGGCCATCCTCCAGAGCGGCGCGGCCCACAACCTCGTGACCGCGCCCAAGGCGGCGGCGATCACCGAGTCGTTCCTCGACACGCTGGGGCGCCGCGACATCGACTCGTTGCTCGCCGCCGAGCCGCAGCAGCTGCTCGACGCGCAGGTCGCCGCCACCGCCACGTTCGCGAGCGACCAGCTGCGCAACGCGAGCCACGACCCGACGCCGTCCACGGGCGTCGGCCGCATCCTGGGGCTGCCGTTCCAGCCCGTGCTCGACGGCGTCGAGCTGCCCCAGGCTCCGCTGGCCGCGATGCGCGACGGGCTCAGCGCGGACGTCGCGGTGATGGTCGGCTCGAACCTCGACGAGTGGCACCTCTTCCACCTCGCCGCCAAGCCGATGGACGACGAACGGCTCGTGCGCACGGTCGATCGCGTCTTCGGTGACGCGCCGGGCATCCTCGACGTGTACCGCCGCGCCCGCCCCGGAGCCGATGCCAACGCGGTGTGGTGCGCCATCATGACCGACGTCGTGTTCCGCCTCCCGGCCGTCCGCGTCGCCGAGACCCAGGCCGAGCACCAGCCCGACCACACCTACAGCTACCGGTTCACATGGCCGTCGCGGGCCTTCGACGGCAAGCTCGGCTCGTGCCACGCGCTCGAGATCCCGTTCGTGTTCGACAACCTGGACCGCGCCGGCGCCGCGATGTTCCTCGGTGACGGACCCACCCCGGCGGCGCTCGCGTCGGCGATGCACGAGTCGTGGTGGCGCTTCGCGACGTCGCGCGACCCCAACCACGATGCGATCCCGCACTGGGCGCCGTACGACACCGCCGCCCGGGCGACGATGAACTTCGACGACACCATCGAGGCGCTCGCGGATCCGGCGTCCGACGAGCGCCAGGTGTGGGATGCCTTGATCTGACCGCGCCCGCGATGAGAACCGCGCGTGGGACCCGTCTTCGCGACCATGGGGTCTGCCCGATGATCCCGCTCGAGGAGGAGCCGACATGAAGGTGCTCGTTGGCACGCGCAAGGGGCTGTGGACGCTGACATCGGACGACCGGCAGACCTGGAGCGTCGGCGAACCGGCGATGTTCGGCCAGATCATCCAGCACGCCGTCGTCGATCCGCGCGACGAGCGCCTCGTCCTGGTCGCCGCGAAGACCGGGCACCTCGGGCCGACGGTCATGCGGTCCGACGACGGCGGGGCCACCTGGAACGAGGCGACGAAACCACCGGCCTTCGCCCCCGGTGACCGTCTCGAACGGGCGCTGAGCACCGTGTTCTGGCTGACGCCCGGTCACGTCGACGAGCCGGGATCCTGGTACGCCGGTGGGGCGTCGCCCCAGGCGCTGTTCCGCTCGGAGGACGGCGGGGACACGTGGTCCCCGGTGACGGGGTGGAACGACCACGAGATGTGGGAGACCTGGTGCGAGTGGCCCGAGGAGAACACGCCGGACGGCTCGATGCTCCACTCGGTGATCGTCGATCCTCGCGACGCCGAGCACCTCTACCTCGGGCTCTCCGGCGGCGGCGTGTTCGAGAGCGTCGACGGCGGCAAGGACTGGGCACCGCTGAACAAGGGCGTCGCCGCCGACTTCTTCCCCGGGCCGCCGCCCGAGTTCGGGCACGACCCGCACACCGTGCGCATCCACCCCGCTGACCCCGATCGGCTCTACCAGCAGAACCACTGCGGGATCTACCGCCTCGATCGCCCGGACGTGGAGTGGGTCCGCATCGGCGACAACATGCCGCGCGAGATCGGCGACATCGGGTTCCCCATCGAGCTGCACCCGCGCGACCGCGACACCGCATGGGTGTTCCCCATGGACGGCACCGACGTCTGGCCGCGCACGAGCATCGATGGGCGGCCGGCGGCGTACGTGACGCGCGACGGCGGCAGCAGCTGGGAGCGGCAGGACAACGGGATGCCCGAGCGCGCGTGGTTCACGGTGAAGCGCCAGGCGATGACCACGGACGACGCCGACGCCGTCGGCGTGTACTTCGGGACGACGTGCGGCGAGGTGTGGGCGAGCCGTGACGAGGGCGCGTCGTGGGCGTGCATCGCGGACCACCTGCCCGAGATCTACTCGGTGCAGGTCGGGTGAGCGGCGCGTGAAGGTCCGCATCCCGACGCCGCTGCGCTCCTACACGAACCAGCAGGCGGTGGTCATGGGCTCGGGCGCGACGGTGTCCGCCGTGCTCGACGACCTCGATCGCCAGTTCCCCGGCATCCGCTTCCGCATGGCCGACGAGCAGAACCGACTCCGGCAGCACGTGAAGGTCTGGGTCGGCGAGGATCAGGTGAAGGACCTCTCGACGCCGGTCGGAGACGCCGACGAGCTGACGATCATGCAGGCGCTCAGCGGCGGCTGAGCGCGCGCAGTCCTCGACGAGGTCCAGCAGCGGAGGTGGTTACTGGTAGTAGCCGATGACGTCGATGATGAGGTCGGCGCCACCGACGCCTTGCATGCGTGCGTTGAACGTGGCGTTCGCACCGCACGCGACGACGGTCGTGACGGCGACGGTCGAGCTCACGAGCCCCCAGTTGAGGTTGGAGTTGCCAGGGAACGCGATGCCGGTCTTGTAGAACGAGAAGAAGCCGCCGGGGTTCGTGTTGGTCGCCGTGGCGCTGATCATCACGGCCTTCGCGGTCGTCGGGACTCCGGAGCCGTTGCCGTTCGCGGCGAGCGGCCGCACGTCGCCGTCCTGGAACTTGGTCTTCGTGCCGGTCGGCGGTTGGCTGCCCGGCCGGCTGTCGTAGATCCGCGTGGTCGAGGACAGCACCGACAGCGAGCCCGCCGTCGACGGCCCGGCGAGTCGGGTCCACGTTCCGGGCGTGCCGTCCGCGACGCACAGCCACAGGTCCCGGTTGACGTCGAGCACCACCTCGCCGGCGACGCGAGGCTGTCCCGCGCCGAGCGGCGAGGCCGGGTTGCCGGCCAGCTGGAGCTGGGTGCGGCCCGAGCTCGCACGGACCCCGGTGCCGCCCGATCCCAGGACCCCGGTGCCCACCGGGGACGCCGTGGTTCCCCAGACCCCGATCGTCGATCCCGTGCCGGCGTCGGCCAGGCCGTAGACGCCGATTCCCGAGGGGCTCTCGGTGATCCCTTCGATCGCGATGGTGGAGCCGTCAGTCGCGGTCGCGTGCGCTCTCACGCCAGTCCCCCCGGAGCTGTCGGCTATCGCGTGCAGCGCGACGGTGGAGCCGGTCTTCGCGGTGGCCCGTGCTTTGACCGCCGTCGCCGAGGTGCTTTCCGAGACGCCGACGACCGCGAGGGCGACGCCGGTGAGCGCCGCGTTCTGGCCGGTGATGGCCGCCCCGTCCGGACCGTTGCTGGCGCCGCCGACGCCGACCCCCGTCGAGGAGAAGCCAGTCATGCCGAGGCCGCTCAACGACTCTCCGCGGACGCCGACACCGGTGTTGGCCACACCGTGGACGCCGGCGTTGCTCCCCGTCTCCGCCCGGATGCCGATGCCCGCATCCGTGCCGACGGCCAGCACCGCCGGGTCACCGTCGAACGTGCCGCTGGCGGCGGCGGCCGGTGACGCGGACGCGACGTTGAGCACCGTGCCCGCGATCGCCGCACCGGCGGCCGCAGCGGCGCCCTTGGTCATCAGGTTGCGGCGGCTCGTGGGCTCGCCGATCTTCGGGAGGACGGGGGACGCAGTGAGCGGCGTCCCCGAATTGGTCTGCGGCCCGCTCATCGCCTCCATGCGATCCAGGCGCTCCTGCAGGCGCGCCACCGTCGCGGCTTGCGCGTCGATCAGCGCCTGCATCTGCTCGAAACGTCGCGTGAAGTCGTCGACGTCGCCCTCTTCTGCCGTGCCACTGCCGCCCATGTCGCATCCCCTCGTCGGTTGGTGCGGCACCGTACCAACCGAACAAGATCGACCGCCGGGGTGAGCGCCCCCGCATGGGGCTCGGAGGTCACTCGTACACGAGCACGCCCCGGATGTTCTGGCCGTCGCGCAGGTCCTGGAAGCCCTGGTTGATGCCCTCGAGCGGGTACCTGCGCGTGATCATCGTGTCGAGGTCGAGCCGGCCGGCGCTGAAGAGCTCGAGTAGGCGGGGGATGTCCTTGCGGGGGTTCGCCGAACCGAAGATCGACCCGACGACCTGCTTCTCGGACAGCGTGAGATCGAGCAACGGGATGGTGTTGGTCCGCTCGAGCAGCGGGTGGACGTTGGTGATCACGACCCGCCCCCGCTTGGCCGTGATCGCCATCACCTCGTGCATGTGCTCGCCGCGGCCGACGCCCATCGCCATGATGACCTTGTCGCAGCGCCGGCCCCAGGTCTCCCGCTCGATCAGGTCCTTGGCCTCCGCGAGGTCGCTCGCGATGTGCGTCGCGCCGAAGCCCTGCGCCATCTCGAGCTTCCACGGCACCGGGTCGACGGCGAAGACCTGCTCGGCTCCGGCCATCACCGCGCCCTGCACGGCGGCGCAGCCGATCCCGCCGAGGCCGACGACGGCGACCTTGTCGCCGGGCTTCACCTCGGCCGCGTAGACCGCGCTGCCCCAGCCCGTGGTGACGCCGCACCCCACCAGGCAGGCCGTGGCGAGCGGCACCTCGGCCGGCACCTTCACGCAGGACCACTCGTGCACGACGGTGTGGTGGGCGAAGGTGCCCAGCAAGAGGAACGTCTGCAGGTCCTCCCCCCGGGCGTGGTGGCGCGAGGTGCCGTCGAGCTGCCGCCCGCTCAGCAGGCGCCCGCCGTTGTCGCAGAGGTTCGAGTGCCCGGACGCGCACGACGGGCACGCGCCGCACGACGGCACGAAGCTGAACACGACGTGGTCGCCGACCTCGACGAACGAGACGTCCGGTCCCACTGCTTCGACGACGCCGGCGCCTTCGTGCCCGCCGACGACCGGCGGACGTGACTGCAGGTCTCCGGTGACGATGTGCTCGTCCGAGTGGCACATGCCCGACGCCACCATGCGCACGAGCACCTCCCGCCCGCGCGGTGCATCCAGCTCGATCGGCTCGACCGACCACTCCTGGCCCGGACCCCACAAGATCGCTGCCTTCGACTCCACCAGGACCCCCGTTGCGATGTGCTCACCCGCCGCACCAGAGCGTAGGCGGGGTGACATCTGCGGCCGGCGGGTCCGCCTTTGTAGCGGTGACGACGCGCAGCAGGCCCGGTAGCGTGCGGCGCCGTGAGCGATCGTCTCGCGAGAGACTGGGTGAGGAGGCGGTGATGGTGGCCGGCGACGATGGGGGTGCCCCGGAGCCCAAGGGCCCGGGTCGCGGCAAGATCGCCCAAGAGCGCACCACGCACGCGACCCGTGACGAGATCACGCGCGCGGCGCTGTCGATCATCGACCGCGAGGGCGTGGCTGCGTTGAGCATGCGTCGCCTGGGTGCCGAGGTGCACCTCACCGCACGAGCGCTGTACACGCACTTTGACGGGAGAGGCGACGTGATCGACAGCGTGGTCGATCTCGTCTGGGACGAGGTCGCCGCCGAGATCTCGGCGACGCCACCCACATCGGATGAGTGGATCATGCACGGTCTCATTTGCATCAGGCGCGTCTTCCTCCAGCACCCCCAGGTCGCGCTCTACGTCGCGGCCGCACCGAAGCTCGATCAGCGACTCCTCGACAGCATCGATGCCTTCGCCGGGATCATGGACATGAGCGGCTTCGCGGATCCGTACCAGTCGTTCCACCTGCTCATGCAGTTCACCTACGGCTCGGTCGTCCTCGGAGCGGCTCGGCAGATCACGAACGCCGAGCTGGGCCGTGACGAAGCCGAGCTGCGCGGCTGGATGGTGGACAACGTCGGCAGCATCACGCGCCCGCGCACGACGCGCGGGCAGATCGCTCGGGCGCTCCTGCCCGAGGCGCACGAGGAGCTCTTCGAGCAGGAGCTGCGGCGCATCGCCGACGCGTTGCGGACTCGTCCGTGAGGCGCATGCCCCGCTCCCGTTGACCTCGGGCAAGCTTCAGCCTACACTGTTACCTGAAAAGCGGGCGACCTCGAACGGCGCGTCGCGGCGGGACCGGTCACGCACGGGCAGGGCGCAGCGCGCCCGGAAGGCGACGATGACGGATGGAAGAGCAAGGCGACTTCGACGCGGGCGCGCCTGCGCAGACCGGACGACGATCCTTCATGAAGAAGGCCGCGATCGGAGCCACGGCGGCGTGGGTGACGCCAGTCGTCCTCTCCCGCTCCGCGTTCGCGGCGGGCAGCGGCACAGGCACCACGACGTCGTTGCCCATCGGAGGACCGCCGAGCCCGATCGGCCCGTGCGGCATGGCCATCATCCTCCCGGGTGGGAGCCCCGGTTCGTACACGATGTACAACACGGCGTCCGCGTTCACCGGATACACCGTCACCGCAATATCCGCGCTCGGTGGAGGCTCCATCAACACCATCTCGCCGGCGTTGCCCTACGTGCTGCTGAACTCGCCGCCGATCACGATCACCACCACCGGCACGATCACTGGCTTCCAGGTCACCATCACCTGCTGACGGCGAGGCCGGCGTCTGGCGGGGAGCGCACCGGGGCCGGCGCGAGGAGTCGCGTCGTCAGCCGGTGAAGGCCGGGGCGGCGAGGACGGGCGTCGCGACGTCGGCCGGGCCGGTGCCCACCACCACGTTGGTCTGGCCGGTCGCGGTGCGGGCCAGGTTCGTCACGATCGTCACCGACGGCGTGTACTGGCCGGCGGCGGCGTAGGTGAAGGCGAGCTCGGGCACGGTCGTCGTGGCGTCGGTGGTGCCGTTGCCGTCTGTGTCCCATGCGTAGCTCCGCACCGCGCCGGCGGGCAGGCCGACGTCAGCCACCAGCTTCGTGGTCAACGGCGGACCGCCCGAGGGAGGGTCGAGCGACAACGACACGGTCGGCGCGAGCAGGGCCTGCGACAGCTTCTGGATGTCCAGCGAGCCCCAGCCCGAGGCGGTGTCGTAGCCGACGGCCGCGGCGCAGCACCCGGCACCGAAGACGTCGTTGTTCCCCAGGACGATGTCGTTCGCCAGCGATGGCGTCGAGGCGAACGCCTCGTAGAGCAGTGGGTTCGCGAACCCGATCTTCGGCAGCCCCGCCGCCACCAGCACTTGGTCCACCAGCGCGACCGATCCCGCGAAGAGCGGCGTCGCCGCGCTCGTGCCGCCGTTGGGGAACCAGCCCGGGCTCGGGAAGTCCGACGGGCACACCTGCACCGGGCAGTACTGCTGGTACCCCGGCATGATGTCGGCGAAGAAGGCGAGGTCGGGCACCTGCCGCATCGTGTTCGCCGGCACCTGCGCACGTTGCTGGTACCACGGCGCCGCGTTCACCAGGCTCGGCGCGCCGCCGCCGCCCGACTGCTGGTTGTACGGCTTCGGGAACTGGGCGTCGTTCCAGACGGTCTCCTGCGTGATGGAGTTGTCGGCGGCGAGGGTGAGGTTGGACCCGCCGATCGAGGTCACCCACGGCGACGACGAGGGGAACGCGGGGTTGACGACGGGGTTCGTCGGCGGGATGTCGAAGAACCGGTTGCACGTGGTGGAGCCGTCGTCGCCGGACGCGACCGCGTAGGTGATGCCGGCGGCGGCGGCGGTGGCGAAGATCTCGTTCATGATGTCCACCGCCGGACCCATCCGCTCGAGGAACTGGTCGCACACGCCGTAGCTCACCGACACCACGTCGGGCGCCCGGCCGCCGGTGGTGCTGGCGTCGAGCGGCAGGCCGACCAGTTGGATCAAGCTGACGACGTCGTCGTGCGTGAACGCGTTGAAGCCGCCCTGGAACACGTCGAGGCGCCCGAGCTGCGGGGCCACCATCGCCATGACCTGCACGTCGAGCTGTGCCTCGATGGACGGGGGCACCGGACCGGGCGGGCCGACCGTGTGCACGATCGGGTCGATGGCGTCGATGCCGAAGCACTCGGTGAAGGTGTCGAGGCCGCTCTGGATGAACGCACCGGACTCGACCAGGCTCACCGAGATCCCCTGGCCCTGCAGCCCCTTCGCCTGCAGCGGGGCGATGCCGTAGGCGGTGAGCAACTGGTTGGGCGTGAACCCGGGCCCGGCGCCGTTGGTGAACTGGTTGACCCCGTCGGGGCACCCCGCGGGGGTGCCGGTGCGCGTCGGCGTGCCGACGGCGCCGGTGGCGGACGCACTGACGGAGGCGGTGCCGGGGGACGGGAGGCTCGTGAGGTGCGGGGGCCTCGGCTTCGGTTCGAAGAACCCGTCGACGCTGAAGTACACGAGGCCGTGCACCTGATCGACGAGGCCGTCCAACGCCGCCGGCAACGTGGGCTGCGTCGTCGGCATCACGTACTCGAAGTTGGTGACGGGATCCTTGTAG